>JAMCXQ010000026.1 GCA_023474835.1 Patescibacteria group bacterium | reverse complement strand
CAATGTTTGGAGCAAAAAAACCTGCGAGGCGCTTCAAAAAACCAGCATAAAAAAGGTAATTTCTTCGCGCTATATGCAGGACAGCTGTGAGCCGATGCAGGGCATTGGATTTATCGATGACAAAAACGGCTTTTTTTGCATGCACGACAAAGACATAAAAGAAAAGGGCGCGGAGTGGCTTAACAAACTGCTGGAACAATTATGAATTTTTACGACCAGGCAAACCAAAGAATAGTTGTTGTGGAGGCGAAGGCCACGGCTGATTTTTGGGACAGCCACTGGCAGGCCGGTGATTTTGTCGGGCAGGTTAAAGCAGGCAAGAACAATTTGCTGGTTAAAAAAGCCAGCAGCCGTTTTTTGCCAAAAGGGGCCAGGGTTTTGGAAGGAGGATGCGGCTTGGGGCAAAATGTTTTCGGTTTGGAGGCCTGGGGCTACGACGCTTTCGGAATTGATTTTGCCCAAAAAACAATAGCAAAAATCAACCAACATTTTTCCGGGCTTAAAATAAAGGCAGGGGACGTGAGAAGCCTGGATTTTCCCGATGATTTTTTTGACGGCTACTGGTCGCTGGGTGTGATTGAACATTTCACCGACCACTCGCTGATTTTAGTGGAAGCAAAAAGGGTTTTGAAAAAAAACGGTTATTTGTTTTTGACTTTTCCCTGGTTAAACCCTTTGCGAAAATGGAAAGCGAAAAGAGGAGATTATGCGAATTACGAAGCACAGGGGGAGAAGAATTTTTATGAGTTTATTTTTTCCGAGAAAAACATTATCAAAGAGCTTGAAAGTTTGGGTTTTTCCCTTAAAATGAAAAAGCCGTTTGACGCGATAAAGGGGCTGAAAGACGAAATTTCTTTCGGGCATAGTTTCTGGCAAAAAGTTTACCAAAGCCGCAATTTTGCCGCCAGATGTTTCCGGCTGTTTTTCAGCCTGTTGTTTGCCCGCATAACCGGCCATGCGATTTTGCTGGTTTTTCAAAAAATATGATGTTTCAATATTCGCCTGAGCTGCAAAACAAAATAATCGCTTACTACGAAAAATACTACAAGTCGTGCGGCCTTAACGATTTTGAGCAAAGAGCCAAAGAGCGGCTCAACGAGGAGGATTGGGAAATGGCAAAAATGGAGTATTGGCAGAAAATGCTCAATGTTGATTTTACCGGGCAAAAGCACCTTGTTTTCGGGGCGGGCACCGGCGGCTTGGCAGTTGTTCTGGCTGAAAAATTCGGAGCAGAGGTTTTCGGCATCGAGCCGGACAAGGAAGAATTTTCCATTATCGTGGCAAAGTGCAGAGAAACCGGAGTCAGCTCATCTAACTTCAAACAGGAATTCGGCGAGCAAATGAGTTTTGCTCCTAACCAGTTTGATTTCGTCCATTGTTTCACTGTTTTGGAACACGTGCAAAATGTTGAAAAATGTCTGCAAGAAATGGTCAGGGTTGTCAAGCCCGGAGGCCATATCCACATCGGCCTTCCCAACTACGCATTCCCCGCGGAAAACCATTACAAAATGGCTTTTCCCACGTTTTTGCCCAAAATTTTCGGCTATTTTTATTTATGGCTGATGAGAAAACCGCTCGGTTTTTTGAAATCAATAAATTTTCTGAGCGAAAAAAAACTGGACAAGCTTTTGTTTTCGCAAAAAAACATCGTTTGGTCAAGATTTTACGAAAGCGGTTTGAAGAGGCGTTCAAAAAAGCATAACTTTTTTTGGCGTTTGCTGGTGGAAAGATTATTTGTTTACCCCGACCAGGAAATTGTCATAAAAAAACTTTAAGAGATATCCTTTGCACTCCACTGCTACGTAGCAGTGGAGTGCAAAGGATATTTATAAAATTATGAGAATCGGTTTTTTAATTGCCAGAAACGTTTATTTCAGGTCATTTGGCCCGGTGATAGACGGCTTTTTGCAAAAAGGGCATAGTGTTTTTTGTTTGCACGATTACAGCCAGCCAAAAGGCGGCTCAAAGGGCTACCAGTTTCCCGACATTGCGCAAACTCCGTTTTTTCGCAACGGCCAGGTTTTTTCTTTGGAATTTTCAAGCGAGCGGGATTTTATTGATAAAGTTTTGCAAAACAGCATTGAGCTTGTTTTTTCTCTGGATTTTATCGAGGCGCACTTCAATTTAAGGGAGGAGCTTGCCAAAAAAGGCGTTTTTTGGGCGGCTTTGCAAAACGGGTTTGACAGCGGCCCGCACTCGGGGAAAAACCTTTCGATGCCCGACAGGTTTTTTGTTTATTCTTCTGAATGGCTGGAATGGATGTTTGAGTATTTGAAAAAAGCAGGCAAAACAAAAGAAGAAAATTTTTCGGAGTTTGAGAAAAAGCTCCGGGAGAGGGTAAAACCAGTTGGTTTTTGGACGGCCGAGCAAAAATCCATTATTGACCCGACTGCCGTAAGAAAAAAATGGGGGATTGGAGCGGGCAAAAAAGTGGTTTTGCTGCTGCCCTTTCCTTTTGGTTCGAGTATTGACAGATTTTGGACAAAGTATGTTTTTGGCTGGCATAATGTTTTTTCGCAGCTGCCTTTGGCGCTTTTTTCGTTCAATAAAAGATGGATAAAACAGGTTATGGGAAAAGAAAACGATTTTCGGGTTTCTTTGGCGATTAAGCGGTTTTGCGAGCGAAATAACTGTTTTCTTCTGGTTAAATGCCGTAAAAAGGACCCGGCTAAAAAATATTTAATTAAAATGGCGGATAAAATCCTTTTTGACGGGGGCTTTTATCCGTCAACGATAATTGAGTGTTTTTCCGTCGCCGATGTCTGTTTTAATTTTTACTCCACGGCCGCCATTGAAGCGGCGGCAATGGGGGTGAGCAACGTTTGCATTGCTCCCGACGTTTCGGACTGGAAGGATATCCGCAATGTTCTGTGGCAAACCATTCTGGAAAAAGAGAACGATTTTTTCGGTTTTCTCGGCGTTTCGTACTTAAAAAGCATTGCGGAAATAATCAGAGAACTGCCGCAAAAAACATTCAGCGATTTTCCATTGGATAAAGAAAAACAAAGCCGGTATCTGCAAAAATTCGCGGGTGGTCTCAGTGGCGGGGCTGTTGCGAAAATCGTTTCGGAAATTGAAAAACTAATTCAAAAGTAGTAGTATAGAGCAAATAACACAAAAACATAAACATATGGTACTAAACAACAAAACAATTTTGCTCACCGGCGGAGTCGGATCTTTTGGCTCAAAATTCGTGGAAGTGGTTTTGGCAAAATATAGCCCCAAAGCCATTCGGGTTTTTGACATAAACGAGCTAAAAGAGGTGGAAATGGAGAGAAAATTCCAGGACGAGCGTTTGCGGTTTTTTATCGGCGACATAAGGGACAAAGACCGCTTGAAAAGAGCGATGAAAGACGTCGATATTGTGGTTCACGCTGCCGCCTTAAAACACATTACGGTTTGCGAATACAATCCCATTGAGGCAATAAAAACAAACATTCAGGGAGCCATAAATATCGTGGAAGCGGCGATTGACGCTGGCGTTGGAAAAATTATTGCTTTGAGCACCGATAAAGCGGTTTATCCGGTTAATTTATACGGGGCTTCCAAAATGGTAATGGAAAAAATAATCGTTCAGGGCAATTCGTACGCGGGCAAAAACAACACCAGGTTTGCCTGCACCAGATACGGTAATGTGGTTGGCTCAAGCGGCTCGGTTGCGCCGTTGTTCAGAGAGCAGGCGAAAACCGGCAAAATAACCATCACCGACGAAAAAATGACCCGTTTTTGGATAACCCTGGAGCAGGGCGTGGAATTTGTGGTAAAATGCCTGGAACTTATGAGGGGCGGTGAAATTTTCGTGCCTAAAATTCCCTCAATGAAAATAATGGATTTGGCGGAAGTTGCGGCGCCGGAAGCCAAAAAAGAAATTATCGGCATTCGGCCCGGCGAAAAACTGCACGAAGCGCTCATTACCGCGGAAGAAGCAAAACACGTAAAAGAGCACGACAATTACTTTACCATTGAGCCGGAGTTTCCTTTTTGGGGCGAATTCAAAACAGAGAATGAAGGCAAACCATTGCCGGACGGTTTTCAATACACCAGCGATAAAAATACCCGGTGGCTCACGAAAGAAGAACTGAAGGAAATTATCCAATAATTTACAAATTTTATGTTAATTCCTTATGGCAAACAGTGGATCAGCGACGACGACATTGCGGCTGTGGTCGAGGTGTTAAAAAGCGACTGGCTTACCTGCGGGCCCAAGGTGGACGAATTTGAGCGCTCAATCGCCGATTATTGCAACGCAAAATACGCAGTCGCTTTTTCTTCGGGCACTTCCGCTTTGCACGGCGCTTATTTTGTTTTGGGCATAAAAAAAGGCGATGAGGTTGTCACTACTCCGATGACTTTCTCCGCCACGGCCAACGGGGCTGTTTATTGCGGGGGCATTCCTGTTTTTTGCGACATTAAAAGCGATACCCTAAATATCGACCCCGCTAAAATAGAAGGAAAAATAAATTTTAAAACCAAAGCCATCGCCATTACGGATTTTGCGGGCCAGCCCTGCGATTTCGACGCGATTAAAGAAATCGCCGAAAAACATAATTTATTGGTTGTGGAAGACGGTGCGCACGCCCTGGGTTCCGAATATAAAGGCAAAAAAGTCGGCTCCTTGGCAGACCTGACTATTTTAAGTTTTCATCCCGTAAAAACCATAACTTCGGGCGAGGGCGGAATGGTTTTGACTGACAACGAACAGTTTGCCCGAAAATTAAAAACTTTCCGGCACCACGGCATTGTTAAAAAGCCCGAGATCGGGCCCTGGTATTATGAAATCGAGGAGCTGGGATACAATTACCGTTTAACCGACATTCATTGCGCCCTGGGGATTTCCCAGCTTAAAAAACTGGATAAATTCGTCGCCCGGAGAAGGGAAATAGTAAAAAAATACCAGGAAGCGTTCAAGGACATTCCGGAAATCATTTTAATAAAAGAAGAAAGCTTTGCCAAAACCGCCTGGCACATTTATCCCGTGCAGTTTGACTTGGCAAAATTAAAAATCAGCCGCAAGGAAATTTTTGAAAAACTGGCGGAAAAGGGGATAAAATGCCAGGTTCATTACGTGCCGGTGCATTATATGCCTTTTTACCAAAAAACCTTCGGCTATAAAAAAGGCGATTTTCCAATAGCGGAAAAATACTACGACCAGGCCATAACATTGCCTTTGTTTCCCAAATTAACGGACGAAGAAGTGGAATATGTGATTGAAACCGTAAAAGAAATCATCAATGTCAACAAAAACTGATTATAAAATTCTGGTGGCGGGAGTGGGCTCAATCGGCAGGAGGCATATCAAAAACCTGCAAACCCTTGGCGTTAAGCAAATTGGCGCAATTGACCCGAGTTTTAGAAACCCGACCTCCAAAAATCCGAGTCCCAGTTTCGGGGGGGTCGGGTTTCGGCCGAGCTTAAAGCAAGCCTTAAAAGAAAAATGGGACGCGGTTTTTATTTGCTCGCCAAGTTCCACACATATGAAGATTGCTTTGGATGTTGCCAAAACAAAAACCCCAATGTTCATTGAAAAGCCGCTGAGCCACACATTGGCGGGCTTGGGCCAATTGCAAAAAGCAGGCCAAAACATAAAGCCGATAATGACGGGTTATAACATTGATTTCCACCCTCAGTTTCAAAAAATCAAAGCGCTTTTGGCAAAAAAAACGCTGGGCAAGGTTTGGGGGGTTCGGGCGGAATTCGGCCAATATCTGCCTGACTGGCGGCCGAAAACCGATTATTCCAAGTCATATTCCGCCAAAAAAGCGCTGGGCGGGGGCATTTTATTGGACGATATCCACGAAATCAATTCTTTGTATAATTTGTTCGGGCCAGTTAAAAAGGTTTTCGGTTTGACAGCAAAACAAAGCAATTTGAAAATTGAAACCGAGGATTACGTTGAAGCGATTTTGCAATTTGAAAACGGCATTATCGGCCAGGTTCACATGGATTACTTGCAGAGAGATTATTCCCGGCACTTAAAAATAATCGGCGAAAAGGGCGCATTGGTTTGGGATTTGGGCAGCGCGAAACTGGATTTGTTTCCAGCCGCGGAAAAGAAATGGCAAACCATTGATAAAATTGAAAATTTTGACTGGAATACGACTTATCTGGCGGAAGCAAAAGAATTTTTGCAGTGTTTGAAAGCAAAAAAAAATCCGTCAAGCGGCTTGCAGCGAGGCATTGAAACCCTGAAAATTGCCTTAGCCATTAAGAAATCCGTTTGTTTGAAAATTGATAATTGAAAATTGAAAATTTTAATTTATGTTAGGCATTATCGTTCAGGCCAGAACCGGTTCAACCCGTTTGCCAAAAAAAATGCTTAAAAAAATCCAGGGCAAATATGTTATTGAACATGTTTTGGAAAGGGTGAAAAAAATTCATTATTCTCCCAAAAAGATAGTTTTAGCCACTACTGATAAAGAAGAAGACGGCATTTTAGAAAAAATCGGCAAAAAACACAAATGTTTGGTTCATCGGGGCAGAACAGGCGAATTATTAAAGCAGTATTATGACGCGGCAAAACAGTTTGGCCTTGACCCGATTGTTCGCATTACCGCTGATTGCCCGCTGCTTGACAGGGTTGTGGTCGAACAGGTGATAGAGTTTTATTTAAGAAACAAGAAAAAGTTTGATTACGTAAGCAATGTCCGGCCGCCCACTTTTCCCGACGGCCTGGACGTTGAGGTTTTCAGCTTCAAAACGCTGGGAAAATGCCGGGAAAATGCCAAACTGAAATCGGAAAGAGAACACGTTACTCCGTACATTGCCAAACATCCTGAAATTTTCCGGCTGGGCAATGTCAAAAGAAAGGGCCGGGATTTGTCGGCTTTGCGCCTGACTTTGGACGAGCCAAAGGACTTGATTTTAATAAGAAAAATTTATGGCTATTTGTATCCGATAAAAAAGTTTTTTGGCCTGGACGATATGCTAAAATTATTCGGGCAAAAGCCCGAGCTGTTGAAAATAAACCAAGGCATAGGGCGCAACGAAGGATTATTAAAATCAATAAAAGAAGATAAATTATGAAGCAGGAAATGGTAAAAGAAGGGTATAATAAAGTTGCAGAGAATTATTCAAACCAGCGCGGTGATTTTAGCAGCATATTTTATCTTGAGAAATTAGAAAATCTATTGAAAGAAAATTCAACAGTGCTAGACATTGGTTGTGGGGCGGGAGTTCCTGTTGATAAATATTTGATTGAAAAAGGATGCAAAGTGATAGGGATTGATATTTCTGATAAGCAGATAGATTTAGCGAGAAAAAATTTGCCTCAAGGAAATTTTGAGGTTAGGGACATGTCGAATTTAAAAGATAATGAGTATCAAGTTGATGCAGTTGTTTCTTTTTATGCGATTTTTCATGTTCCAAAGGAAACCCATCAAAAAATCTTTAACAAAATCAATTCTTTTCTTTGCCAAGGTGGATTAATTCTTGTGACTATGGGAGCTTCGGAGTGGGAAGGAGAAGAGAATTTTCATGGAACACAAATGTACTGGAGTCATTATGGGCCTGAGAAAAACAGAGAAATTATTCAAGAGGCAGGATTTGAAATTATCTTTGAGGAGATTGACGAGAGCGGAGGAGAAAAACATCAAATTATTATAGGAAAAAAACTTTAATACTATGAGTTTAAAAGAAAAAAATAAAAAAGGCATTGAGCTTTACAAAAGAGCAAAAGAAATAATTCCAGGCGGCACGCAATTGTTGAGCAAGCGGCCAGAAATGTTTTTGCCAGATTTATGGCCAAGCTATTATGAAAAAGCCAAAGGCTGTTATGTTTGGGACTTGGACGGAAACAAGTATCTGGATTTTTCCTATATGGGCATTGGCGCGTGTATTTTGGGCTATGCAGACGATGATGTTGACAAAGCAGTCAAACAGGCGATTGATAACGGCTCGATGAACACTTTAAACTGCAAAGAAGAAGTGGAGTTAGCCGAATTACTTTTGCAAATACACCCTTGGGCAGGCATGGTGCGCTATGCCAGAACTGGCGGAGAATCAATGGCAGTGGCTGTTAGAGTTGCCAGGGCTTATTCTAGCAAAGATAAAATTGCTTTTTGCGGATATCATGGCTGGCAAGATTGGTATTTGTCGGCCAATTTGGCCAACGATAAAAATTTGGACGGGCATTTGCTGGCTGGCCTTGAGCCAAACGGCGTGCCTAGAGGATTGGCTGGCACAATGCTGCCGTTTCATTTTAATAAAATTGAAGAACTGGAAAGTATTGTGGCAAGCAACAGCGATGTTGGCGTTATTGTAATGGAGCCGATGAAGTTTCAGCTTGATACAACCGGGTTTGTAAAAAAAGTGAGGGAGATTGCTGATAAAATTAAGGCAGTTTTGATTTTTGATGAAATAACAGTGGGTTTTAGGTTTAATATCGGCGGGGCGCACTTGCAGATGAACGTAATGCCAGATATGGCAGTGTTTGCCAAGGGCATTTCCAACGGCTTTCCTATGGGCGCGATTATCGGCAAGAAAGATATAATACAGGCAGCCCAGACCAGCTTTATATCCAGCACTTATTGGACAGAAAGAATTGGCCCTACCGCTGCCTTGGCCACTATTAACAAAATGATAAAAGAAAAAGTGCCGGAGTATTTGGAAAAAACTGGTTTGGAAATAAAGCAAGGGCTTTTGGAAATGGCGCAAAAGCACGGCATTAAACTGCACGTTGAAGGAATGCCGGCAATGCTGCACTTGGGTTTTGATTATGCCAACGGCCAGGCAATTAGAACTTTATTTACCCAGGAAATGCTAAAAAGAAATGTTTTGGCCTCAGCAGGAGTGTATGTTTCTTTGGCGTTTAAGAAAGAGCATGTTAACGAATACTTAAAAGCGGTTGATGAGGCTTTTTCAATTTTAAGCCAGGCCATTGCCGGCAATAAGGTTGAACAATTACTGGAAGGCCCGGTTGCGCACGCGGGCTTCCAGCGCCTTAATTAATCAGGGGGCTCGGAAAGGTAATTTTGAGGAGCCGCTCGCCCGCTCCTGCGACGGGCTCGCTTAGTCCTCGGCAAAATTTCGCCTGCGGCGAAACCAAGCATTTTGCCTGCGGATACTCCTCAAAATCACTTTCCTCGCCCAAAAAAAGCCGGTTTATGAAAATAAAATTAAAAAAAGCTGATTTCAGCGACATTGAATTTTTGTGGCACTTGCGAAACAGCCAGCCCGAGGTTTTCAGGTTTTTTCAGACAAACAGAGTTATTGAATGGCAAGAGCATGTCAGCTGGATTATGCCCATTATTCTGGGTTTGAATGAAAAGCGCCTTTTTGTTGTTTGCCAAAACAAAACTCCGATTGGTCAGGTTCGGTTTGATGCAAAAGAAAATCAGCAGGCAGTAGTTAGCATCGCAATCTTAAAAGAATTTCAGGGCAGGGGAGTCGGCAAAGCAGCTTTGAAGTTGCTGATAAAACAAACCAAGAAAGCGGGAATGAAGACATTACTGGCTGAAATCCACCAGGAAAACATCGCTTCGCAGAAACTGTTTGAAAAACTGGGGTTTGCGTTAAAGGGTCAGGACGGCGTCTGGGGGAAATATTATTTGGTTATTTGACATATGGCAAAAGAATTTAAAATCAAAAATAAAACGGTTGGCGAGGGCCACCCGGCTTTGATTATCGCCGAGTTGTCAGCCAATCATAATGGCGATTTTGAAAAAGCCAAGACGCTTGTTATAGCCGCGTGCGAAGCCGGAGCTGACATTGTTAAAATCCAGACATACACTCCAAACACAATGACCCTGGATTCAAACAAAGACCCCTTCCAGGTGAAAGTCAACGACGCTTGGAAAAACCGGACCCTGCACCAGCTTTACCAGATTGCCCAAACGCCCTGGGAGTGGCACGCCGAGCTGGAAAAAACCGCCTGGCAATACGAAGTGCCTTTAATCGGCACGCCCTACGACGCAACCTCAATTGATTTTCTGGAAAAGATGAATTGCCCCTGCGTAAAAATCGCTTCTTTTGAGGCAACGGACGTTTTATTCTTGCAAAAAGCGGCTCAAACCAGAAAGCCGGTGATCATATCACGCGGAATGACCACTTTCGAGGAATTGTCCCAGGCAATAACCGTGTTAAAAGAAAACAACGCAAAGGACATTGCCATTTTGCATTGCGTGAGCGCTTACCCGACAAAGCCCGAGGATTTGAATTTGCTCAATATCCTGGAAATCAAAAAACATTTTCCCGAACATATTGTCGGGCTTTCCGACCACAGCCTGCTCACGTCTTCGGGCCCGGCCGCCGTTGCTTTGGGAGCGAAAGTGATTGAGCGTCATTTTATTATGAACAGAACGGACGGCGGCCCGGACGCGGCTTTTTCTTTGGAGCCGCAGGAATTTGCAAAAATGGTAAAAGAAATAAGAGAAGTTGAAAAAGCCCTGGGCAAGCCGGATTTAAGCCCAACTGAGAGCGAAAAAGAAAACATTGTTTTTAGAAGGTCGCTTTGGGTGATAAAGGACGTGAAAAAAGGCGAAGTTTTTTCCAAAGAGAACGTGGCCAGTTTTCGGCCGGCAAACGGCCTGGAAGTAAAATATTTCAGCCGGATAATCGGCAAAAAAGCCGCCAAAGACATTGAAAAAGCAACGCCATTAAACTGGGATTTGATAGATGCTTAAATACGGCTTGAAAATTTGGAGCATTAACAAAGATTGGTTTGGCGAGGCAACAGCCCTGCAAAAGCGGGGTTTGATTGATTTTATTGAAATATATTTGGTGCCGGATTCGTTCCGGTTTGCTGATTTTGACGTTTTCGCGCAAAACGAAATTCCGGTTATGGTGCACAGCCCGCACACCAGCCACGATTTTGACGTTTTCAATCTCAATGAAAAAAATCTGGCAATCTGGAAAGAGCAGATTGTCAAAACAGCCGATTATCTGCGAAGCCCTTTTATTATCACGCATGCCGGAGTAGGGGATTCAAGCGAAATTTTTCAAAAAGAAGCGCAAAAATTAAAAGACCGGCGAGTTTTAATGGAAAATATGCCCAAAATAGGTTTTGTTAAGAAGACCGGCGGGGTTAGTTGCTTCGGTTATTCAAAAGAGCAGCTGGAATTTATTCATGAACAGTGCGGCTTTGAAATTTGTCTGGATGTGGGGCACGCTTTTTCATCGGCTGTGGCGCAAAAAAAAGAACCCGAGCAGTTCGCGCGGGGCTTAATCAGCGATTTACAGCCGTTTTATTTCCATATTTGCGGCATTGGCGACACGCAGGGCATTGGCGACAAACATTTGGATTTGTGGCAGAGCGATTTTGATTTGAAATGGCTGAAAGGTCTCTTAGTCGGCTTGTCCCAAACAAAAGATATTTTTATTGCTTTTGAAACTCCCAAAAAAGGCAAAGGCCTGGAAAACGATACGAGAAACATCGATTATTTCATTCGCTTAAATTGCAAATAGTTTGTCATAAAATTCATTGCTTCAATCGCCAGAAAAGCGCTAATAGCCCCCCAAATGCCAAAAATCGGCGTCAAAATTAAAAGCAAAACGATATAGGTGGGCCCTAAAATAAAAGAAGCAATGTACAAGGACCTGGTTTGTTTTTGTGCGGTTAAACTTGTGCCGAACAAAAGCCGGGGGAAAGTCAGAAAGATTAAAGCGTAGACCTGCGAATAGATTACGAAGGAAGCATATTTGGGAAAAAATGTTTTGTAAAGCCAGGGGGCAGCTAATATATAAACAAGCATCACTGGAATTGCCAGAAGGAAAAGCATCAGGGTTTTCTGCGGCACTGATTTTTTCAGTTCTTCCATGGACCGGCTGCTCAGCTTGGGGAAAGCCAAAGAACCGATGGTTTTGAGCAAGTCCTTGATTTTGTCGGGCACATTCATGATAATGGAATAAATCGCCACCGGCCCGGCTCCCAGAAAATGCCACATTATCACTTTGTCAATCTGGCTGTTAATTGTTGACAAAACGTCAAGCAAACTTAAATGTTTGCCGAAAGCGAGCGTTTCTTCGTCGGGGTTTTGCGCTTTTAATTTCCATTTTTTTATTGTGATAACGGTGAAAATCAGATAAAGTCCGGTCCAGGAAACGAAATAAGCCAAAATGACCAAAAAAATATTCCTGGTTAAAAACAAAACCAATATCATCAGCCCGGCGGACACCGCCTGGTTGACAATGCCGTACAGGCTTTGCAAATCAAATCTTTTTTTGCCCGCCAAAAACGATTCGTAAAGTCCGAAAGGATTCATCAGCGGGATAAAACAGGCCGATATCAAAAAGCAAAAAGTTAAAGTAGAATTGCCCTGGGAAAAATAATACAGTCCGACCAGCAGGGAGGCCAGCCCGCCCAGAGTTCCCCACTTTATTTTTGTTTTTAAAGCCGGCAAGAAACTGTCGTTTTCGTCTTTGGAGGCGGCCCTTAAAACAGCCGAGTTCATTCCCGATAAACAGGGAATTGCCAAAATAACCACAATTGACAGAACGTAGCGGTAAAGGCCGTAAGTTTGGGGCGGCAGCAGGTTGGCCAAAGCTATCGTTAAAACAACGTTAGCTATAAAGTTGACCAGCTGGCTGGCCAGGAGCCAGGAGCCGCCCCGGGCCACGTAAAGCATATCGGTTTTCGTGTATTTTTGGCTCCAAAGCAGAATATTTTTTATTTTTTCTTTTATCCGCATATCATATTTATATGTTATCGCAAAACCAGCAAAACCACAATCCTTTGGTTTCAGTTATAATGGCAAGCCATAACGGCCAAGAACACATAAAAGAAGCCATTAACAGCATTTTAAGCCAGACATTGGCCGACTTTGAGTTTTTGATTGTCAATGACTGTTCAACCGACCGAACCACGGAAATTTTGCAAGCTTTCCAAAAAAAAGACGAACGGATTAAAATTATCAACAATGGAAAAAATTTGGGCCTGACCAGGTCGCTCAACAAAGCTCTTTGCCTGGCCTCGGGCAAATTTATCGCCCGTATGGACGACGATGACATTGCCCGGCCCGAACGGCTTGAAAAGCAGTTTGACTTTATGCTAAAAAATCCCGAAACGGTCCTTTGTGGCTCTTTGGCTTTTGTCATTGACAGCGGGGGCAAAATAATCGGAGAGAAAAATCTGGCTTTGGATTATCAAAACATTAAAAAAGGATTGCTTTTCAACAATCAATTTATCCATTCGTCTTTGTTTATGCTAAAATCGGTTTTGGACAAAGAGGGTTTTTACGATGAAAAATTCAAAAAAGCCCAGGACTACGAATTGGTCTTGCGCTTGGCCGCCAAATATCCGGTGGCCAACCTGGCGGAAAAACTTTTGCAATGGCGGATGTCGCCAAACTCAATTTCTTTTTCCGGCAATTCCCAGCAAAAATATGCCTTAAAAGCCCGCTGGTACGCCATTGCAAAGTACGGGTATCCGAAAATACGGGGGATGTTTCACATTTTGGCGCGGGCAGCTTGGCTGTTAGTGCCCCAAAAAATAAAGCAGAAAATAAAATAAGGTAGGTGTTATTTTTTGAAAAGAAATATCAAAACCAAAAGCCCGATAATTTGCGAGGAAATTATCGCTGCTATCGCGCCCATAATTCCGTAGAGAGGCGTGAATACTGCCAAAAGGGCTATTTGCAAAAGGGGAGCGAAAAACCTGAAAAAATATAGTTTTCTTTTTTCAAGCTGCGAGGTGAGGGCGGTGGTAAAAGGCACTTGCAAAGTGAAAAATATAATGCACAAAGAATAAATTTGAGAATATTTCACTGCGTCAAGATACCTGGGAAAAAATATTTTGAAAATCCAGGGGGTTATTAAAACATAAACGACAACCGCCAAGATTAAAACCGGCAAAACAACCAGTATTTTTCTGGGCAGGCCTTTTTGCAGTTCCTGTTTTTGTTTTTGGCTGAATTTAGGCAAAATAACGGTTTCCAAATCGCGGAAAACGGTCCGGATGTTGTCGGGCAGCAAAATGGCGAAAGAATAAACGGCCAGGGCCGAGGGCCCCAAAAAACTCCAAAGCAAAACTTTGTCCGTTTGGTTGGCTATTATGCCCGGCACCTGCATCAAGCTTAAATGTTTGCCGAAAGAAATGGTTTTCTCGTCTTTTTGTCTGTTGATTTTCGCTTTTTTAACGGTGATAAAAAGCAGCAGCGTCCTGGAAAAAGTGTAGGCGGCGAAATAGGCCAGAATAACCAAAAGAATGTTGCGGGTGAAAAGCAAAACCAAAAAAACAACGGCCACGGCTATTACCTGCGCTATAACCTGGAAAATATTCTGCGTTTTGAAGTTTTTTCTGCCCGCCCAGATTGACTGGTAAAGCAAAACCGAATCCATAAAAGGCAAAAAGCACCCGGCAATGATGAAAGCAACGGCCAGGGTATGGTTGGCTTTAGTTATGTAATAAACGGCGATTACGGCGCAAAAAAGCGCGGCAAAACTGCCCCATTTGATTTTGGTTTTCAACCCGTCAAAAAAAGAGCCCTCAAAGCCCCGTGCCACGGACTGCACCATGCTCATATTTATGCCAACCAAAGTGGGAAAAGTCAAAATGCCCGCCACCGAAAGCACGTAGCGGTACAAACCGAAAGTTTCTTTGCTCATCAGGTTGGCAAAAGCCACGGAAAGCAGAATGCTGGCAATGGTTGCCGCTCCGTCGCCCAAAAAACTCCACAAGCTGGCTTTGGCCAAATAGGCAACGTCCATTTTGGTTTTTTTGCCAAACCAATCCAGCAATTTGTCAAAACGCCTTTTCATTGGTTGTATTCTATGTTAATTTGAATGAAATATCAATTATGCCGAAAATTTTGCAGATTATCACTTTATCGGAGTGGGGCGGGGCGCAAAGGGTTGTTTATGATTTGGCGCTGGGCTTGAAAAACAGCGGTTTTGAAGTTGGCGTTGCGTGCCAGGCCGCCGGCCTGCTGGTTGAAAAATTAAAAGAGCAGGGGATTGCCGTTTTTGAAATCAAATCGCTCAAAAGAGAAATTTCGCCTTGGCGCGATTTGGCGGCTTTTTTCGCTTTGCTCGGAATCATTGAAAAAGGCAAATACGACATTGTCCATTGTCATTCCGCCAAAGCCGGAATTTTAGGAAGATGGGCCGCGAAGTTTAGCCGCACCAAAAAAATATTTTACACGGTTCATTCCTGGGGTTTTTATAATCAGGAAGAATACGGCTGGGGCCAGAAATTATTTACTTTTTTGGAAAAGTCCGCCGCCAAGATCACCACCAGGATAATTTGCGTTTCGCAAAAGGTTTTTGACGACGGTTTGAAAAACAAAATAGCCAAGGCGAACAAAATGATTGTTGTCAGAAACGGCATTGATTTTCCAATTGCCGCAGGGGACAGGGGACTGGCAAGGGAAAAAACTAGGCAAGAGCTTGGGTTGAACAAGGATGACGTTGCCGTTGGCATGGTGGCGCGGCTTGCTTATCCCAAAGACCCGCTCGCTTTTTTGTCGGTTGCCCAAAAAATGACAGGGGATTTGTTGCGGGCAAAATTTGTTTTAATCGGCGACGGGCCGCTGATGGCTGATTGCGAGAGTTTTGTTCAAAAGAATAATTTATCAACCAGTGTTTTTCTTTTGGGTGAAAAATCGCCGGAAAAAACAAGGGAAATTCTGTTTGGTTTGGATATTTTCGTCTTAATCTCAAAATTTGAGGGTTTGCCCGTAACGATTTTGGAAGCGATGTTCGCGGGTCTGCCAATTGTTGCCAGCGACGTTGGCGGCATTGCCGAGGCAGTTGGCAGGGATTGCGGATTTTTAATTAAAAACAACGATGCCGGCGCTTTTGTAGCCGCTTTGACAAACTTAATAAAAAACCCCGGCTTGCGCCAGGAAATGGGCGGGAAAAACAGACAAAGGGCTCAGGGCGAGTTCTCTTTGTCAGAAATGGTCAAAGAAACAATAAACATTTATGAATCAAGAAAGTAAGAAGTTCAGCTATGACAAATCAGCAGTTTGCCCCATAGACAGGGGGGTTGCGCTGTACAAAAGATTTTTAGGTTTGCGCAAAGAAGATTTAGAAAACAAGGATATTTTGGATATCGGGGCTGGTCTGGCGAGGTTTCAACAAGAAGCGGGAAAGCCCGGCACTAAAATTATCTCAATAGACCCGATGTACAGGTACTTGACAGAGGACGCAGAAAAGATGTTGGGCAAGGAGGAGGAAAAAGATGATACAAAGGTGTCCGGAAGAACCAGCGTGCTTCGCTTTCGGGATGATTTCGTCAAAAAAGGAAGAACCAGAAAAAATAAAGCAGCCGCCATTAACGAGGCCTTGCCTTTTTTGGATGAAAGCTTTGACCTTTGTCTGGCGAACTTCTCTTCTTTTTATTGGGCGGATTATCAATATCCGGATAACGCAGAAAGAAAAGTTATGGTGCAAGAAATGGTTAAGGAAATTCTGAGGGTTTTGAGACCGGGCGGGGAAGCGAGGGTAAATATGGACTGGTGGCTGGAGGACGAGTATAAGGATATTCTAAAAGGTATGGAAACAGAGCTGTTGTTTTCTTGGGAAATTAAAAGAAGAGAAAACTTGCGCATCCTGATTTTGCGGAAAAAAGAGGCATTTGAAGAATTATCCTTTGGTGAAAAATAACTGAAATGTTTTTAGCAAAATGCCCAGGTCCAGAAAAAAGGATCTGTTTTTTATGTAATACAGGTCATACTGGAATTTTTCGTGGCTTTCCTGCTCGTTTCTGGCGTAATGGATGTATTTGACCTGCGCCCAGCCGGTAAAGCCCGGTTTGATAAGGTTTCTTAAGTGGTAGTGGGGGATTTGCTTTGTCAGCTGGCGCACAAACTCCGGCCGCTCCGGCCGGGGCCCTACCAGGGAAATGTCGCCTTTGAGCACGTTGAGCATTTGCGGAAATTCGTCAAAATGCAATCTCCGCAAGATTTTGCCCGCTTTTGTTATGCGCGGGTCGTTTTTCTCGGCCCACTTCGCGCCCGTTTTTTCCGCATCCGGTTTCATTGACCTGAATTTCCAAATCCAAAAAACCCTGTTGTCTTTGCCGATTCTTTGCTGTTTGTAAAAAATCGCGCCTTTGTCGTCAAGTTTGATTGCCAAAAATATAAAAAACCAAAAAGGCGAAGTTATTGCTAAAAGCAGCCCTGCCAAAAAAACGTCAATTATTCTTTTGGTTTTGTCGTAAGATATTTTTTCCCCCTCGGAAAGATTTTGCAGAAACCAGGTCTGGTTGACGAAATCAATCGGGATTTTTTGCAGTATCGCTTCGTAAGCCCGGGCCAGATCTAAAATGTCAATTCGCAGGGGCAGACACTGGTAAAGTCCCTGAACGATTTTCGGATTTTTGGAAATGTCTTGGGATAAAACCAAAACCTGGATTTTGTTTTGTTTTATCTGGTGGATTATATTTTCGGTTTTTTCCAGATAGCCGGCCAGTTTGTAGCCCAGCTGGGGGTTGTTTTTTATTGTCTGGTATAAATTTTCGGAAAGGGCCGTTTTGCCCAAAAAGCCGATGTTGCGCAGATAAACGGTTGAAAAAAGGCCGTAGAAGGCGCGGCGCCACAAAAGCACCAGGCCGGCGAAAACCAAAATGTCAATCAATAAATTGGTTTTGGGCGTTATGCCGAATATGGGTATGAGATAGAAAAAAGCCAGGCCAATTAAAAAACAAACGGCAAAGCCCTGGCCGATTTTTGACAAAAGGTCGGTTTTCGGCTTCAGGACGCTTAAATCATAAAGCCCGAAAACATAAAAAATCGCCAGCCACACGGCATAGAGGATTGAAAATGGCAGAATGTGCTGGTTAAAAACGCGCCAGGAAAAGTTGTTCCAAAAGCCAAGGTAAACCGTGGCCAAAAGCGCGCCAGCGGCCATTATCAGGTCGCCCAGGAACAGAATAAGCTGCCTTAGTTTTTTCATATAAATTGCCTCAATTTATTGTATAATAAAGCTTGGCAAAAATCCATATTAATAGTATAATGCAAAACATATACAACAAAAAACCTATGGGCAAAAAATCAAGAGAAAAAAAGATAAAACGGGAAAGCCCCGGCTTGAAGCCGGACGTTATCGTTTCCGGCCGCCCTGCGCAATCGGGGCTGGAAAAAGTTTTGCTTTTTCTGGCAACAATCGGGGTGTATCTGGCCCTGGCCAGCCCGCTTGTTTTGCAAAGTAAATTTTTCTTTCCTTTTGTCGGCTTAAAAAGCCTTTATTTAATGGGTTTTTGCGAACTGGTGTTTTTCAGCTGGCTGGTTTTGGCCGTTCTTTCCAAGCAGTACCGGCCCAAGCTCAATTATCTTTTAATCGCTTTCGCTTTTTTTATTCTGGCAATGACCCTGAGCTCGGTTTTCGGCGTTGACCCCTCCAGGTCTTTTTGGTCAAAATTTGAAAGAATGACCGGGCTTTTAATGTGGCTGCATATTTTCGGGTTTTTTCTGGCGATTTCCAACACTTTCAAAACCTGGAAAGACTGGCGGAAAATTTTCGTTGTTTCGCTTGGCTGGTCGGTTATCACGGCTTTTCTGGCGACTTTGGAGCTGGCCGGCGTTAAAAATCTGGGTATGGCGGCAAACGGCAGCGCCACCGTGGGCAATACTTCTTTTTTGGGCACCTATCTTTTGTTCAGCGGGTTTTTGGCTTTTTACGTTTTTTGGCAGGCAAAAAACAAAACCGCGAAAATCATTGCCGCTGCTTTGGTTGTTTATTTTCTGTTAGTCGTCCATTTCGCCGGGGCGCGGGCCGCCACCGTATGCTTGATAGGCGGCCTGGCTTTGAGCGCCCTTTTTTGGCTGAGCTTTATGCCCCGCAGGAAATCGCTGAAAATCGTCGGCCGGGTTCTGCTTTGCCTGTCGCTGGCGGCAGCTCTGTGCGGTTTGGTTTTGCTTTTCACTCCGGGCAGTTTCGTGCACAATAAGTTCATTGATTTGACAAGCCGTTCAAGGTTTGTCAACTGGCAAATCGCCTGGTCAGGATTTATGGAAAGGCCTGCCTTGGGCTGGGGCCCGGAAACATACGACGTTCTTTTCCCCAGATTTTTCAACCCCTGCCTTTTTACCTTGGAGTGTGGCAGCGAAGTTTGGTTTGACCGGACCCACAACATTGTTTTTGACAATTTAGCGACAATGGGCGTGCTGGGCTCTTTGGCGTATTTTGGAATTTTCGCCGCGCTCTTTTACATTGTTTCGCGAAAATACCTGAAAGAAAAAACCATTGATTTTTGGACTTTTGTTGTTTTCATTATTTTGCCCGTCGCCTATTTCCTGCAGAACCTGACTGTTTTTGACATGCCCGTAAGCCTGATGATGTTCGGCCTGGCGCTGGGGTTTGGCGGTTTCCTGGCCACGGATAAAAACCAGCCGGTCGCGCAAAAAACAGGCAAATTAAAAAATCAGTGGTTCGCTCTCGTGGCGCTGGCTGCTTTTGCCGTTTGTCTGGCCGAGTTCGTCGTCAAGCCGGCGATGTCCGACCACTTTGTCATTTCGGCCATTGTCGGGCAGGATACGGCCACCCGGATGGAATTTTACAAAAAAACTTTAGCCGATTCTCCTTTGGGGAAATATCAAATCAGGGATTTCTTTTCCGAAAACATCACCAAACTGGTGCAGGACAGGGCAGGCGACTGGCAGAAAGACGAGGCAATGAAAAAAGCGGCGCAAAGTGAAATCGGCTTTATTGCCGGCGAGCTGGGAAAAAGCGTTAAGGAGTCGCCCTTGGATTTCAGGTCGTGGCTCAAACTGGGCCAGGCATACAATGTTTATACTTTGCTTGATTATTCCAAAAAAGACCAGGCCGAAACGGTTTTGCGAACGGCCCTGGGTTTGTCGCCGAAAAATCAGATGGCTTTGTGGGCTTTGGCTCAAAACAGAATTTATGAGGGTAAATACGACGAGGCTTTGCAGCTGGCCCAGCAGGCTATTGTCCTGGAGCCGGCCTGGCTGCAATCCTACGATATTGCCCAGAGAATCGCCGATTTAACCGGCCAGCAGGAAACAGCCAGGCAAATCGCCAAACAGGGCGAAGAAGCCGCCATAGCGAGAATTACCAAGTACCCGGACCAGCTCAGTTTTTACACTTTTGCCGTTAGCTTCGCCCAAAAAGCAGGGGATATTGCCGAAGCGGGCGAAGTCGCCCGCCAGGCAGTTGCTTTTAACGCGCAATGGGCCGAAAACTTCAAGGATGTTTTGGGCACCTCAACCGGCGGGCAGCAGTAAGCGGTAAGCTGTAAGCAAACTAAAACCCTGTCGCTTCAAGCGACAGGGTTTTAGTTTGCTTTTAGTCAAGAAATCCTATTTGTTCGTCAATTTTGTTCCAAATAGTTTTTATTCTTTCCGCCGTGTCTTTGCCTGTTATTTTTTCTCGCTCTTCGGAAATTCTTTGGGTCAGGCTGTTGTAAATTTCAATTCTTTTTTCGGATATTTCCGTGCTTTTTAAATACCAGTTTACCAGACCGCCTATTCTTTTTATTTCTTTTTCTTCAGTATCCGAATTAACGGCTTTGCTTTCCGCTAATTTAAGAATATTGCTGAGTATTGTCTCGATTGTCGGAGGAAGTTCCGTTTCTTTTTTTCGGGGAATAATAACTTCCTTTTTGCCGTCAAGGCCGAATTGAAACATTTTTTCTGGCATAGTTTTTTCGGGCTGCCCGGAATTGAACCGGAATCTTACCCACCCCAAGGGCAAATACTACCATTATACTACAGCCCGTTTCAGGCTTATTTCGCACGCTTGGACAGGGTTTTAATGCATTTCGTGCACGCCCAAACCCTTGTGCCGCGGTGCGGCTGGAACTGCCTTTTGTTGGTTATTTCGGGCACATTGAGCCATTGCAAATTGGGGTATTTCCGCACCTTGGGGGCCGGATTGTACTTGCCCCTTAATTTGTTCAGTTTGCCGAAAAGCAGGCTTCCCTTGCCGCAAATTGTGCATTGTTTAGCCATAGATTTTTGATTTTGTTATTTATGCTTCTATTTTAGCCGATTATTTTGAATTTTGCAAATTTTAGTGGTATGATTAGCCAGTATGATAGAATTGTTATTCTCCAACCCTTTGAGTTATTTGATGATGGCTGTTTCAGTGGTTATCGCTTTTACCGTGCACGAATATTGCCACGCGCAAACAGCCGACTTGCTGGGAGATAAAACCAGCCGCAGTATGGGCCGTTTAACCGTCAATCCTTTGGCGCACCTGGACCCGGTTGGCACAGTAATGCTTTTTTTGTTCGGTTTCGGCTGGGGCAAGCCCGTGCCGTTTAACCCCTATAACCTGAAAAACAGGCGCTGGGGGTCGGCTTTGGTCGGTTTGTCCGGGCCCTTGTCAAATTTCGCAATGGCGCTTACCGTCGGTTTGATTTTACGGGCCGGCCTGGTTCAGGGCAGGGGATTGACCGAGTTTTTTTTAATGTTTGTCTGGCTTAATGTTTTGCTGGGTGTTTTCAATTTAATTCCGTTGCCGCCTTTGGACGGCTCGCACATTTTGGGAGCCATAATTCCGGAGGCAGGGGAGTGGTTTTACAAAATGTCTTTTTCGGGCGTGGCCCTGTTTTTCGCATTGGCGGCGATTTATTTTATGATGCAGGTTGGCTCTCCCTTTATTGCCCAGCCGCTTTTCCGCTGGCTGGCGGGTTTATGATTAAAAAGAAAAAGCCAAAACTGAAAAAAAATGACAGCAAAAAAGGCGCAAAAGATTGTCAATGAATGGAAGCGCAAAGCCCATTACATGGATTTTAAGGATATTCTGGCAATAATCGCCCGCTCAGCGCGGCAAAGAAAAACTGTGGACATTTATTATCCTAAAACCGACAACTCGCCGGAGGGATGGAGGGAAGTCGAGCCGTATTGCCTGGCAAATGACATTGGCGGCGCAGCCGAACATTTGGTTTTTGGCAAAGACCGGTTGAGCCCGGGCCATATTTTCAACGGCTATACGATAGGCACGGCTGACGACCACTGCGACAGTTTTATTGTCGGCAAGATAAAGCGGGCCAGGCCAACAAACAAAAAATTCAAACCAAGATTTGGCTGGCGCGTGGAATTTTAAAACGGTTATGCTATACTATAATTGAAAAGCGATTATGAAAGCTAAGACTATTTTCAAACCCATTGTTTTTTTGGCGATTGTTCTGGCAATCGGGTTTTTGGGTTATCGGGCCGGAATTTTAGTTGAGCAAAGCCGTTTAATGAAAACTCCGCCCGCCAATGTCATTGGCTCTGATTTGGACAAGCCGAACAATGTAAATTTTGCCATTTTTTGGGAAGCATGGAGGCAGCTGGAAAAAAATTTCATCGGCCAGGACAAGATTGATTACCAAAAAATGGTTTACGGAGCCGTTGACGGAATGACCAAAAGTTTGGGCGATCCCTACACTTCGTTTTTTACGCCTCAGCAAACCACCAATTTTAACGAAGAGCTGTCGGGCAGATATGAGGGCGTCGGGATGTACGTTGGCATAAAAGACGGGCAGTTAACCGTTATTTCGCCGCTGAAAGGGACTCCGGCGGAAAAAGCCGGCCTGAAAGCCGGGGATGCAATTCTGAAAATTGACGGCGTTGACACCAAGGATATGACCGTGGAAGAAGCAGTGAGCAAAATAAAAGGGGAGCGGGGCACGGAAGTTACTCTTTCAATTGTGAGAGGGGATTGGCAGGCAGCCAGGGATTTTGCCTTGAAAAGGGAATTGATTGAAATTCCCACTTTGGAATGGGAGAAAAAGGGAGACGACATCGCTTTGATAAAAATCTACCAGTTCAATGAAATTCTGCCCGGCGAGTTTGTGAAAACATCGAACGAAATTTTGCGCTCCGGCGCCAAAAGAATTATTATTGATTTAAGAAATAACCCCGGCGGCTACCTGGAGGTGGCACAGAATATCGCCGGCTGGTTCGTTAAAAACAACGAGGTAGTTGTTTGGCAGGATATGGGAGAAAACCAGGCGCGAAAGCCCCATTACGCCAACGGCAACGGAGCTTTTATGGGATATCCGGCCGTGGTTTTGATCAACGAGGGTTCGGCTTCGGCCGCGGAAATATTGGCCGGATGCCTGCGCGATTTAAGGGGAGTCCAGCTGATTGGCGAAAAATCGTTCGGCAAGGGCTCGGTGCAGGAGCAGATTAACTTATCCGACAAATCATCGCTGAAAATCACCATTGCCAAGTGGCTCACTCCCAAAGGCAATCTTATTGACAAGGAGGGTTTGGCGCCCGACATCGAAGTAGCGGCCACTTCCACTGCAACGTTGGAGGACGCGCAGCTGGAAAAGGCAATAGATGTTGTCAAAAATTTGAATTTGTAATATAATTATTATTAAAGCCGTAAGGCAGGTAAAATTATGAAAGTAATACTTATCCAGGAAGTTGAAGGGCTGGGGAAAGCGTTTGAAACAAAAGAAGTGAACGACGGCTACGCCAGGAACTTTTTGTTTCCCAAAAAATTAGTCAGGGATTTCAGCTCTGCAAATGAGAAATGGGCGCAGGAGCAACAGGCCAAACAAGAGGCAGAAGCGGCGGAGGCGCTCAAAGAGGTTGCCAAGATGGCGGGGAAAATAGACGGCCTGGAAATTGAGATGCCGGTGAAAATAGGGGATAAAGGCCAGCTGTTTGAAAAAGTGAATTCCCAAAAAATCGCCTCAAAGTTGCAGGATATGGGCTACGACATAAAAAAAACGCAGGTTGATTTAGCCGGCGATATAAAAGAATTGGGCGAATTTGAAGCCAAAATTAAATTTGACCACGGCTTGGAAGCAAATGTAAAGCTGATCATTGTGGCCGAATAGCAGAGGCAGGCGACGTTGTTAAACCACATTCACCCTTTTAACTGTTTTTTTGGCGCCGGTGAACGCGGTTTTTTTTATGGTTTTGAATTGAACTTTTCCGTCTTTTTTCGCGTATAAGGTGAAATCTTTGCCACAGCCGACATTGCCACCAGCCACAAATCTGCTGCCTCTTTGGCGCAGCAAAATCATTCCGCTTTTCACGGTCTGGCCGTCCGATTTTTTAACACCCAGGTATTTTGGCCGGGAATCCCTGCCCAGCCTCGTTGAACCTTTGGACTTTGTATGTGCCATAATCGCTATCGCTCAAATTCAAAATGCAAAATTAAAAATGCAAAATGAAAATGAATGCGAAATTATTTTATATTGCTATGCTACCAGATTTAATCAATAAAATCAAGCGCCATAAGGCCGATATCTTGCTCGCTGTCACCGTATTTCTTTTGGTTTTGCTGGCTTTCGGCGCTGGGATGGTTGTCCAATTTTATCTGCAAAAACCGCCTCTGGTCATTGAAGCTCCGGCGGGGGAGTAGTCTCTAATTTTTCAAAGGGTGAAATTTCCTGTGGGTTTCTTCGGCAAACTTGTTTGAAGCGTTAATGTATCTTGTTGTCGTGTTCAATGATTCGTGTCCCAACAGTACTTGAATAGCCGCCGGGCTGGCTCCGTTTTCAGCCAAATAAGTGGCAAATGCATGGCGGATGCTGTGGCAGGAAATCGGAATATTTATGCCCAGCCATTCGCGGTATTTTTTTATTCTTTCCTGCATATAATTTGCGGAAATTCTCTTGTTTTCTTTGCGGATATTTTTGCCATGATAGGGAATGAAAAGAAAAGGAGTGTCAACAATTCCTCTGATATCAAGATAGCTTTTCAGGTGTTTTTCGGCCCTCGGAGTCAAATAAACAAATCTTTCCTTTTTACCCTTGCCTTTGATAAGAATGCGGCCTGTTTTATCAATCTGGTTCTGCTTGAGGCCGATTAGCTCGGAGATGCGCATTCCGGTTGAAAAAAGCATTTCAAACATAGCCCGGTTTCGCAAAGCCACTTTTTGATTTTTTTCAAAATCCATCGGGGCCTCGACTATTTTTATTATTTCCAGCAGCTCGGATATTTTATATTGTTTTTTTTCATTTTTTGTCAATTTTACCATTTCAGGGGTTATGGGAGTTGCGATATCCGCATCAACCAAAAATTTCAGATAAGACCTTAAAGCCGACAACATTCTATTGGTTGAAAAGCTGCTTAGTTTGTTTTTTCCGGTTTTGTGGAGGGGCGTTTTTCTGTCGTGCGAGTTCAGGTACGCTTTATAAAATAAAAGCGTTTTTTTCCCGATGTTTGCAAATTCAACACTATTTTCGTTCAAAAAATCCTGGAAAACATCCAGGTCCCTTTCATAGTTATAAACGGTCTCTTGCGATAGATTATTTGTCTGCAAATTAAGCAGAAAATCATCCAAGCTGGGAAGCTGTATTTTTGGCTTTTGCATAAATGCTGAATGAGTGTAAGGGTTATTATACTCACTCTGATATCAATTAAACAACGGCTGTTTGGGCTTTTTGTACCAATCCCCCCGTTGCCTCTTCTTGAACCGCGAATTATCGCGTGTCTGAACTTTCGCAACGGATTTGATTAAAACTTGTCTCTGATTTTTTGCCAGATTGTGCGCAAAAACTGAAAAGAGTTTTTGCTGAAGTCTTGCTGCAATTCCTGTTTTTCTTCCTCGAATCCGGTTTTTATGTCCCCTATCCGCTGGTCTGCCCATTTTTTTATCGAACCCGAGGTGTGACTTTTCCACCATTGGCTGGCTTTTTCGTTCATCGGCCCCCAAATGTTCAGAAGAGGCCCGAAAACCTTTTTTGCCATTTCCCACAGCCCGTTATCCGTCGTGTAATCCTGTAAAATATTGGGCACGTCTGACGATGCGAAATTACCGTTGCTTGCGCCGGTTGTACCGGTTGCGCTGTTTGCCGCAACGGCTGGTAGCGGCAGGATAACGGCGTAAACCCCAATAAAGGCGAAAGACGCAAACAAAAAAAATATATGTTTCATATGTTATTGCGAATTTGCTTAACCTTTTCAATCGCTTTTTTTATTCTTTGCAATGTTTTTTCTTTGCCTAAAATCTCGGCAATTTCAAAGGGCGGCGCCGACGCTTTTTTGCCCGATAAAGAAATTCTCAGCGGCCACAAAAGCCATCCCCTGTCCCCTGTTCCGTCTGCCCGTTGGTGAAATTTTTCCGCCTCAAACAATAAAATTTCGCTTAATTTTTCTTTTGTCCAGTCGCTTTGCGCGACAGCGTAAATTGTCTTTTCGCTTTTTTGCAATGCCTCGGCAATTTCTTCATTAGTCATTTCGTTCCACCTTAACAGGTCTGCGTCGTAATCCAAATTTCCCTGGAAAAAGAAAGCGGCCATCGCTGTTATTTCCGAAAGGGTTTTCAGCCGCTCCTGGTGTAGGCAGACGATTTTCGTTAAAACGTCAAAAGGAAAATTTTTGCCAATCAGTCCCGCTTCGATAAGATAAGGGGCGCATAGTTCCGTGAGCTTTTCGGGTTTTAGCTGCCTGATATAGCGGCCGTTGAGCCAGTCCAGCTTTTGTTTGTTAAAAACCGCGCCGGCCTTCTGAAGCTTTTCAACGCTAAACTCGCCAATGAGCTCTTGCAGCGAAAAAAGCTCTTTGTCGGTGCCCGGGTTCCAGCCCAAAAGAGCGATAAAATTCACCAGGGCTTCGGCCAAATACCCGTCTTTTTTATAGTCAAGCACTTTGGCGTTTATTTGGGGGTCTCTTTTGCTCAGTTTCGCCCTCTGTTGGTTTAAAATCAGCGGCAGATGCAGATATTGCGGCGTTTTTATGGCCAGAGATTCGGCCAGCAAAATTTGGCGGGGCGTGTTGGAAATATGCTCCTCGCCCCTGATAACGTGGCTGATTTGCATTTCATAATCGTCGATAACGCACGCCAAATTGTAAAGCGGGGTTTGGCTGTCTTTTGCCACCACAAAATCCCCGAAAATGCCGCTTTCGTATTCTATCTTGCCTCTTAAAATGTCGTTGAAAGATATTTTTTTGTTTGGTGTGCGGAAGCGGATGACAGGGGCGTTCGGGTTTCGCGTTAATTTTTCTTTTGTTTCTTTTTGCGGCAAATCGCGGCACTTGCCCGAATAAACCGGCGGTTTGCCCTGGCTTAACAAATACTGGCGGTGTATTTCCAGCTCTTTTTCCGAACAAAAGCAGGGATAGGCCTTATTTTCAGCCAAAAGCTTTTCAATGTATTTTCGGTAGGTGCCTGTTCTTTCCGATTGGCGGTAAGGTCCGAAATCGCCGCCCTTGCCCGGCCCTTCGTCGCAGGTAATGCCAAGCCATTCAAACGCATCGTTTATGTCGTTTTCCCATTTTTTTTCCGATCTTTCTTTATCGGTGTCTTCAATCCTTAAAATGAACTTGCCATTGTATTTTTTGGCGAAAAGGTAATTAAAAAGAGCGGTCCGGGCCGAACCAATGTGAAAGGGCCCTGTGGGCGAGGGAGCCATACGAACTCTGATTTTTTGTTTTTCATCCATTTTTCAGGCAGTCAATCAAGTATTTGGCAATAATGGCTGCGGCTTGCGGTTTGGCCAGGCCCGCGGCGTTTTCAGCCATTTTCGCCAGCGCTTTTTCGCTGTTTATCAAATTAAACAACCTTTGCAAAAATATGTTTGGTTTTAAGTTTTGCTCTTCAACGACTTCGCAGGCCCCCTTCGCCTGGAACCAATAGGAGTTTTTCGCCTGGTGGTTTTGCGCGCTTTTTTGCAGGGGTATCAGAATCGAGGGTTTTCCGGCCGAGGCAATTTCAAACAAAGCGCCCGAACCGGCCCTGGAAATTATCAGGTTGCACGCGGCGAAGGCGTGTTTCAATTGTTCGGAATTCAAAAACCCATAGCAATGATAAAACTTTTTTTGTTCTTTATCAAGCGTAAAGTTCGCCTGTTTTGCTGTTTCTTGTTCGTTGCTGAAGCCGGTTTGGTGGATAACTTCAAGGGAATTTGTAAGCTGGGGCAAAATTTCCAATATCAAATTATTGATGCTTTGCGACCCTTGCGATCCGCCCAAAATCAAAACTATCGGGCGGCCGTTCTGCAGGCTGAAAATTTCTTTCGCTTTTTCGGGCGAACCGCCCGAAAGCCCGGGTCTGATGGGGTTGCCCACGCAAATGGTTTTTTCTTTGGGCAGTTTTTCAACGTCAGGGAAAGCGCTGAAAATCTGAGCGGCAAATTTAGCGGTTATTCTGGAAACCAGGCCCGCGACAGTGTCCGGCTCATGCATAACTATTGGAATTCTAAGGATAAAGGCGCCGAGAATAACGGGAAAAGCGCCAAATCCTCCGCTGGAAAAAACAACGTCGGGTGAAACAACAAAAAGCTTGCAAAACGCCTGCAAAAACCCTACTGGCACCTTGAAAACATCCGACACATTGCGCCAGGAAAAGTATCTTCTCAATTTTCCCGATACTATGTGCTTTATCGCGACTTTTTCACGGGACAGCAAAACATCGCCGTAGTCGTATCCGGGGCCTAAATAGTATATTTTCAGTTCGGAGCTGGGATAAAGCCGTCTCATTTCCTGCGTTATTGCCACTATTGGGAATATGTGTCCGGCGGTTCCTCCGCCCGCAAAAACTAATTTCATGAATTATTATGTTTTGATATGTTCAATAACAGCCCTACGCCAATCATTTCCGCGATGATGTGCGAGCCTCCATAGCTGAAAAACGGCAAAGGAATGCCGCCCAAAGGCAGAGATCCGGTAATGCCCGCCATGTTAAACAGCGCCTGCAGGGTTATCCAAACGGCGATGCCACAGGCCAAAAAGCCTTCAAATGTTTTACCGCATCTGGCGGCCAGGCGCAGGCAGCGCCAGGCGAAAGCCATAAAAAGGCAGATTAAGGCTATACATCCCAAAAAACCCATTTCTTCAGCCACCACGGCGAAAATGGAATCAGTGAGAACTTCGGGCAGAAAACCAAGCTTCTGGCGGCTCAAGCCGAAGTTTAATCCGCCTCCGACCCCCACCAGTTTGCCCGAACCAATGGCGATAGCTGCCTGTTTCAGCTGGTAGCCTTTGTTGAGGGGGTCGGAGTTCGGGTTTAAAAAGGTTAAAAAT
This sequence comes from Patescibacteria group bacterium, assembly GCA_023474835.1. Classification (GTDB taxonomy): domain Bacteria; phylum Patescibacteriota; class Minisyncoccia; order Minisyncoccales; family CG1-02-41-26; genus JAMCXQ01. The sequence goes on along the minus strand of JAMCXQ010000026.1, from coordinate 13,209 downwards.
CTGTTTATCCGGTAATGAGCCGAAGAAATGAAAACCGCTATCGCCCCGCCTCCCGCGCCAACGAGCCCGACAAAATGCCACCAGGGGGCCGAGGTCAAAAGATACATGGCAAAGCCTGTCAAATAAACAATGGCCAGCGTGCTCATGTTGGGCTGTTTGATTAAAGCAAAAGTTAAAACCGCCAAAACCGCGAAAAATGGCAGAATGTCTTTCAGGGAGATTTTGCCTTTTTTGTTTTTGAATTTTTCGTTCAGCCAGGCGGCCAGGTAAAGGATAAAGCCGATTTTCAAAAATTCCGCGGGCTGCAAGGAAAATCCTCCGATTGCGCGCATCCAACGCCGGGCTCCCCCGCTTTCCACACCGATTCCCGGCAAAAACACCGCCAGCAAAAGCGCCAAACAAGCCAAAAAAATTACCGGCGACATTTTTTTCAGCTTGGCAAGCGGTATTTTGTAAGCGACAAGGCCCAGAACAATCCCGCCCGCCAAAAGCGCCCCCTGGTGCGTGAGAAAATACCAGGGGTTTCTGTTTTCCAGCAAAGCCGCGGAAAAAGAAGCCGCCGACATAGTGAAAAAGCCCCAAACAACAAGGGCAAAGATAATTAGAAATAAAACCAAATCCGGTTTTGCTTTTATCCGTTTATTTTGCGCGAGCGCCATATTTTTTGGAAAATTTTTTAACCCAATATTTGAACTGGTCGCCTTTTTCTTCAAAATTTTTCCAAATAGTATAACTTGGAGAGGCGGTGGAAAGAAGGCAAGCCGTTCCTTGCGGCGTGTTTTTGTAAGCGAACTCAACGGCTTTTTTCATTATGGATGTTTCCAAAATATTCAATCCCCTTCTCTGTTTGAACATTCTTTTGCCGCTTTTCGGGAATAAAACGATGTTTTCTATTTTGTTTTTTCTTATGATTTTTTCAAGTTCAAAAAAGTCATAGCCGCGGTCCTCTCCGCCAAGGAAAATCGTTTTAATATTCGGGATTGATTTTAAGGCCATTATCGTGGATTCGGGCGCGGTTGAAATCGCGTCATCATAAAACTTAATTCCACTAAATTCGCCAACGAGCTCCAAACGATGGGGCAGCGGCTTGAAATTTCCAATCGCTTTTTTGATGATTTCATTTTTGATTTTGAAAATTTTCGCCACACTCACCGCCGCCTTGATGTTATCTTTGTTATGTTCTCCAAGCAAAGGTATCTCCGCTTGGTTTAGCGGAATTTTTTTCTCAAAGGGAATTGTTTTCGCTTTTGTTTCCTTAGCCCATTTTCCCAACTTCCCTACTTTGGGGTTATAAATGAAAAAATCATTTTTTCTTTGGTATTTGACGATGTTTTGTTTGGCTTCAAAATACGGTTTTACTCCTCCATGATAATCCATATGTTCGGGGAATAAATTCGTTATTACGGCTACATTGGGCGAAAATTCAATATCGTCAAGCTGATAGCTGGAAAGTTCCAAAACAAATATCTCGCTTTTTTCAATCGGCCCCAAAAGGGACTTTAACATTGGCTGGCCGATGTTTCCCAGCAAACAAACTTTTTTGCCCGCCGTTTTCAGAATTTCGTAAATTAAGGAAGCCGTAGTACTTTTGCCTTTGCTGCCGCTCACGCCAATAACCATGTTGTCAATTTGCGACAAAAAGATGTTGGAGGCAGTGGTGTATTGAATCACGATGTTTTTTCTGGCGATTCCGGGTGTTTTGACAACAATATCGTATTTTTTCTGTTTTTCCAGATAATTCCCGTCTTGTTTTTGGTCGGCAATTCCAATTTTGCATTTGGGGAAATTTTTTTGCAAGTATTGTCGGGTTGTTTGCCCCTCTTTGCCAAATCCCAAAATCAAAATGCTTTTCATACCTAAAAAACGAAAACGGGTGGGAATATTTAGCGCCAAGTTAGTGGAGAACACTTTTTTCGCTATATCATCGGGATTTTGTATTTTCGACAGCAGTTTTGCGATTATGAAACTATTTTTAAATTTGTTTCTTGCCAGATAAAGGGCGGCCCGCGTTTCTTCAAAAGCGCCAACACAGTCAAAAGGCTTCATTTTTCCGAATCCCAGCAAATCGGAAAATAGGCGCAGTAAGGACTCGTCTTCGTAAAGATTTTTTTTGAAAACACCCAGAAGCTCTTTTTTAGAAATGAAAGCGGAAAGAAGAGTGAACGCAAAAACACATTTAGGGCATTTCCCGCACCACAACGGACCCCCTCTTTGCCTGTTCGCTCTGAAATTTTGATTGCAGCTTGAGAAATAAGGAAAGTATTTTTTGTGTTCAGAAAACATTCGCGCAATGCGGATTTCGTAAAAGGGCCGAAGCAGAGAAAAATATTTTATGTCCGGGGTGATGAAATTATTGACATAATTCTGGAAAAGCTCTTCAAACTCCTGCGATTTGCTCCATTGGTGGTTAATTATTTCGCCATAATAAACCAAGTTGCCGAAATTGCTGCTTTGTTCGTTAGCAACTATAACATTTGAATAATCGTATAAAACCGCGCAAAAAACCCCCAAAAATCCATACACGGCCGATATTGGTACGTGGCCGTTATATGAATTAGGAAGATTACTGAACAATTTTGGGTCCAAAATGCGCCTGATTTTCAGCGCCCCAAGTCCGCTTTTTTTGATAACCGAATCAATCACTTCGGATCCTTTTTCTGTTTCAACAGCAAAGCCATTGACTTCGAAATTGCCTTTTTTGAGAAGCTCCGCGGCGACAATTGAATCCTTGCCTCCTCCAATACCCAGCAAAGACCTGTTTTTTCTTTTTAATTCATGGCTTTGCGCTTTCGGTATTTTTTTGAATGGAAATTTTACAATTTTTGGATTAAGTTTATTACGATAGAAAAACTCCCCCAATCCCCTTTTATATACCTTGTCCCAAAAATCCGCCTGCTCTGGCGAAAGCGGCTTATTTAATTTTATTTTTGCCGGACAATAAATTTTGTAATAACTTACCCCTAAAATTAAATGCAATCCTTGTAAAAGATTATCCAATAAGTCCTTTGGAACTCGGCTTAAGCCCGGCGTTTTTGGCAAAACAATATTTTCAACAAAAAACAAAGGTTTTCCCTTGATAAAACTTATTTTATACTTAAAACTGACTTTCTTTTGTTTCGGAACAAAACTATACGAGACAAATTCAAAAGATTGTGCTTTCAGCATAATAAACTAAAATATTGAAAATTTTTATCCAAGCAGCCGTATCGCCACTCCGACAATTGCCAGTACCATGCCAATCAGCCAAAATCGCATCGTGATTTTTTCCCGCGACCAGCCCTTGGCTTCCAGATGGTGGTGAATCGGGGCGCACAAAAAAACTTTTTTGTGCCAGAATTTTTTAGCGACCAGCTGGATTAAAATTGAAGCAACTTCAATCACCAAAAGCCCGGCGATAATCGGCAAAACCAGCAAAGAATCGGTTAAAAAAGCAACCGCCGCCAACGTGGCGGTTAAGGCGATTGTGCCGGTTTCTCCCATGTAAAAGCGGGCCGGAGGCAGGTTAAACCACAAAAAAGCCATTGTCGAGCCCGCCACCACAAAACAAAAAGTCGCCAGATTATATTGCGAGTTCGCGAAAGCGATAATGCCGAAAGCCCCGAACATCACTGAAAACACCCCGCCCGACAATCCGTCCAGGCCGTCAATGACTCCGCCCGCCCAGCAGGCCAGAACAGTCAGAACAAAAAGAGGCAGATAAAAAAGGCCGATTTCAATATCGCCGTTGCCCGGTATGTGCAAAGTGTGCCAGCCCAGCTTGAAATAAAACCACCAGGCGCCCGCGGCGCCAATCAGCAAAACAAAAGCCAGCCTTCGGGTGAAGCGGATGCCCCCGCCCGCGTATTTTCCTTTTTCAAAAACCTGCAAAATGTCGTCTCCCAGGCCAAGCAGGGCTCCGGCAATCAAAAATCCCAAAGGCAGCCAGGTTTGCTCTCTTGATAAAAAATTAAGTTTGTGGAAAAGGGACGACGACGGGAAAACGCTGTCCAGGAAAGCGAACAGGAAGATAATAAAGGCGCTTGTAATCCAGATTAAAAGCCCGCCGAACCTGGGCGCGGCTGTTTCTTTGTCTTTATGCAGCTGGTGGAAAACCGTGGCGGCTCCCCCGTCAATGGCTTTATCTCTCGCTGATTTGCGCCAAAGTTTATGTTTGTATAAAAACTTCGTCAGGAAAGGCGTCCACAGAAAAGCCAAAACAGCCGAAAGGGCGCACATTATCAGAACTTTTATGACGTTTGCTTCCAAAACGCTTGAAGGATGAGGAATCATAACGATATGAAATTATTTATGGGTCAAAAAGAACATTTTATCAGTTCTTCCATGTCATTAAAGCGGTCGGGCGAGTCCAAAATAACGTAAATAAAATAAGCGCCCGGATTTTTCGCTTTTACCGCCATTATCAGGCAGCCGTTCGCCCGTTCAGTATAGCCGGTTTTGCCCGCAATCAAACCGTCAACCTCGCCCGCCAGCATATTTGTGTTTTTCAGGGTGCGCCCCTGCCTGCCCAGCGGATATTCTTTTTGTCCCAGGAATTTCACTTGTTCTGCGTAATTGTCCACCACGTATTTCATCAGTTTGGCTAGATCATTGGCCGTGGAATAGTTTATCTGGCTTTCGTTGCTGCTCGAACCGTTGGGGTCCAGGCCGGTTGGATTGTAAAAGTACGAGTCGCCCATCAATATGTCGTTTTCCGCTTTTAAGTTCATTAAATTAACGAAGCCTTCTCCGCCAATCGGCTCGCTAAGAGCAAAGGCAGCATCGTTGCTTGATTCCATGAGCATAATGGCTGAAAGGTCTTTTTTGCTGAATATTTCCCCTACTTTAAGCCTGCCAAGTTCTTCGGGCTGCTCCACGGACTGTTTGGAAATCACGAACTGGTAATTTTCCGGATAATACTCCTGGGCGATGGCAAAAGTCAAAAGTTTGGTCAGGCTGGCTATGGGCGTTTTCAGGTTTTCGTTTCTGGCTGATATGACGGTTGTTTTGTTGCCGGCTGTTTCCAGCACCGTCAAAAAATTGGTTGCTTTAATTTTGTTAATATCGCATTCTGCTTTTTCCGGTAGGGTCTCGCTTTTGGCGGAAGAAATTTCAGCCAGAATATTTACGTTTATCTGCGGTTTTGCCCGCAGCATTTTAGCCACTAAAAAATCTTCCGCGTTTTTTTGCGTTATGTTTATGCTCCACCAGACAAACATACTGGATAGGAAAGCAAGCCAAAAAATTTTCGATTTTTTCATCATATATTTTTATTCCTCCCTGGAAAGCCGGAAATCAATTCTGGACATATCCCGCGGGAACAAGCTGGCTTCTCTGAGGTTTTCCAGGCCTAAAATTTGTTTGACTATTCTTTCCGCTCCCAAACAGAACCCGCCCTCGGGCGGCATTCCGTATTTGAATGCCTGAAGATATAAATCAAAATTTTCGGGCTTATTGCCCCATTTTTTGACATTGTTCAATAGTTTTTGGTAATCGTTGATTCTTTGCCCGCCTGTTACAATTTCCAGGCCGCGGCATAGAACATCGAAACTCAAAGTGTACTCCGGGTCGTTCGGGTCTTCCTGGGTGTAAAAAGGCCTTTTTTTCGTCGGGTAATGGGTAATGAAAATAATGTCCGAATTTCCGGTTTCTTTTGCCCACTGGCAAATTTCCCGTTCGTCTTGGGGGCTTAAGTCGGGCTCGGCTCTGTTGTCGCGGCCGGTTCTTTGAAAAATGATTTCCTGGGCTTCACGCATTTTCAACCTGGGGGTTTTGTCCGTTACCAACGGCATTGTGGCGTTAAGCAGAGTCAATTGGGCAGGGCATTTTTGTTCCAGCGTTTTGAAAATGTTTTTAATAACAGCGTCTGCTGTTTCCATGATTTCTTCCCAGGATTCAATAAAGCCCATTTCAGCGTCCATTCCCAGAAATTCGGACATATGTCTGGTGGTTACGCTGGGTTCGGCCCGGTAAAGGTGAGCCAAAGTGTAGACTTTCTCAAAAACCCCTGCCATTATTTGTTTGTAAAATTGCGGGCTTTGCGCCAAAAAAGCATTTTTGCCGTAGTAGTCGACTTTGAAAACTTCCGATCCTCCTTCCGTGGCAGTTGGCACAATGGTGGGCACCTGGATTTCCGTGAACCCCCTGTTTTTGAGAAAGGCGCGGAAACTTTCAATAACGGCTTCTTCGACTTTGAAAATCGCTTTTATTTTTTCGTGCCGCAAGCTCAGGGGCCGAAAATCCAATAAAACCGGCAGGCTTACTTTTTCAATCTCTTTCAAATCAAAAGGCAGAACTTCGGCTTTGCTTATAACTTTTATCGTTTTCGCTTCCAGTTCCACCTGTCCGGTAGAAAGAGCGGCATTGACCATGGAGCGCGGCCGTTCTTTAATTTGTCCTTCTATTTCTACCACGTATTCGTCGGTTATGTCCTCGGCAATTTCAGAGGAAGCTACCACCTGCAAAAGCCCGCTTGCGTCCCTTAAATCCAAAAAAACAATGGCGCCGTGGTCTCTTCGGGAATTGACCCAGCCTTTAACGCGGACTTCTTTGCCCAGAAAATTGGGTGTTTGAACGATTAATGTTCTTTCCATAAAATTAATTTATTTTTAAGAAACGGAAATTTCTTTTTCAATAAGATTTTTCAAAACATCGGGGTTGGCTTTGCCTTTTGTTTTTGCCATTGCCTGTCCGATAAGAAATTGCAAGGATGTTTTTTTGCCTTTTTTAAGATCGTCTGTTGCTTTGGGATTTTCTTTGATAATTTTTTTTACTATTGATGATATTTCGCTTTCGTTTGACACCATTTGCCAGTTGTTTTCTTCGATAATCCGCGAAGGGTCCCTGCCCTTGTGGAACATTTCCCCCATAACCATTTTGGCTATTTTGCTTGAAATTTCTCCGGAGAAAAGAAGGGTCAAAAATTCGGCGAAATTTTCCGGACTTATTTTGAACTTTCCTTCGTCAAAAACCGCAATCCCCTTTTCCTTTAACAATGCCTGCAAATCAGTGGCAATATAATTGGAAGCGAGTTTAACCAGTTGTTGCCAGTGCTCGGGAGTTAAATTGCGCTCTTTTTCTTTTTCCCATATTTTCAGCTCGGAAACCACTTTTTCAAAATATTCGCCCAAATCCCGCTGGTTCACGAAAAGCTCGATTTCTTTTTCAGCCAAGCCGTACTCATCGTTAAGCCGAACTCTTTTTTGGCCGGGCAGTTCCCCTATTTCTGATTTTATTTCATTGATTATTTCCCGGCTGATTTTCAGGGGCGGCAAGTCCGGCTCCGGGAAGTAGCGGTAATCGTGGGCCGATTCCTTTTCTCTTTGGGAAAACGTTATTTCTTTTGCGTCGTGCCAGCCCCTTGTTTCCTGCGCGATCTTTTCGCCTTTCTGCAGAATTTCGGCCTGCCTTTTTATTTCGTAATCAATGGATTTTTCCACCGCTTTTATGGAATTAAGGTTTTTTATTTCCACTTTTGTGCCTAACTTTTGGGATTTGTCTGTTTGGGGGCGCAAACTGATGTTCACTTCCGCCCTCATTTCCCCTTTTTCCATATCTGCCGCAGAAACATTGAGATAGCGCAAAATAAGTTGCAGCTCTTTGATAAACTCCCTGGCTTCCTGCGAGGAATGAATGTCGGGCTCGCTAACCAGTTCCATTAAGGGCACGCCGCTTCTGTTGAAGTTTACCAGCGAATAGTCGGTTCCCTGGGGATGAATTAAACTGCCGGTGTCTTCCTCCAAGTGTATTCTCTCTATTTTTATCTTTTTTGCCTGGAAATTCCGGGCGTCGTTTTCATCGCGGGTTTTGATATCCAAGTATCCGCCGCTGCAAAGCGGAGTTTGATATTGTGATATCTGGTATCCTTTGGCTAAATCCGGATAAAAATAATTTTTTCTTTCAAAAAAGCTATTCTCGGCGATTTGGCAGTTCAAAGCCAGGCCGGTTTTAATTACTTTCATTACAGCAGTCTTGTTTATAACCGGCAAAGTGCCCGGGTACCCCAAACACACCGGGCAAACATTGGCGTTTGGCGTTTTTTCGCTGGAATCGTTGGGGCAGGAGCAGAACATTTTTGAGCGGGTGTTCAGTTCAATGTGGATTTCCAGGCCGATTGTTGTTTCGTATTCCATTTTAATTTTTAGCTTTTAATTGTTTTAGTATTTCCATTCCGTTGCTTGTGCCGATAATATCCGCTCCTGCTTCAATCATCATTAAAACGTCTTTGAGGGTTTTTATTTTGCCCGATGCTTTGATTTTAAGGCCGGGCGCTCCCCGCCTCATCAGTTTCAGATGTCTGGCTTTTTCGTCCATTTCAATGTTTTCCAGCGGGTCTTTGTCGGTGGCTGTTTTAACGCAAAAAGCGCCCGCGCTTTTGACGATTTCCGCGGCTTTGACTATTTCGCTGTCAGTTAAATAGCCCGAGCCGATAATCACTTTTGTAGGAAGAATTTTGCAGATTTCTTTGAGGTCAGCCAGAACGTCGTCATATCTTTCGTATTTCAAGTCAATAACGTTCATTACCGCGTCAAGTTCCGTGGCCCCGTCTTTTTTCGCCTGTTGGCATGTTTCCAGCCGTTTGAAATGCGGGCTCAGGCCCATTGGCGGGTCAATCAAAGCCTCAATATTTATGTTTTTGCCACGCAATTCGCCGTATGCCGCGCCAATCCACTGCGGATTGACGCAAACCCCCCGGAAGCCGTATTTTTTCGCTTCCTGGCAGGTTTTTTTGATGTCTTTGACAGTGGCTTTGGGGTCAATGTTCGTCTGGTCAATGATTTTGGCCAGTTGTTTTGCTGATAACATATTTTTATAAAATTTTTCGGATAGCTTTCACGACTTTTTGATGAATGATTTCCGGCGCCAATAACTTGTTATTTTGCACGCAGTCAATAACTTTGAAATAATCCGGAAATTCTTTTGCCGCCTGCAAATACGAATCCAGCGCGTTTTTCAAATGTCCCCTGTCTTTTTCGTGGATGTCTTTTTTCTCTTTGCCCAGATATGATTTGAGACGGGTTTGTTTCTCCTTATCGGCGGTTGTGCCCGACAATTTCAAGGAAATTTCCGCGCCCGTTTTTAGCAATACGGTGATGTCGGGCACGGGTATGGCAAAAAGCTTGAATTCCAGGTTAAAAATCCACTTAAAAAATTTGCTTCGTTCTTTTTTACTGCTGATTTTTCCGCCCTGGTGCCCGATGTTGGAAGTGACATATCGGTCAAGAACCACTATTTTGTTGCCGCCCAGCCATTCTTTGATTTTGAACGAAGCGTCATAGCGGTCGCAGGCGTAAAAAATGGACGCTCTGTACGGCCCCACTTCTTCGGCCGTGCCGTATTTGCCCAGCAGATAATTGTCAACGAAAATACCGGCTGTTTCGCCGTGACGGGGGAAATCAAGTTTTTCCGTTTGCCACCCTCCTTTTTTCAGATATTCTATCAAAAGGTTGGTTTGGGTTGATTTTCCCGAGCCGTCAATGCCTTCAAAAACAATGAGCCTGCCTTTTTGTTTTTGGTTTTTTTGCATATTGGGCTATTATAGCAAACTTTTCAAAACAAAAAAGAGGTCAAAGCCAAGTATTTGGCTTTGACCTCTTTTTTGTTTTGTTCTTGCCGATTATACAATTTCCAGGCCCAAGCTTTTGGCGGTGCCCGCCACTATGTTTGTCGCCCGCTCTATGTCTTTGGTGTTTAAGTCGGGCAGTTTCGTTTTGGCGATTTCTTTTAATTGTTCGCGCGTGATTTTGCCTACTTTCTTTTTGTTGGGCTGGCCCGAACCCTTTTCAATACCCACGGCTTTCTTGAGCAGCTGGGAGGTAAGCGGGGTTTTAAGCTTAAAATCAAAAGTCCTGTCCTCGTAAATCATAATGTCAACGGGCAGCTTAAACCCGGCCTGGTTTTTCGAGGCGTCGTTGAACTGCTTGCAAAATTCGCTGATGTTGATGCCGTGGGGAGCCAAAGCCGGGCCAATAGGCGGGGCGGGCGTTGCTTTTGTCGCTTCAATATGAAGTTTCACCAATGATTTGATTTTTTTTGCCATAAACTTTTTTAAATCTTTTTAACTTGCAGCGAGTCCACTTCAACGGGCGTGTCTCTGCCGAAAATATTGACCAAAACCTTGAGTTTGCCTCTTTCCTTGTCAATTTCCGAAATTTTTCCCTCAAAATCCTTGAACGGGCCGTCGATGATTCGGGCCAAACCGCCCACGGAAAAATCAACTTTATACTCGGGAGCTTCGATGCCGATTCTTTTTTGCAGAATGTCCATTTCATTGTCGGAAACCGGAATGGGCGTTGTGCCCGAGCCGATAAAGCCGGTAACCCGGGGCGTGTTGCGCGCCACGTACCAGGAGTCGTCGGTCACGGTCATTTCCACGAAAACGTACCCGGGATAAATTTTTTCCTCAATAACCTTTCTTTTGCCGTTTTTGATTTTGATTTTCTTTTCTTTGGGCACCAAAACATTGAAGATTTTGTCTTCCATACCCAGACTTTCAATTCTTTGTTTCAGATTCCGCGCTACCGCTTCTTCTTCACCCGGATAAGTGTGCAGCACGTACCAGTTTCTGTTTTGTTGCAGGGTTTGCTTTGGCATGCGTTAAATCGTTTATAAAAAGAATTTGCCCAAAACCGTCACAAAGAGCAAATCCAAGGCGCCCAAAAATATTGCCACGCCCGCTGAAATACCGATAACAATGGCGGTGTAGCGCAAAGTTTTCTGGCGGGACGGCCAGTCAACTTTTTTGCCCTCGGTGGCCACTTCCTTAAAAAACGTTTTTATTTTCTCTCCCGAATTCATAGGGTTTTTTCTAAAAAGCCCCTCCCGGGGCTCTATTACTTTGATAATACTCCCCTATCGGCTTTTTGTCAATGGAATTAAATGTCAAGATTTTTCACGTTCTTGGCGTGCGTTTGGATAAACTTTTTCCGCGGAGCCACCTCCTCGCCCATTAAAATGTCGCTTCGCTCCTTAAAACCCTTCGGTTTTAATATTTCCGCCGCGGGGAAAAATTCTTTTTCCCCGACCCCCTTTTGCATTTTAACGGGCTCTTGGGTTACACGTCTAGGTTTTTGACATTTTTTGCGTGCGTTTGGATAAACTTTTTCCGCGGAGCCACCTCCTCGCCCATTAAAATGTCGAACATCCGGTCGGCTTCTTTGGCGTCGTCAATGGTGACTTTGAGCAAAATGCGGTTTTCAGGATTCATTGTTGTTTCCCACAGCTCTTCTGCGTTCATTTCGCCCAAGCCCTTGTATCTTTGCACATTGACTCCGCTGATTTTTTGCTCAACGGCCTGATCCGGTTCTTCTCCATCCGCGCCTGTTGCTTCAACTGTTTTTTTGGCGGCCGGCTGTTCTTTTTTGGGCTGCTCTTTTTTTTGTTTGGCGATTTCACTTAAAATTTCCTCTTTTTCGGACTCAATGTAGGCGTATTGCATTTGTTTGCCCGACTGGATTTTATAAAGCGGCGGCTGGGCGATGTATAAATAGCCATTTTCAATGATTTCCCTGAAATGGCGGTAAAACAAAGTCAAAAGTAGGGTTCTTATGTGAGCGCCGTCGACATCCGCATCACTCATTATAATAATGCGGTGGTATCTTAATTTTCCAATGTCAAAATCCTGAGAAATGGCCGTGCCCAGAGCGATCACTATTGCTTTTATTTCCTCCGACGACAAAAGTCTGTCCAGGCGCGCCCGTTCAACGTTGAGAATTTTTCCTTTTAACGGCAAAATCGCCTGGAATCTCCGGTTCCGGCCGCTTTTGGCGGAGCCGCCGGCCGAAGGGCCTTCAACCAGATAAAGCTCCGATTCTTCCGCTGATTTCGACGAACAGTCGGCCAGTTTGCCTGGCAGGGTCAGGCCGTCCAAAATCCCCTTGCGCAAAACAGCTGTTTTTGCGGCCCTGGCGGCTATGCGCGCCCGGGCTGAAAGCAGACAGATTTCCGCGATTGCTCTCGCGTCCTGCGGATTTTTTTCCAAAAAAGCCGAAAACGTTTCATTCATCACCGCCTCAACCGCTGTTTTGGCTTCCGGATTGCCCAGTTTGGCTTTTGTCTGGCCTTCAAACTGGGTTTCCCTGATTTTCACCGACACTGCCGCGATCAAACCTTCTCGCATGTCGTTGCCAAGCAAGTTTTCGTCCTTTTCTTTCAAGAGCCCGTTTTTTCTGGCGTAATCGTTGATGGTTCTGGTTAGGGCGGTTCTGAAACCGGTTAAATGCATACCGCCCTCGCCGGTGTAAATGTTGTTGGCAAAGCTTTCTTCAAGGCATTCCATTTCTTTCGCGTATTGCAGGGCGATTTCCACGAAAACATCCTCTTTTTCGCCTTTGCCGTAAAAAATATTGTTGTGGTGCGTTCCGGCCCCGCCGGTTAAGTATCGCACATACGACCTTAAGCCGCCGTCAAAGAAAAAACCGTAACTGAAGTTTTGGTCTTTTCTATCGTCTTTGAAAATGATTTTAATGCCGGGGGTTAAATACGCCTGCTGTCGCAAATGGCTTAAAATTCTTTTCCGGTCAAAGATTATTTCTTTGAAAACTTCGGGGTCGGGTTCAAAAATTTGCGTGGTGCCGGTTTTCTGGCACTTGCCGATTTTTTTCACCGGAGCTTTTACATTGCCTTTTTCATATTCCTGCGCGTAAAGCTCGCCGCCTCTGCACACTTCGGTTCTCATGTATTTTGACAGGGCGCAAACCACTGAAACGCCCACACCGTGCAGCCCCCCAGCCACTTTGTAGGCGCTTCCCCCGAATTTTCCGCCCGCGTGCAAAGTGGTCATTACCGTTTCCAGAGCGGACTTGCCGGTTTGGGGATGTTTTTCAACCGGTATGCCCCGGCCGTTGTCAGCCACTTTTACTTTGCCGTCTTTTTGCAAGGTGACCTCAATCTGCGTGCAATATCCGGCCATTGCTTCGTCCAGCGAGTTGTCCACAACCTCCCAAACCAAATGGTGCAGGCCGTCCGGGCCGGTTGAGCCGATGTACATACCCGGGCGTTTTCTCACCGGAGCAAGGCCTTCCAAAACGTAAATGTCTTTGGCGGTGTAGTTTGAACTGTCGGTGCTTGTTTGTTTTTTTGCCATAACAAAATTTCTGATTATTATCTTTTCACTTTCCAGTTTGTGTTTTTTTCCAATGCTTCAATTATCTTTTTTTGGATTTCACCCGTTTCTTTTGATGTTAATGTTTTGTTTTGCGCCTGATAAGTCAAATGAAAAACAAACAAGCACCG
>JAMCXQ010000009.1 GCA_023474835.1 Patescibacteria group bacterium | reverse complement strand
CTGAAATTCTTCTTGGGAGTGTAATGTAATTTCTTTCTGCCAGAGAGGATTTCTCTGTACAGAGGGGTCCTCTCTGGAACTTTTTATGAAAAAACTAATTTTAATTTTACTGGCTGTCGGGTTGGTTATAGGAGTAGGCGGCGCAGGAGTTGTTTTTGCCGCGGACTGTTCTTCCACTTTTACCAGTGGTACTAAAACTTACAAAGCGACTTGGGAGTGCACAGCCGCTGAAGGAGGTTGCGGAGCTTTTGACTCGACAGCAAACAAAGGGAAATGTATTACTTCAGGTACTTACGCGTCAGGAGGGACTACAGTGACAGAGGTAACTGGTGGTGCCGGTGGCAACACTTCCAGAATTAAGGCGCCGGCGGAATGCGCTAAAATCAAAGCTGATTTCAAGATTGACATCAGAACCGGCGATGCCGGCACGCAGCCACAGGAAGATTGTCAGTTTCTCAAAGGCGATGTTATCGCAATGCGGGCTATGGGAACCGACGAATGCAGATTTGCTCCGAACGGCGCCAAAAACCTCTGCCCTGCCACTATGTGCTCCAGAGGGGCAGGCGGCGCGCCTGAAACTGACGGTTGTTATCTTTACAATCCCAGCGAGTTCGGCATTGTCGCAATGTTGAGCGTTGTCTACAACATAACCAACTGGATATTCTTTATCTTAATTATCCTGTCCGCTTTAATGATTATCTGGGGAGGCTTGCAATACATTTTGGCGGCTGGGGACCCTGCCAAAGCAGGCAAAGGCAAAACAATCCTTACTCTGTCAATCATCGGCATTGCCATTGCTCTTTTGGCAAAGGTTGTTCCGTCTGTCCTGAAATTCTTTTTGGGAGTGTAAGTTTTACCAGAGAGGACCCCTCTGTAAATTTTGAAAGCAAAAAGCAACCCTCGCGGGTTGCTTTTTGAATGGGAGAGGATACAATAAAATAAATAAATGTTTTCTGGCTTTAAGCCGAGGTGGCGAAATCGGCAGACGCGCCGGCCTTAGGAGCCGGTGCCGCAAGGCGTGCGAGTTCAAATCTCGCCCTCGGCACTCTATAATATGAACCCTTTCAGCCCCATTGGTTTCTTGTCGGGCATCGGCCCGGTGTTTCAGAAAAAACTGCAAAACCTGGGCATAACGACTTTGCAGGATCTTTTGTTTTATTTTCCCTTCCGCTACGAGGATTTTTCCAATATCAGCCCCATCGCGCAAATCAAAGTCAACCAGAAGTGCTGCGTGGCCGGCAAAATTATCGGCCTGGAACAGTCCCGTTCCTGGAAAAAGCGGATGAGCATTGTCGAGGCTTTAATAGAAGACGAAAGCGGGCCGGCACGGGTTGTCTGGTTTAATCAGCCGTTTTTAGCCCGCTCTTTGAAAAAAGGCGACCTGCTCTGTCTGGCGGGCAAGGTGCAGGCGGGCAAAAACGGCCTGTTTTTTTCCAGTCCGGTTTTTGAAAAAATCTATTCGCTGTCCGAACTAAAGCACACCGGCCGCCTGGTGCCGGTTTACAACGAGGTTGCGGGCATTTCGTCGCGCTGGCTGCGCTATATCATTAAGCCGCTTTTGGCTGAAACAGCCGGGCAAATGCCCGAAATCCTGCCCGAGGAAATTCTGAAAAGCAATGATTTTTTGCCGATTGGCCGCGCATTAGAACAAATCCACTTTCCTCTTTCTCTGGCTATGGCGGGAAAAGCCAAAGAACGGCTTGCTTTTGAAGAATTGTTCCTCATTGAGCTGGCTGTTTTGCAGGCGCGCCTGAAAGTAAACCAGCAAAGCTCCCCGGCCATTCCCGTAAACGTTGATTTAATGCAAAGATTTGTCGGCCGGCTGCCTTTTCGCCTTACCGACAGCCAAAGAAAATGCGTCTGGCAGATACTCAAAGACATTGAAAAATCAGCCCCGATGTCCCGCCTTCTGGAGGGCGACGTTGGCTCGGGCAAAACAGTCGTGGCGATAATGGCCTGCCTTAACGTGATAAAGGCCGGGTATCAGACAGTGATAATGGCGCCGACCGAGATTTTGGCCAAACAGCATTTCATTGAAGCCGCCAAACTTTTGCAGCCTTTCAAAATAAAAATCGCCCTGCTCACCGGCAAAGAAGACCAGATTATTTCCAAAAAACTCGGCTATCACACAGCCAGGGGATTTAAGCCCGAAACAATTGAAATTTCGCGGTCCAAAATTCTGGAAAAAACTTTGTCGGGCGAGATTGAGCTTTTAATCGGCACACACGCCTTGATTCAGGGCAAAGTGAAATTCGCCAGGCCCGGCCTGGCAGTGGTTGACGAACAGCACAGGTTCGGCATCGGCCAGCGCGCCAAACTTGCCAGCCAACGGAACAACGTTAGGACAGGGGTAGGACAAAGCTCGGACAAACCAAACAGTCGGTGTCAGACTAGTGTCAGACTAGTGTCTGACACTAGTCTGACACCGATTCCCCATCTGTTGTCAATGACTGCCACGCCCATTCCCCGAACTTTGGCTTTGACCGTGTACGGCGATTTGGATTTATCGCTTTTGGACCAGATGCCCAAAGGCAGAAAACAGATTATCACCGAAGTTGTCGCTTCCGGCCAGAGAAACAGGGTTTACGGTTTTGTCAGAAAAGAAGTGAAAAAGGGGCGGAGGGTGTTCGTGATTTGTCCGCGGATTGACCCGCGGCCAGCCTGCGAAGACCCGTCTCGCGCCAAATCCCCGTGGGGCGAGGCCAAAGCAGTGAAAGCGGAATACGAAAAACTGTCCAGGGAGGTTTTTCCCGACTTAAAAGTGGGAATGATGCACGGCAAGCTCAAAGTAAAAGAAAAAGAAAAAATAATGGCTGATTTCAAGTCCGGCAAAATACAGATTTTGGTTTCCACTTCGGTGGTGGAAGTGGGCGTGGACGTTTCCGATGCCACCATAATGCTTATTGAGGGAGCGGACAGGTTCGGCCTGGCTCAATTGCACCAGTTCAGGGGCAGGGTGGGCCGGAGCAAGTGGCAGTCGTATTGTTTTTTGTTTTTTGATTCACCGGCGCAAAAAACAAACCAGCGTCTTAAGGCGATGATGCGGGCGAAAAACGGCTTTGAACTGGCGGAAATGGATTTGGAAATACGGGGCCCGGGCAGCCTTTGGGGCTCGAAACAATGGGGTTTGCCGGATTTGGCAATGGCCAATTTGAAAAACCTGGCTCTGGTGGAAAAAACCAGGCAGGCCGCCAAGGAAATTTTGCTGGCCGACCCTCTGCTCAAAGGCCATATTTTACTGCAAAACAGGGTTAAAACATTTGAAAAAAAACTCCATTTGGAGTAAGATAGAGGTATGGCAATTATAGAGTTTTTGGTTTACACAGCCGTTTTTTTGGCTTTATACTACGGCGCTTTTGTTTTCCTAACTTTTTTTGAGAACAAAAACAGGATTTACCGGCCCTCCGTCAAAAGGCGCGTTTTTCCTTTTTTGACAGTTATTCTGCCCTGTTTCAACGAGGAAGAAAACATCGACGCGGTTTTGGGTTCGCTGTGTGTTTCCGACTATCCTAAAGACAAGCTGGAAATTATCGTCGTGGACGACGGCAGCACCGACAGCACCCTGGCAAAAGCCAGGGCATTTCAGGAAAATTGCCCGTTTGTCAGGGTTTTCCACAAAGAAAACGGCGGCAAGTACACGGCTTTGAACCTTGGCATTCAAAACGCCCGGGGCGATTTTATCGGTTGTGTTGACGCGGATTGCTTTGTCGACCGTTTTGCCTTGAAAAACACCCTGGCTTATCTTGACGACCCGGAAATAATGGCTTCTGTCGCCACGATCAAAATCATGAAGTCAAAGAACATTTTAGAGGGCATTCAAACAGCCGAATATCTGGGCTCGGCTTTTTTAAGGAAAATCGCGTCTTTCTGGGACAGTATTATCGTCACTTCGGGGCCTTTGTCCATTTTCCGCAAAGAAGTTTTCCAGAAAATCGGCCTTTACCGCCAGGCCCACTTGACCGAGGATTTGGAAATGGCTTTCAGAATGCAGTTTAACAATATGAGAATCGCCCATGCCCTGGAAGCGTTTGTCTACACCAAAGCCCGGCCAACCCTGAAAAGCCTTTGCCGCCAGCGGCTAAGGTGGCAGAGGGGATTTTTGCTGAACCTCAGGGACTACAAAGAATTGCTCAATTTCAGAAAGCACGGCAATCTGGCTTTGTTTTTGCTTTACTGCTTCATCGGCGCTTTTATGAGTATGGCAATCGTCAGCTACGGGCTTTTCCAGCTGGCAAAAGCCCTTTGGGGAGGCCTTGGCCACCTTTGGCTTTTACAGGGCGATTTTTCCTATCTTTTCCCCCGTGAATTTTCCTGGCCGGTTTTGCATTTTTCCACCGGACTTATTTTGAACATTTTTTCCCTGGCTCTTATTATTTCGTTTTTGTTCGTGGGCAAAAAACTCACCTTTGACAAAATCAAACTTAAAAGCAAAGCGATTTATTACTGGCTTTTTTATTCCTATCTGGCCACTTTTTGGTGGGTTTTGGCTTTTTATTCCATAATATTCAAAAAGAAACTCGTTTGGGGCTGATATGATTCCTCAAGGCAAAAAAATCAATCCGCTTAAATACCTGTCCGTTTTTTTGTTCACCGCCATTATTTTCGGCAGCGGTTTTTTGTTGAGCGATTATATCGCCCAAAAAAGATTCCAGCAGCTGGACGTTTTGCAGCAAAACCTGCGAACCGACATTTTGTCTTTGGAAACCCAGTTTTCCGTTTTGCGCCAGGCGCCCTGCGACAACCTCAACGAGTCAACTTTAACCAAAGAGCTTTACGACGTTTCCCAGAAACTTTCCGAAGTAAGCGCTGATTTGGGCGAAAAAAGCCCCTATTATCTGCAGCTGAAAAAATATTATTCCATTATGGAAATCCAGCACTGGCTTTTGGTCAAGCAGGCCGCCAAGGAATGTTCAATGCCTTTTCATACCATCATTTATTTTTACGCCGACAAAGAGCATTGCCCCAGCTGCGAAAACCAGGGGTATTTGCTAACCTATTTCAGGGAAAAATACCCATCTTTAAGAATTTATTCTTTTGATTTCGACCTGCCCCTTTCCGCTTTGCAGGCGTTGAAATCGGTTTTCGGCCTGAAAGACAATCTGCCGGTTATCGTGGTTGACAAAGACGTTTATTACGGGTTCAAAGACAAAACCCAGCTGGAAGACCTTTTGGGCAAATACGTAAATCTGGAGTCGTTGGAGCAAAAACCCGTTGCTTCGTCAACTCCGTCCTCGTCAGCTGCCTCCCCGCCGGCCAAAAACAAAAAATAACTAAAAAATAAAAGCACATCTCGCAGATATTTCAAGTTGCGTCGATCGACGGTATTTGAAACATTTTTTGTTTTGACAAAATGTGGGGCTTGGTTTAGCATTAACTCATACGGAGAGGTACCGAAGTGGCTTAACGGAGCGGTTTCGAAAACCGCGTCGCCTTTGGCGACCCGTGAGTTCGAATCTCACCCTCTCCGCCAACAAACTAAATTTATGGAAAAAAATAGCAATGAAAAAGGAAAAATTGTTGATTTTAAAACAGGAGAAGAGCTAATCAAGCCATCAGCCAGGGCAGAGTATCCGGCCGCGCTTGCGAAAGATTTGAGCGGAGAAATAGAAGGATTAAAAAAGCGGTTATTGGATGAAGGCGCCCATTTTCTTTTGACCGTTGATACTGCGTTTGAGGTTGCAAAAACAATGAAAGCATACATAGCCACATTGGAAAAAGGAGAGGGGCTGAATGTTCAGGAGAAATTGGCTGTTCAGGAAACAATCTCTCAATTGGAAGAGCTAAAAAGAATTATGGACGGGTTTGAAAAGATTGCGTCCAGGATTGATAAAGCAGTTTCTTTGTTTGACAGTGTTTTTGGCTCGCGGAGCAGAGGAAAATAGGGATATGAATTGCAGGGGAATTGCCAAAAAGTTGGAAGCGCAAAGCAATGCCAAAAATGTGGCGGGTATGGCGCGGTTTGGCATTAACCCTAAAAATACTTTTGGGGTTTCAATGCCGGCTTTGCGAATAATAGCAAGAGAAATTGGCAAAAATCATAAATTAGCCTTAGAATTATGGCAAACAGGAATTCACGAGGCCCGCATTTTGGCGGGATTGGTTGACGCGCCGGAATTGGTAACAAAAAAACAAATGGATAACTGGGCAAGCGGCTTTGATTCCTGGGATGTCTGCGACCAGGTTTGCATGAATTTATTTGATAAAACTCCGTTTGCCTTTGACAAAGCCAGGCAATACGCCCAAAAAGAAAGAGAATTTATTAAAAGAACCGGATTCGCTTTAATGGCAAGTTTGGCAGTTCACGATAAAAAAGCTGAAAGCAGCCAATTCGTGGAATTTTTTCCGTTTATTGTCAAGGCCTCAACAGACGAGCGCAACTTTGTAAAAAAGGCGGTTAATTGGGCCTTGCGCCAGATTGGCAAACGTAATTTGAAGCTGAACAAACAGGCAGTTAAAATTGCCAAAGAAATTCAAGCGACAGACAGCAAAGCCGCCAAATGGATCGCCGCTGATGCTTTACGGGAATTGACAAGCGCGGCGGTTCAAAAAAGGTTATCAAAGTCTCCGATGACCGGGCCCTTTGGCGGATAATTTATAAAATTCAGAAGATTCCTTAACATCGGAGAAGGTTTATGGAGGAGTACAGATAATTGGCAATCTACCACTCTTGAAAAGTGGCGTCCGTAAGGACTTGCGAGTTCGAGTCTCGCCTCCTCCGCAACAGGAATTTTGGGCATTCTGCCTGTAAATTTTTGTTGGAGATGGGTTGCGAAAGAGTTCGTTCTTGGATTGTGCCGCCGAAGGCGGCAGTGATGTTTTTGGCAAACTCTTTGAGCCCCGCACTCTGCAATAAAATTTCATATATATTTGACGGGCTATGTTGCTGTTGACAGAGGTTTTGGTTATAATGTTATAATACGTAATATGGCTTTCAACAAGAAAAAATATCAAAATGCCATTTTGTATTTGTGCCAGAAACTGGGCAACGAGGTGCGGGGCAAAAAAAAAGTTAGCAAAGTTATTATATTTTGTTGATTTTGATTTGTATGAAAAACGACGAAGACCCCTAACAGGAGATGTATATAAGGCCTTTCCAATGGGGCCGTTTCCGTCAAAGCTTGAAGAAATCACAAATGAGATGGCTAAAGAAAAGTTACTTTCCATTGATAGCATTGAGGGGTATGGTGGCTATAACGCGACAGAAGTTTATCATTGTCTCAGAAAGCCCGACACCTCTGTTTTTGAAGAAGAAAGGCGGATGCTCGATCACGTCGCAACAAAGTATGGCCATCTTAATAGTAAACAATTAGAAGATTTGTCTCATTACGAAGCTCCTTACATTGGAACTGAATTGCGAAAAGAAATACCCTATGAGTTGGCTTTCTATCGCGGTACAGACTTCAGCGATTTATGATTGGATTTCTTTATCATGATGGCATTCAAAAAGAAATCGTCGCCCAAGAGCGGCGATTTCATCGTATTCGCGATGGTTTCAAGGCATTTGAGCGTTTATGTGAGGCATAATTTCATCCAGTTGACCCAAACAGGTGATTGCTCCGGCGAATCTTCATCGCATAACACAGAATGATATTTGGACAATGTGGAAGGTAGAGCTTGTTATTCCTGGCTCGGGATTACGCCCAAACCAATATCCAAGAATGTGGTTTGCTGTAAAGGGCGCAGTTATTGCTTTTTTATGCATTTCTACCCATGTTGATAATTATAAAGACATAGATATGGATAAATTGGCGTTTTCAAGAGTTACGGATTTGTTTTAACTTTAGCAATCTAATTACAAACATTTATGCAAAAAACACAACAAAACTTGTTAAAAGCCATTGCCGGCGAATCAATGGCTCGCAATAAATACGCTTACTTCGCCGAGATTGCGATGAAAGAGGGTCTGGTGTGGGTGGCCCGGGTTTTTGAGGAGACAGCTGACAACGAGCGAGCGCACGCAAAAGAAGAATTGGAAAAGATAAAAGGAAAAGTTGAAATGACCAATACTTACGACGTTCATTCTTTGGCTGATACGTTGATTAATCTGAGGAACGCGGCGGCCGGCGAAAAATACGAATGGGGGGTGATGTACCCGAACTTTGAAAAAGAAGCCAGAGAGGAAGGCGAAAATGAAATCGCAGATTTTTTCAAAGAAGTGGCCGAAGTGGAAGAAAAGCACGAGGAAAGGTTTAATAAATTGGCCGATTTGTTAGAAAGCGGCAAAATGTTGGAAAGCGACAAAGAAATTGAATGGAAGTGCTTAAACTGCGGGTATATACACAAAGGCGCTTCGGCTCCAGAAAAATGCCCGCTTTGCCAAAAACCCCAAGGCTGGTACATGCCCCTTGGCGTCGTTAGATAATTTAAAATTTACATGAAAAAAATTGTCTCTATCATATATGTTTTAATAGCAGTTTCTTTTATTGCTTTTTATGGTTTAATAGTTAATTTGTTTTCTACTGATTTTAATGGTTATTTTAAAGATTTTTTATTCTTTGCAGCACTTTTCATTGTTCCGACAGTAATTCCTGCGCTTACCTTGTACTCTCTAAAAGTAGAATATAAAAAAGCTACAGAAAAAAGAAAAAATATTTACGAGATTTTATTCCTTGTTTTGAATTCTTTAACAGCTGTTTTTTATATCTTTTTTCTTCTTTTAGTCAATGCAATAAGCAACTGGTCATAAGAATTATGGATAGAAAAGTTGCCCAGCATTTCAAAAAGAACGACCCAACTTTATTTGCTTTTATCGGACAAGTCCAGCCAATTGGCGATTTGAAGGGCGATTTGCCCAAGAATTATTTTTTTCGGCTTTGTAAAGAAATTGCCTGCCAGCAGCTTTCGGGCAAGGCAGGCAAAGTTATTTTTGAGCGGTTTAAAAATATTTTTCCTGGTAAAATCGTAATTCCGCAAGCAGTTTTGAAAGTTTCGCACGAAACATTGCGCAACAGCGGCATTTCTCATGCCAAGGCCCGATACGTTAGAAATTTGGCCGAGCATATTGTTAGCGGCGAGCTGGATTTTAAAAAATTTAAAAATTTAAGCAACGAGCAAATAGTTGAAAAATTAACCAAAGTAAAAGGCATTGGCAATTGGACGGCCGAAATGTTTTTAATGTTTACAATGGCCAGAGAAGATGTTTTTTCGCACGGCGATTTGGGCCTGCGCAAGGGCATTATGAAAGTTTATAATTTGCGGAAAGAGCCGAGCAGGGAAAGGATTGAAAAAATCATCAGCCGATGGTCTCCCTACAAAACATATGGTTGCAAAATTCTCTGGGGAGCCATAAGTTTAAAGCAATAATTCAATAATTGTAAAGTTATTCGAGGAATTGCATAAAAGATATGATTGAGGGAATAAAGAAATAACAAAAGGTCGGATGACAATCGGAATAAAAGAATATGACAAACAATAAAACTTTATATACCATTGTTATTGTTTTGGCCGTGATTATCGTTGTTGGCGGGATATTTTTGTTTTCAGGCAACAGAGGCGGGCAAAAAGAAGCCGAGCAGGCAACCGCCGTGCCGCCAACATCAACAACCGCGGCGGAAACGCCCGCTGCCGGAACCGGAGCATCGGTTGCTGACAAGGAAATGATTGACTGCAGCGAGGCGACAGACCCCGGATGTTTCTTGGCCAGAATGAACGAGTGTTTGCCCGTAACCGCCAAAGGAATGGGTTCGGACGGCAAAACAAGCTTTGAAGTGACGATTTTAGGAATAGAAAATGAAAAGTGCCATTTTCAGAGAAAAATAAACGATGTTTTGAATCTTAATTGCTATTTTCCGAAAGGCACCCTGAATATGGATACTTTTGACCAGACATTCGGCAATGACAAGGGGGCTGAGGCGAAAAAAATAGTCGACGACGCCTGCCAGCCGGTGGGGTGGTAAGTTCTTGCGGTTTTCAAAAAACAAGGTTATTCTTAAACAAAGATAACCTTGTTTTTTAATTTCGGTTGTATGATGCAAGCCCTTTTGTTTGCCGTTGCCACGTTTTTTTCCACTTATTTGGGCGGGCTGTTTTCCATTAAGTTCAGGGAAAAGCTGCACTCGATTATGTGTTTTACCGCCGGGGTTTTGGTGGGAGTTTTCAGTTTTGACATTTTGCCCGAAATAATCAGCCAGGTGAAAGAATATAATTTCAGCCCAACCGGGCCGATGATTGCTTTTGCCGCCGGCTTTGTTATTTTCCACATTCTGGAAAAAACGATTTTAATCCACCACAGCCACGAGCAGGAATACGCCGTTCACAAACATCCCAAAGTGGGAGTGCTTTCCGCTTTGGCCTTGGTGGGGCACAGTTTCGTTGACGGGGTGGGCATTGGTTTGGGTTTCCAGATTAATGCGGCCGTGGGAGTTTTGGTGGCCGTTGCCGTTTTGTCGCACGACTTTACCGACGGAATGAACACGGTTTCTTTGATGCTGGTTCACAAAAACACCGTGAAAAAAGCAAAATGGTTTTTGTTTTTGGACGCCCTCGCTCCGGTTTTGGGAGCTTGTTCAACCCTGTTCTTTACCGCGTCGCCGTACTTTTTGCTTTTATACCTGGGATTTTTCGGCGGGTTTTTAATGTACATCGGCGCGAGCGACATTTTGCCCGAAGCGCACAGCAAACATAGTTCTTTGAAAATGGTCGGCTTGACTGTTTTGGGAATGTTGTTTGTTTTTGTGGTGGCAAGATTTGTTTAATAGAATAGAGTTGCCTGCCATAACTTTGTAAAATTATGCCGGAAAAAATAGCGAACTTTGAAAGTAAAGAAAAAGAAATTGAAAAAGAGACCAGTGGAAAAGTTATTGATACTGCCCGGCAGGATTATTTTGTCCATGATATTCCTATTGATGCCGGCTTTTTTGATGAAGAAAGCCTACAAAAAGATTATTCAATTCTTTTAAAAAGATTGGAATTTATTTTGGAAAATGGTTTGATGTCGCCAAATGATTTGGATGATTTTATAAAAGAAAAGGGAATTGGGAACGAAATAAATCATCCCTACA
>JAMCXQ010000031.1 GCA_023474835.1 Patescibacteria group bacterium | reverse complement strand
AAAAACATACACTTTTTCAAAAGGGATATTTTCTTTCTCCAATTTTTTCTTAAAAACGCCGACGGTTTCTTTCAATTCTTGTTTATTCAACTTTTTTCTTTCAACTTTGATGCGACTGAGGAACGGGGATATCCCCGTCCCCATTGATTCTTGATTCATTGGAAGGTAGTAGTAAGCCATGATGCAGGTATTATTTAGCCAAGGCCGAACCTACCTTCTTTTTCGTTTACCGCAAATCAATCATTCCCGCTGTCGGTATCTGGTACCGACAGCAAAATCACCGGAAGGCCCATCCTTCATTTTCCAGCCCGGCCCGGCTTGGTTTTAATGCCTGAAATCCTAAAAAAGTAAATTAAAAAGAGCTTCGTTGCGACAAATTGCAGAGACCGCCTCTCTGTTTTTTTAACCTGTTTCTCCAAGGGTTAATTGGCTGCGGAGCCATTTGACATCGTCTTCCAACCGTTCAATGCGCTGTTCGTGATTGCTTTCTATTTTTCTTTCAATCTTCATTAACCTGTGATTAACTTCGTCAAATCCCTTTCGCATTTCGTCCTTTCTCGCCATATTTTTTTCAACTTCAACAAAACCTTTTTGCACCATTACGGCCAAATCATCAATAGTTGTTTCTTTTTTTGGCATAGTTTTTAAAACTTAATTTATTGATTTTATTTTAACCCAATTCGTTGAAATCGCAATATCGGAAGGCCCGTCCTTCCTTTTTCAAAATCTGCTATTATTATACCAATATTAAACAACACTGCCCCGAGGCGAAACTCGGGGCTTTTTATATGCCGGCATTGCCTTAATTATTGGCAATCGTTGCCGGCATCCACGCACATCCAAATCTGGCCGACGGCCGGCGAGGCAGGGTTGGTGGTCCTGGTTTCCATAATCAAGCCGCCGGTTGCCTTTATCGCCCCGCCAACCACCTCTAATTTAGCTGCTGGGGTACTCGTGCCAATGCCCACCCTGCCCAAACCATCAATTACAGTTTGATAACCTCCGCCATTTTCCGCATAAAGCAGATAATCATTTGCGTCGTAATCTGCATTATAAAGATGGAGTACTTTTGCTCCCACTCCTGTCTGAATGTTTTTAAACTCGGCAATATAACCAGCTCCCAGAGCTTTTTCAACGTGCAATAAAGAAGTTGGGGCCGTTGTGCCGATGCCCACGTAGCCCGAGCTTGTTATTCTCATCCTTTCAGCGCCGGCTGTCACAAACTGCTGGGTGTTGGCGGCAATGGGCCTGATATAGTTTCCGGCGGCAAAACTATAATTGCCGTCAAAGAAAAGCGTGGCGCCGGAATTCAAAAGAATGTCGTTTGTTTTGATATTAGCTCCGGCGCCAGGCGCAAGCCCGGCCACTTCCAGTTTGGCTGTGGGGCTGGCCGTGCCAATGCCCACGTTGCCGGCGTTTGTCATAAACATCGTGGAAACCGATGAACTGTTGCGGATGTTCCAGCCCCCTGAACCGTAATTTGTATACATAATATTATCTGAATATCTTGGCCACATCCAGGTTTCTATAGCGCCTGCCGCATTTTTAGCTTCAAGAGAGCGGGCGTTGTCAATTAAAATATTGCCCCCAG
Organism: Patescibacteria group bacterium; assembly: GCA_023474835.1. Lineage (GTDB taxonomy): Bacteria > Patescibacteriota > Minisyncoccia > Minisyncoccales > CG1-02-41-26 > JAMCXQ01. Next base: position 9,825 of record JAMCXQ010000031.1, on the reverse strand, counting down.
AAACATGAAGTTTTCTTTCGGGAACAGCGCCGATGCCCACACTTATTCCATCATCAACAATCTGAGAATCGCCAACTGTGTTAGCGCCGGTAAACTTAGATACTTTATTAACTGTGCCCGGGCCGACTGTCCCCGACCCGCTTACCGGCCAGGCGGCCTTGCAGTCGCCGGCAATGCACAGCTGGGTGGCGTTGGCCTGGCCGGCCACGTCAAGCTTGTAAGAGGGGGAGGCGTCGCCAATGCCCACATAACCGGTGTTCGTTATCCTCATCTTTTCGGTATTTGAACCGGCATTGGCTGTTGCAAACACCAAACTTCCGCTATTGTCAGCGCCGCTCCTGAGCGCCCCGAAAGAAGCGATTGTATTGATAACGGCTGCATCGTCACGTATGGCAAAAGCTACCGAAGCTCCAAAACCATCGTTCATACTTGATGTTTTGGTTGATAGAAATTGTCCGGCTCCCCATAAATTATCAGTTGTCTGATTACTTCTTTCAAAAAGAGCAACTCCCGCAAGAGCAGGGGAAACCACATGCAGCGCGCCCCCTGGCGCCGTTGTGCCAATACCCACACTGCCTCCGTTGGTCATAAACATCGTAGGAACCGAGGAGTTGTTGCGGATGTTCCAGCCGGCCGAGCCGTAGTTGGTATAAGTTACGTTGTCGGAGTATCTGGGCCACATCCAGGTCTCCACAACACCTGCTGCATTTTTAGCTTCAAGAGAACGGGCATTATCAATTAAAACATTGCCTCCTGAAACATGGAGTTTTCTTTCGGGAGCAGCGCCGATGCCCACATTTGTTCCGTCATCAATAATCTGGGAGTCGCCGATTGCAGAGGCAGCCGTAAATTTTGATACTTTATTAACTGTGCCCGGGCCGACTGTCCCCGACCCGCTTACCGGCCAGGCGGCCTTGCAGTCGCCGGCAATGCACAGCTGGGTGGCGTTGGCCTGGCCGGCCACGTCAAGCTTGTAAGAGGGGGAGGCGTCGCCCACGCCCACGTTGCCGGTGCCGCTTAAATACATTGTCGGGGTTGCCCCGCCTGTCGTATTCAGAGCAATTGTTCCTCCCCCGCCCGCCAGGCCGCCGATTACCAGACCTCCCGCAGCTCCGTATAAATCCGGATATGTATAGGAAGCGCCTCCGCTTCTTCTAAAACCCGCCGAGTATAAATCAAGAGAACCGCTGTTGTACTGATTGCCGCTCACATAAAGCTTGTAAGCCCCCGGGCTGGCCGTACCTACACCCACATTGCCCCCGCCATTGGCCAAAATGACATTATCAGCTGAATACCAGTTAAGGCCAGCCGCCTGGCCGTTGGAGTCCATTATCAAATAGCCGTTGGCGTCGGTTGACTTAATACTTGACTGGCCGGCCAGGCGGCTGATATTCAGGGTATTGCCGGCTGCCGGCGCGCCGATGGTTGTACGGTTATTCACGTCATCATAAGTGATTTGGCTGGCCCCGCCAAGGACTCCTGCGTTGTTGTATTGTATTTGCGTGTCGGAACCGCCGGGGGCGCTTGTATTGTCATCTGTTTCGCAGGAAACCGTGCCGTCTTGAGCGATAACTCTGATTGAAGAACCGGCCGCGCAGGTGCCGGTGACCCGAACCTGAAAAGAAGATGTGCTCACGCTGAAAGTCGGCCAGGCGGCCTTGCAGTCGCCGGCAATGCACAGCTGGGTGGCGTTGGCCTGGCCGGCCACGTCAAGCTTGTAAGAGGGGGAGGCGTCGCCCACGCCCACGTTGCCGGTGCCGTTTGGCATAATGGCCAGATTTTCATTGGTATCGTAAGTTCTTATGGCAGCGGAACCGCCGTATCCGAAATACGCCTCGTTGGAATACAATCTGCCCGTATCATAAACCAACAGGTCCCAGTTGCCGTTGTTTAAAGCATCAATACCCCAGCCCGAAGCATTAGCGTTGCCGAACTTGTCGGTGGCCGCTACTGTGCTGTAAAAATACCCGCCGCTTCGAACAGTAGCCAAATAGGAAGTGCCAACAACCGTTAAGTCGCCGTTGGCTTCGATTTGCCCGCCGGCTACTTCCAGTTTGGAAGTCGGGCTGGTTGTGCCGATGCCGACGTTGCCGCCGGTTATTCTCATTGCTTCTGTCCCGCTGTTTTCAAGCTGGATATTGCTCCCCCGCAACAACAATGGAAGGTAAGCGGACGTTCCTCTGTTGTATGACAAAATTTCCCCGAAAGACGAATCTCCTTCTATCTCCACGCCTGCTCCGCCGGTCGGCGTGCCCTTGCCGGTAATTTGCAGCGGCCCGCTTGCAAGATTTAATGGAGCCGTCGGTGACGCCGTGCCGATGCCTATATTGCCGGCGCTATAATAAATCTTGCCGCTGCCGCCGTCCTGCCAATAGCCGCCCACCTGATTCCAGGCGGTTTTGCAAACTCCCGCCATGCAAATGCCAGCTTTGTCGGCATTGTCGCCGTTAGCCAGCAAGCCAAGATACATTTCATTATCGCTTTGCCCGCTGTTTAAATAAATTCCTTTGGCGTATAAATTACCGCCGTTTATTGATGAGCCGTTCACTGCCAAAGAATCTCTGGCGCAATAAGCGCCCGAAAGCGAGCTTAACGAAGGATAAGAAACCCTCACCCCGCCAACCGGCCCGCCGCACCCGTCGCCCGCCCCGTCCTGCATAGGATAAACGATAAACCCTTCGGAAATCCAGCCGTATGAACAGGAACTGGCGCCGTTTTTGAATGCGTCAACGATTTCAGAGTAATAAGCCAGCCGGGCCCCCGCGGCAACGCAGGCGGCTTTTGCCTGGTCATACGTTTTGGTGTAGCCGCTGATGATAAACCAGTTGCCATCGGCGTTATCCGAAGCATTGGCATCCGGATTTTTAACCTGCAAAATGCCGGTTTTCGTCTGGTAAGCCGAACCGACGTTTACGGGAGCGGGGGTGTTGTCATTGGGCGGGGTTGCCGTCGGATTAGTCCAGGCGGCCAAAGTAAAACAACTCCACACCAGGAACGGCCCGGCCAAAACAAAGATGAAAAATAGATTTTTTTTAGGCATTTGCCTATTTGCCTTACTCGCTGTTTATTCGCTTACAGCTTATTTCAGCTTTCTTTTGTTATCACCTCGTCAACCACGCCATACTTTTTTGCCTCTTGCGCAGACAGATAAAAATCGCGGTCGGTATCCTGCTCCACGTTTTTCAACGGCTTGCCCGTTAAACCTGCCAGAATTTTATTGAGTTTTTCCTTTATTTTCAAAATCTGGCGCGCGCCGATTTCAATTTCCGAGGCCTGGCCGGTTATGCCGCCCATTGGCTGGTGCAATAAAATTTCCGCGTTGGGCAAAGCGAACCGCTTGCCTTTAGTCCCCGCGGCCAGCAAAACAGCCGCCATGCTTGCAGCCATGCCAACGCAAATGGTTGCCACGTCGCACGATACGTATTGCATCGTGTCGTAAATGGCAAGCCCGGCTGTTACCGAGCCGCCGGGTGAATTGACATAAAGCCTGATGTCGCGCTTCGCGTCTTTGGAAGCCAAAAGCAAAATTTCCGCGATCACCAAGTTAGCCACGTTGTCGTCAATGGGCCCGGCCAGAAAAATTATCCGCTCTTCCAGCAAACGGGAAAAAATGTCGGTTGCCCGCTCGCCGCCCCGCGGCGATTTTTCAATTATCGTGGGAATTAAAGGCATGGTTCGCTTCGCTCAAATTCAAAATGCAAAATTAAAAATGCAAAATGATAAAGCGAAATTAAAAATCATCTAATTATTAGGCCAGCGACAAAGAATTTTTCAGATTAAAAGCTCAACTTCCAGCCGCTCAATTCTGTTGCGAAAGTTTTTCCAGATATCCAAACACCTTCTCATTAAGTATTATACCTCTTATGTGTTCTTTATCAATTTCCTGGGGATTGAGCTGTGGATAACTTGCCAATAACCTATTTACTTCCTGTTCAATTTCCGCGTCGCCAGCCTCAATGCCCTGGTTTTTGGCGATTTGGCGCAAAACCAAATAATCCTTTATTTTTTGCTCGGTTTTTTGCGAAACATCGTTTTCAAAATCGGCAATTGTTTTATGGGAACGGCAGACAAACTCTTCGAAATCAATTTGCAAATGCTCGGCCTCGTGCTTTGCCGCGTCTGTCATTCTTTGTTTTTCCATTTCTTTGAGAAAATCCGGCGCTTCAATCTTTATCGCGCCCTCAATCGCCCGCAAAACCCCCTCCTGCCATTCTTCTTTTGCGTGCGCTTCTTTTTCCTGCGAAATGCCTTCGCGCACTTTATTTTTCAAATCAGCCAAATCCCTGAACTTGCCCAGTTTCCGCGCGAATTCATCGCTCAATTTCGGCAAATCCATTGTTTTAACCGCTTTGACTTTCACCTTAAAGCAAATGTCTTTGCCCGCTGTTTCTTTTTGCTTAAAATCAGCCGGAAATTTAACGGAAAATTCTTTTTCCTGGCCGGCTGCCGAATCCAGCAAATTATCTTCAAATCCGGCAACGAAACGGCCCTCGCCTAAAACGAAATTGTCCTGGAATAATTTGCTGTTTTCAATTTGCGGGCTTTGGTATTCAATTTCCAGCCAGTCGCCGGCCGACGCCGCGCCCTGCTTATCAGTTAATTTGGCGCGCGATTTTTGAATCCATTTGATTGTTTGTTTAATATCATCATCACTCACCTCGGCCCTACTTTTTGCCACGCTTAAAACAATTTTCTTCAAATCAGGCAAGTCAATGTCGCGTAAAACGTCGACTTTAATGCGGCATTCAAAATCATTGTTTTTGGCCAACTTCAAAATTTCCACGTGGGGCTGGCCAATTACTTCCAAATTTTCTTTTCTGATGATTTCCGGATATTGTTCTTTGAGCAATAAATCCGCGGCCTCTTCCAAAATTTTGTGCTCGCCAATTTTCTTTTCCACCATGTCAGAGGGCGCTTTGCCCTGCCTGAATCCGTCCAACACAACATTTTTAACAAAATTATCCAATGCCTTTTGATAACATTGCGCAAACTCCTGCCACTCCATAGCCAACTCGACTTCAACTCTGTTATTATCCTGTTTTTTTATTTCCATTTTCATAATAACTCAGCGTCAGACTATAGTCTGACACTATTAAAATTTAAGTTCGGGAATGTTTAAAATCTTTCCAAACTCCATAAGTTCCACTATACAACCGATCATCAGATTCAAAAAAACCGGATATTTCTGTTTTAACTGGGCGAATGTCATATTGTTCAAATTCAGGCCCTCTCCCGACAATTTTTTTCTGCATCCTCTTAAAAAACCGAGGGCTGCCGAATAGTTATGGTTTGACTTTCCGCCCGCCTTGCCCTCGGCCATTTCCGCTGCCAAAATGAAATTATCAAGAGAAACGCCGATGTTGTCGTTTTTCACCCGCCCGTAAAAAGCTTCAACCTCTTCTTTTTTTGCCCTTCTTCCAGCAGCGCGCGCATCCTTGATGTTTCCGTTTTTTCTTTTTCCATTTATTTTCAGATTTTAGTTTCTGCCTGATATTTTTCCGCGGCCTGTTTGATAATTGCCATTGCTTTTTCCTTGCCCTCCCATCCCTTAACCTTAACCCATTTGTTTGGCTCCAGTCGTTTCATCACTTCAAAAAACTCCTGGATTTCCTTTCTTAAATGCTCGGAAAAATCATCAACGTCCTGTATTTCTTTGAATCTTGGGTCAAGCTTTTCCATTGGAGCGGCAATGATTTTATTGTCTGTCCCGCCCTCGTCCTCCATTAACATCACTGCCACGGGCCTGGCCTTAACCACGCAGCCCGCAAAAGTGGGGTTTGTCGCCAATAAAATAATGTCCAAGGAATCCCCGTCTTCCGACCTTGTCTGAGGGATAAACCCGTATTCAAACGGATAAACAAGAGGCGAGTAAAGGGTTCTGTCCAGGGCCATAAAACCTTTTTCTTCGTCGTATTCAATTTTGTTTTGCGTACCCTTGGCGATTTCCACCACCACGCTGATTTCCTGGGGCGGATTTTTGCCGCAGGAAATGTCTTTGAATAAGTTCATATTTCAAAATAAAAACTAAAAATGGAAAAATAAAAACGGCAATCTAAAATTAAAAAAGTTTCTTTTTAGATTTTTCTATACGGTTTTTCATTTTTCATTTTTCATTCTTAATTTATTTATACTTGGCATTTCGCGCAAAATTCGGCCTGGGGATAAACATCCAGCCGGCCCTGGGCAATAGGCTTGCCGCATTTTTCGCACAGCCCGTATTTGCCTTTTTTGATTTTTTGCAAAGCCGCGTCGATTTTTTTCAACTCCGACTCCATGGTGCCTTCCAAAGCCAGCCTCATACCGAATTCTTCCACTTCATCGGCTTCGTCTTCCAAGCTGCCTCCCCCCTGGTCGAAAGAGGGCATTTTCGCGTTCCAGTCGTTTTCCACAATTTCCGATTTCACCGCAAAAGAATTAAGCTGGTTTTCCAGCTTTGTTTTTTGTTCGGTCAGTTTTTTCTCCAGTTTTTTCATTGCTGTTTTTTGCATATATATTATTGTTTTAATTCAGCGATAATTTTAGCCAAACTTTCCCAAGAAGGCGCGAAGACAAAATATTTGTCAAATACCGCGTAGCACAAACCGAAATCCTGTTTGGTAAAAGTTTGATAACGAAAAGAAATCTGCCCGTAGGAACCGCTTCTGAAATAAGAAACCAGAGCCGCGCTTTGTTTGCCCATTAAAGCGAAAAATGGCCCGGTATCCTTCTCGGCGGAAGACTCCCACGAACGCAAAACGTTTTTCAAACCGGAAATCTTATCCGGCCCGACTTCAGCGACAAAACCGATTTTTTTGTCGTTCGTCCCACTATACAGGAATATCGTGGAAGTGGCAATATCTTGCAAAATCTCGGCGGGCATTGTCACTCCCAAACCGGCCAGAATTTCCTGTAAAATCCAAAAGCCGCCCGTTTCCTTGGCAAATACGATTTGCGCGAAGCGGCCCGAATCAAGTTTTTCTTCAAGCGCTTCGGAAAACAGTCCCGCTAAACCCTCTCCGCCGTTCCAGTTAATAACAAAAGTGTTTTGGGTTTTTATCAAAGGAGAAGACGGCTGCTCCGTTGAAGGTTCCGTTTCCAGCGGAATTTGCGGTTGTGCGGAAGTGGCCTGCCCCGTTAGAAACTCCGTTTCTAACGGGGCCTGTTCTGCGGGCGGTTGCGTTTCCGGCAAAACCGGGGAAGCCGGGCTTTCGTTTTCGGGCATTAAAATCTCGGGGGAAGCGGACGCGGCCGGCTTGGCGCGCAAAAACGGAAAAACAGGGCTTACTTGAACGCCTCTTTCCAGCCCGCCGGAAAAAGCCAGGTACGCGCCGAAAGCCGCTATCAGAATCAAAACAACAATGGCAATTCTCGTGAAAATTTTTCCGGCTTTCGATGCCTTTCTCGGCTGATAAAAAATTACCGGACTTTGGGCTTGCCCTGCCAGAAACTTCTTTTCGGGCGGGGCTGGAAATTTCGTTTCCGCCAGGCCAAATCCTTGCCTGCTGCCTGCGCCCGAAGCCGGATCGGCAACGCGCGCCAAAAATTCCTGGCGCTGCGCTTCTTCCTGCGCCGAAGTCCGGGTAAGCCTTCTTAAAATCTCGCTTTTTTGCAGGGGTCCGGACAATTCTTTTTCTGCCTGGCCTTCCCGCTCCGCCTGCGCCCTTTTTTCAATGGCTAAAATCCTTTGCTGGCGTTCCTGGGCCGCTTTTTCCCTGCCCAGCCGTTCGTCCGATTTCCGCTTTTCCTGCTCAATTCTGCTTTTCAACTCTTCTTCCGCCGCCTGGCGCGCCCTTCCTCTTTCTTCCATTTGCTTTGTTCCGTTTCCAGCGGAAATTTTCGCTGCTTCCCCCTCCGAAGGCTGCCCGCCGTCTTCGGAAAATTTCACGTTATACTTTATCTGCGCTTCCAGGCGCCTGATTTTCTGAAAACAATCCTCTTTTTTCGTTTTCGCATCCTGAATCCTGCCTTCTATCTGCCCGAAATTCTCCATTAAAGAGTTCGTTTCGTTTTCCAAAGACCATCGCTTCTGTTCCAGTTGCTTTCTTTTCTCTTCTATCTGCCATCTTTCCAAGCCGATTTTTTTCCTGTCAACGGCGCTTTGAACCGTTTTTTCTGTCCGGCTTAACTCCTGCTCTTCCTGCTCAATCGCCTGCTCCTCGTCTTTGATTTTCGCCAATTCGGCCTCCATACCCTGCTTTTTTACCTGCCAGGCGTTCTTTTCAGCCAGCGCTTTCTTTTCTTCCGTTTGCAAAACCTCAAACTGCCGCCTTAAGCCGGCTTCTTCGTTTTTTAACCTTATTGATTTGAGAATGTCTTCCTTTTCCTGCTTTAGCCTGAAAATGCTGTCCTGTTCTGTTTTCAGCCCAGCCAGCGAGCTTTCAATTTTGGCGATTGCCATTTTTTGCTTTTCAACTTCTTCTTCCTGGCTCCATTTCGATTCTTCAACCACTCTTCTTTGTTCTTCAAGCTGCCACCTGGCTTGTTCAAGCTGATGCTTTTGGGCGGCGCTGGAAGCGGCCTGCTCCTGCTGTTCAATTAACGCAAGCTGTTTGTTTATCGCTTCTTCCTGCGCTCTTATGGAATTTAACAACGCTTCAAGCCGCTCTTCTTCAGCAAGCAGCCTCTTTTTTTCATCGCGAAAGGGCTTTTCTTTCGCAGAAAAAGTTTTTAACTTTTCCAGATGATCAAAAATTTCCTGGTGCGCTTTTTGCTGGAAAACGGGAATTTCATCTTTTTTCAAAAAAACCGTTTTTCTCTGGCTGGCAGCTTCGTTAACGGCGTCAATTTCGGGCAGGGGCTCGGGCTCTGTTTTTTGTTCGGCCGTTTCCGGTTCAGTTGTTTTTTGCTCTGTTTGGGGCTTTTCTTCCAGCGGGGCTTGCTTAACCGGCAATGTTGTTGTCTGGCCGAAACCGGGCGGCAGCGACAAATCGGGCCGGACCGGTTCCAGCGGCCTGGAAACAAAATTTACCGGCTCTTTTTTAACAGGACCCGCAGGGCCCGCCCCGTTGGAAATCACTGGAGAGGGCTTTGCGGGTTTTTCGGAACCGTTTTTGGGGATAAGCTGCAAATTCAATGTTTTGGCGTTTTGGGCGTCTTTGAGGTCGTCGGCCATTGATATAATCGTTCCCTGCGCCAAAATCTGCAAAACTTTATTCTGGCCGTTGCCACTGCCTATAACGGCTGCCTGGCCCGCCGGATTATTATTGTTTTTTTGTCTGCCGAACATATTTTATTTCTCTGGACTTAGCTTATCTGAGTTCAAATCTATTTTACTGCCAAATTCTGGTGGGTTTCAAGACCTTGAGCGTAAAGCTGCTGGACGCAAGCCCGGGTAAGGGCAGTGCTGTATATGCGCACGTCGTCAACAAGACCTCTTGTGAAATAACTGTCTCTTGAATAACGGGACATCAACGTTATGGCGCCTGAAATATTTTTGGCCGAATATGTATTGTTCGAACCCATCAATTTGCCATCAATATACAATTTCGCAATATCGGGATTGGAAACGCTATCAAAAGTAAAAACATAATAATGCCAATTATTCAAATATGGCGCACAGGCTATGCCAGCGCCATAATTTTTCCAGGCATCATCATAAAAATTAAAATTATTTCCATACAATCCTATTAAAAGTCTGCCCAATTCAATGTCAACGATATAGTCGTTGCCGTCATAAACGGAAAAATTTGCCCAAAGAACAATAGACAGGTTGCCGCCATTGTTAAACGAGATTCCTGTAAGGTTCACATAATCATCCACCCCGTCAAAGGAGAGGGCCTTGCCGATGACGCCTTTTGTCTGGCTGGCCCCTCCGTAGATGGTGCCTGTGTTGTTGTTGCCGGATTC
>JAMCXQ010000032.1 GCA_023474835.1 Patescibacteria group bacterium | reverse complement strand
TGCGGCGAATACTGACGTACAGAGTTTGAAAAACTGCAAAACAACAAAAAAGATTTTAATCGGGCAAAAAACCACTGCCGGATTGGGAGCGGGAATGGACGTCGTTTTAGGGGAACGAGCTGCTACGGAAAGCAAAAACGAATTGAAAGAAGCCATTGCCGGGGCCGATTTGCTTTTTTTGGCTGCTGGGTTGGGAGGCGGTTCGGGCACCGCAGCTGTTTCGGTTGTCGGGGATTTAGCCAAAAGTCTCGGTATTTTAACCATCGCGGTTGTGTTTTTGCCGTTTTCTTTTGAGGGAAGCCAGCGCAAAAACATTGCCGCTTCGGGCCTGGAAAGCTTAAAAAACAAAATTGACACCTATTTGGCGGTGCCCAACGACAAGTTATTGGCTTTGGCCGGGCCCAACACCACCGTTGAAAATATTTTTTGGATAGGAGACGGCATTTTAAGGGAAGCGGTAAAATGCGTTTGCGATTTGATTTATTTGCCTGGCGTTATCAATGTTGATTTTGCCGATTTGAAAACCATTCTTAAACACGCGGGCCGGGCTTTTTTGGGTGTTGGCCAGGCCAAAGGAGAAAAAAGAGCTCTGTCCGCCGCCTCGTCGGCTTTGCAGTCGCCGTTGCTGGATTTTTCCCTGAAAGACGCGGACGGCATATTGCTCAATATTGCGGGCGGAGATGATTTGTCGCTGGCCGAAGTCAATTCGGCGGCCGGGTTTATCAAAAGAAACGCCCGGCCCGAAGCAAGGATAATTTTCGGCGTTTCCGAGGATGACAATCTGGGGAAGGGGGACATTAAAGTAACGGTTATTGCAACCTCAAAAAAATGATTTAATTTGTTTCTGGCGAATCTCCCTGGAAGACAGGCGGGGAGGGGGATCGCTTGCAAAAGATATGATAAAACAAATTCAAAAGCGGAACGGCAAAATAACCGATTTTAAGATTGAGAAAATAACCAACGCCATTTTCAAGGCCCTGCAGGAAGTAGGCGAGGCGAATTTGGATTTGGCTGCTGATTTGGCCAGGAAAGCCGCGGAAAAACTCGAAGAAACTTTCGGGGAAAACGCTCTTGTCAAAGTTGAACAGGCTCAGGACGTTGTTGAGCAGGTTTTGGTTGAGGGCGGGCATGCAAAAGTGGCAAAGGCGTATATTTTATACCGCCAGAAACGGGCGGAAATCAGGCGGCAAAAAGAACAAATCTTGCGAAAAGCGGAAATTGACGAAACAGACAAAAAATTTGACCTCAACGCCCTGAAAGTTTTGGCGTCGCGCTATTTAAGGAAGGATTCTTCGGGCAATATTATTGAGTCGCCCAGCGAGCTTTTTTCAAGAGTCTCAGTGCACTCGGTTTTGCCCTCTTTGCTTTATGATGAGAGAGTTTTTCAGAAACAAGGGGCGACATTCCATCGCAACGAGGAGTTTGATGCCAAAGAAACGCAAAAAAGCGGCAAATGCCGGATTGGCAAATATCTGTTGAACGAGTTTCATCTTGATGGTTTGAAGCGGCTTTACGACCGCTTAAACAGAGAGAACAAAATGAAGCTTAGTTTCAATTCCGTTTTGAAAATGCTGGAAAAGGGTGATTTTGAAAATTATGAAAAAGAAATCAACGATTATTATAATTTGATGGTGGAAAGAAAGTTTTTACCCAACACGCCCGCCCTGGTGAATTTCGGCAATTCTTTGGGCATGGGTTCGGCTTGTTTCGCCGTTGACGTGGGCGATTCCATTGAAGAAATAATGGAGGCTCTGAAAAAGTCGGCGATTATTTTCAAATCCGGCGGAGGAGTCGGCTATAATTTTTCCAAATTAAGGCCCGAGGGCGATTTTATCAAAAGCACCTGCGGCGTTTCCTCCGGCCCTCTGCATTTTATGGCTCTTTTTGACAAAATGACCGACGTTATAAAGCAGGGCGGGGTCCGGCGGGGCGCTTCAATGGGCATAATGAACGTTGACTATCCCGACATTGAAAAATTCGTTGTCGCGAAAAGGGGCAACCAGGCCCTCACCAATTTCAACATATCGGTTTTGTTCAAAGCCGATTTCTGGGAGCATTATGAACAAAAAAAGCCCTATCCTTTGCGAAATCCCAGAACGGGCGAAATTGTCAAATACATTGACCCGCAAAACCTTTTCAATTTAATCGTTTACCAGGTTTGGGAATCGGGCGAACCGGGCATTCTGTTTGAAGACAAAATAAACGAATTTAATCCGTTTTTGAAAACCCTGGGGCCGATTCAGTGCACTAACCCTTGCAGCGAACTTCCATTGTACCCATCAGAATCCTGCAACTTAGGTTCCGTTAATGTCCGGGCGTTTTGCAAAACAAAACAAGCCAATGGCAGGAAAAAAGAAACGGAATTTGACTGGCGGGAATTTGAAAGAGTGGTGAAAATCGCCACCAGGTTTTTGGACAATATCTCGGACATAAACAAATACCCTTTGCCCGACATTGAAGAAGCAACCCTGAACACAAGGAAACTTGGCCTGGGCTTAATGGGCGTGGCCGACGCTTTATACGAACTGGAAATTCCCTATAACTCTGCCCGCGGTTTGGAAACGATGGAAAAAATGATGGAGTTTTTGAACTATCACTCAAAAATGGTTTCCGTTGGACTGGCGCAGGAGAGAGGGGCTTTCCCTTATTTCGAAAAGTCGTTTTACACCGAAGGCAGGCTGCCTTTCCGGGGCAGGGAAAAAGAATCAGGGGAATTGCCCCTGGAAGAAAAAGAAGAAATCAAACTTGACTGGGACGGCCTGAAAGAAAAGATAAAAAAACATGGCATCAGGAACAGCCAAACCACCACCAACGCGCCCACCGGCACTATCAGCATGATTGCCGGAGTGAGCTCGGGCATTGAGCCCAATTTCAGCCTGGTTTTTGAAAAAAAGGTTGTTTTGGGCACTTTTTATTACGTCAATCCGATTTTTGAAAAAGTAATGGCCGCAGAAGGGCTTTTAGACGAAGATTTGATAAAAGAAGTTTGCGAAAACCAGGGCAGCGTGCAGAAAATCGCCTATATTCCTTCAAAATTAAAGAAACTTTTTGTCGTTGCTTTGGATTTGACTCCCCGCGACCACATAAAAGCCCTGTCTGTTTTACAAAGATGGACCGATTCTTCCATTTCCAAAACCACCAACTTTCCTTCTTCGGCCACGGTTGACGATATGAAAGAAACCTATCTGCTTGCTTACAAACTGAACTGCAAGGGCGTTACCGCTTTCCGCGACAAGTCAATCGCCGGAGTGATGAACGCCGGGGTGAGAGACGGCAAAAAGCCCAAAACCGAGGGCGAGCTGGTAAGCATGAAAGACGAGAAAGCGACCGGAGGCCCGGTTATTTACCACGACATAAATTTGGAACAGGCACCCCCGTCAAAAGATTTATCCAACGGCAACGGCAACAGCGGCCTTTGCCCCAAATGTTCGGGCGTTTTAATAAAAACCGAAGGCTGCAAAAAATGCCCGTCCTGCGGCTGGGGATTGTGCGTATGATTTTTGTTTTAACCGGCAATGGCAAAGGGAAAACAACCTGCGCTGTCGGCATGGGGGTGAGGGCCGCGGGAGCGGGCAGGAAAGTTTTAATGGTTCAATTTTTGAAAGCGGGCGGGTCGGGCGAGGAGGCGGTTTTGTCCGGTTTGAAAAATTTTAAGATAAAAAGTTTCGGCGCAAAGCATTTTATTCTGCCTCCGTATAAAAGCGAAAAAGACAAACAGCTGGCAATGGCGGGTTGGGATTTGGTCAAACAGTCCGTTGATAAAAAGCGGGCCGATTTTTTTATTTTAGACGAAATAATTCTGGCTTTGAATTACGGTTTGCTCAATAAAAAACAGGTTCTGGGTTTTTTGCGGAAATACAAAAAAAACATTGATTTCGTTTTAACCGGCCGGGGCGCCGCGAGCGATATTGTTGAAATTGCCGATTTGGCAAGCGAAGTAAAAAACATCAAACATTATTTTGACGGGCAGGGGGTTTTGGCCAGAAAGGGAATTGAGTTTTAACAAGCAATAAACAGCAAGCGGTAAGCTGCAAGCAAACACTTTCAAAAAACCGGTTTTTGTGGTAGGATACAGGAGTAAAAAAACGGATTATGAAAATAGTCAAATCAGTTTTTGTTTTTATTATCGTCGCGGTAATCGGGGTTGCCTCCTGGCAGATTTTAAATCACAGCAACAAAGTGCCCAGGGCCGGCAAAACGGCAGACAATGCCACAAGTTCGGTGCTGGCGCAAAACAGCGCGCAAGGAGCGTCAACGGAAAACAGCGTAGCGCGAAACGATGAAAGCCTGTCAATCGTTAAGGAAAGCGAGCCCGCTCCGGTTGACGCAAGCAATACGGCGGGCTTGAATTTGGCGAGCAAGGTGCAAACCAGCCAGGCAACGGCTTCCATTGTCATTGTCAGCGACGCCACGAATACTTTGGTTTTTGAGCTGGCCGTTAAACAAAACGAAACGGCCTTTGATTTGCTCAAAGAAGCCGTTTCCCAGGCGAAACTGGCTTTGCAAACGAAAGACTACGGCCAAATGGGCATTTTGGTTGAAGCAATCGGCAACCGGAAAAACGGACAGGACGGAAAATATTGGATGTATTACGTTAATGGCGAGGCGGCGTACGTGGCTTGCGACAAGCAAATCATACAAGCAGGGGACAAAGTGGAGTTCAGATTTGAGAAGGGTAAATTCTAATATGCCTGAGAAAAAACAGACAATTGAAATTGGAATAATTGCGGCGCTGGTTGCTTTTTGCGTGTTGGCGCGGTTTTTGCCTCATCCTCCCAATTTCGCGCCGATAGCCGCCTTGGCGTTGTTTTGCGGAGTTTATTTGCGGGGGCGTAAAATCGCTTTGGCAGCGCCTCTTGGCGCGATGCTGATATCCGATATTTTTTTGGGTTTTTACGAATGGCCGGTGGCCATTGCCGTTTACGGCTGCTTTATGTTTTCTGTTTTTCTGGGGTGGCTGGTTCAGAAACGAAAAAAATGGCACAGGGTTTTTATTGCTTCTTTGGCGGGTTCGGTCGCGTTTTTCACGGCCACCAATTTCGCGGTTTGGGCATTTACTCCCTGGTACGCGAAAACCGCAGAAGGGCTTTATCAGTGCTATTTTTCCGCCCTGCCGTTTTTCAAGAACACTTTGCTGGGCGATTTGCTTTATACCGGAGTTTTCTTCGGCTTGTACGAAACAGTGATGATGGCGGCGCGGCAATTGAAAAATCCGGTTAAAATTTAAAGTTTGGGCCTTTATGACGCCGTCAAAAATTCTGCTGTTTTGTTCTTTTTCTTTTATTACCGGAATTTTCGCCGCTTCTTTCGTCAAAGTTTCTCTCTGGCTCATTTGCGAGCTTTTTTTGTTGGGGGCCGCTTATTGTTTGTTTTTCCACAGGCGGAAAGCGATTTTTGTTTTTGGCCTCTGCCTGGTATTTTCGGGCCTGGGGCTGTGGCGGGGGCAAAACATCAATTTAGCGCCAGCCCCAACGCCGCCAGCCCCAGCGCGGTATTTCCAAGGATTAAGAGAAAAATCCGTCGATGTTATTGAACGGAATTTTTCTCCGCCCCAGTCCGACTTGTTAAGCGGCATTTTGTTCGGCTGGCAAAACAAAATCAGCCAGGATTGGAAAAACAAGCTCAATATCACGGGCACGCGGCACATTGCCGCGGTTTCGGGAATGAACATTGTTTTGCTGGCGGGTATGCTGGTTTGGCTTGGTCTGGCTTTGGACCTGTGGCGTTATCAGGCGATTATTCTGTCAATTGCTTTTGTCTGGGCCTACATTGCGTTCATTAGTTTGCCTGCTTCGGCTGTTCGGGCGGGCATTATGGCTACTTTGCTGCTGGCGTCGCAGGCCCTTGGCAGGCAAAGCGTTCCAGCCAGAACGATTTTTTTGGCCGCAGCTGTAATGCTGGCGTTTCAGCCGCGGCTTTTGGCGCAGGATTGGGGCTTTCAGCTTTCTTTTTTGGCTGTTTTGGGGTTGATATACCTGGATCCTTTAATTCACGGATTTTTGAAAACCCTTTTGGCGAAAATGGCAAAAGCGGATTTCGGCAAGCTATTTGAACCCATAGCAATGACCCTGGCCGCCCAAATTTTCTGCTTGCCGCTTTTGGCTTTTAACTCCGGAATTATTTCTTTAATAGCTCCCTTGCCCAACCTGTTGATTTCGCCCTTTATTCCGGCGATTATGGTTTTCGGCTTTTTCTTTGTTCTTTTGGCGGTCTTGCTGCCGGCTTTTGCCGTTGTTTTTGCCTGGCCTTGCTGGCTTTTGCTAAGTTACACAACGGCGGTAATTGAATGGTTTTCAAAGTTTCCTCTGGCTTTTGTCAACGCGCGAATTTCCTGGTTTTTTCTTTTCGCAGCTTATTTGTGCCTGGGGCTTATTGTCGTCCGGTTGAGAAAAGGCCTTGTCGATGCTATAATGCAGATATGATTAAGTGGAACAAGCTGGCAAAAAGCTTTGAGCACGCTTTTGACGGCTTAAAAGTTGGCTGGCAAACCCAGCAAAGTTTTCGCATTCAGGTTTTGGCCGCTTTGGTTGTGGTCGTGGCAATAATCGCCCTGCCCTTGCGTTATTTTGAACGGGCTATTTTGGTTATGAGCATTGCTTTGGTTTTGGGCTTGGAGCTTTTGAACTCGCAGCTGGAAAAAATCCTGGACATTTTGAAACCCGAGTACGACGAACGGATAAAACGGATTAAGGACTTGTCCGCGGCCGCGGTTTTAATAGCTTCGGCCGGCGCAGCCGTAGTTGCCATTTTTATAATCGTTTCCATTTTTTAATATTTTCCGGCGCGGGCAATGTCAACCCTTTTGAAACAGGGTTTTTGTTTTGGGTCAAAGCCAACTGTTTGGCTTTGACGGGCAATTTAGGCGAGTGGAGCGAGCCGTAAAGAAGAGTTGCCCAGGCACATTTCTCCCTTGAAAGAAAGTTTTTGTTTTGGTATTATAATGATGTCAAATGGGCGCGTAGTTCGGTGGGTTGAAAGGTAATTTGTTGCCTTTCAACGGGAATTTTAGGCAAAGCATCGTAGCGAAGCGGAGCGTTTTGCCGTAAAAATTCCCAGGCAATTATCTCACAGTGCTACTCATCCCAATAAAAAACGAAAAGAGCACGGGCGCGTAGTTCAGTGGTAGAACGCTTTACTGATAATAAAGAGGTTGAAGGTCCGATTCCTTCCGCGCCCACATTTTTATAAATAGGGCCCGTGGCGCAGTTGGTAGCGCGCCTCATTTGCAATGAGGAGGCCAGCGGTTCGAATCCGCTCGGGTCCACCAAAGTTGATTAGTTGCCTCGCTCGGCGCTTCGCGCCTCGCTTCGGCGGGCATTTCTGCAAGGAAATGCCAAGGGTTTTTGAAATCAATCGCCAATTTTCCACGGGCAAGGCGGCGGTTCGAGCCGATGGTTTTGAGAAAGTTTTTCATTTCCGAAAAATTTTCAGACAAAATGAGATTTTTGGCTTGGTTGGCCTCTAAAATCCAGTTTCGGGTGAGTTCGAGCCAATGATTTCCTTTTCGCTCAAAATCGGATAATTTTTCCTCAATATCTTTCTTTTCCGCCATAAGTTTGTTTTTCTTTTCTTGAAATTCAGCCAGTTCAAAACTACCTTCGAGATAGCCGTCCATTAAGCGGTCTATTTTTGTTTTTATGGCGGAAAGTTCAGTTTTGAGATTTTGAGCGAAAAGATTTGACGATTGGCTGTTTTCTTTTTCCCATTCGCCAACTTTGGCGAGATATTTTTCCCGCAAATCGTCAGGCAAAGAAACTTTTTGACAATTCTCTTTTACTTGCTCGGTTAAAACTTCTTCCCGCAAAAAGCGAGTTTGCGAACAATTTTGCGTTTTGCTTTTGTGAGTGCAACGATAATATACAAATTTTAGTCCGCTTTTCTTAATGTGTCGCTCGGCGGTTATGGAATACCCGCATTCGCCACAAATCGCAAAATTGAGAAATTGAAAATTTTTCGGTCCTCGCTTTTTGCGGGGCTTGCCGTTCAAAATCAACGCTTCCTGTATTTGGTCAAAAAGTTTCTTTGAAATCATTGGCTTATGCGATCCTTGATGAATTTCTCCCCGATAGCGAAAGTGTCCGTAATAAAACGGATTGGTCAAAACTTTCTGAATGGTGGATAAATGAAGCAGTTTTCCGTCTTTACCAACCAAGCCAAGAGAAAACATTTTGCTTTGAATCGCGGTAAGCGTGTAATTCCCGGTGGCAAAAGCCCGCAAAACTTCTTTTACTTTATTAAAATTTTTTTTGTCGGGTTCAATGGTTCGCAAACGAGGTTCGTTGAAATATCCGAGCGGGGCTTTTGCCGAAAGTTCGCCTCGCCTTATTTTCTGCCTAATTCCCCGCAAAATGTTTTCTCTTAAATTGTCGGTGTAATACTTTGCTTGACCAAAAGCGACAGACAACATAAATTTTCCTTGTGGTGTCGCTTCAAACCAAAATGTGGGGAATTTTAGCGAGGTAATTTTTCCAGTATCAACTAAATAAATTATTCGTCCGCCGTCTATTGAATTTCTCGCCAATCTGTCGGGATTCCACGCTAAAATTCCCGAAGCGTTGCCTTTTTCAATTTCTGACATCATAAAATTAAAAACTTCTCGGCCCGGCTCTTTGGCTGTTTTGCTTTCATAAAATTCTTTGACGACAAAAAGATTATTTTGCTTGGCAAACTCGCGAAGTTCCGTGAGCTGGGCCTCGATACTCAAAACTTGTCTTTCCTCGTCCTCGCTTGATTTACGACAATAGATAAAATATTTTGTCATAGTTTTTAGAAGTTTTTAATTTTATAAAAAGGCAACGCTTTACACCGACAATTTATTAAAATCTCATTTTGTATTTCGCCGAAGGCGAAACAAAACCATCGGCTCATTGCGGCTTTGCCGCAATACAAATTCTTAAATTTGTGGACCGCCGCCTTGCCCGTGGAAAATTGGCGATTGATTTCAAAAACCCTTGGCATTTCCTTGCAGAAATGCCCGCCGAAGCGAGGCGCGAAGCGCCGAGCGAGGCAACTAATCAACTTTGGTGGTGTTTGTTGGAAAAAGTCAGAACTCATTTTGAGCAAAATCCCGACTGATTGCCGCGCTTCGCGCGGCAGAGCCAAAACGGAACGCTCGGGCGGGCAAAAAGGAAGGGGGTTGGGGGGAAGGAATTTTTGCCCGCCTGTTTGGGCTTTTTTAATTTTTCTGAACCAAATGGCGAGACATATTAAAAAATCGTCTATCTCATCCCCCATCACACACAACAAACCCTCTCAATAAATTTCTTTACATTACTAAAATAATTTAGTATTATTTTAGTAGGTTATAGCTCAATGAAAGGACTAACAAACACCTATTATAATAGTATTAAAACATTGGTCAGATGTCAATAAGAAAATTGTCCACAATATCAATCAAAATAAGGCAATATCGAAAAAAGCTCGGATTTTCTCAAGATAAGCTCTCAAAATATGCGGGGGTAGCCTATAATACCATTGTCAAAATTGAGTCAGGCGAGAATCCAAACCCCACAATTGAAACCCTAACCAAGATTGCCCAAGCATTAAAAGTTGACATTGCTAATTTAATAAAATGAGCAAGTATATTTCTAATGAACAAATTAAAACATTGGCTAATCAAGTGATTAGTTTGACTTCGGCAAATAAATATAGAGAGGTTGTAAAAATTTTAAAACCTCTACTTGACACCAAGTGTCCATTTATAAAACTTGATCTTTTAGGCAAAGAAATCGGTCGGGCTGGAACAAGTCAACCACAAAAATTCTTTAAAAGTTTTGATGAAATTATCGACTATAACGCTATGGGCGGTTTCGTTATTGTGGGTCAAGCATTGATCCCTTTCTTAGAAAAAGATTTTGAAGCAGTAATGCAGAGAAGTCGCGAATACATTATAAAAGGTAATGAGTGGTATGTCTGCGATATTATTGGTGAACGAAGCTTAGGCCAAGCTCTGGTTGATTATTTCGATAAAACCTGTAGTTGGCTTAAAAAGTTTTTACAAGATGAAAATAAATGGGTTAAAAGAAGCACTGGTATAGCTGTTCATTTTTTTAGCAAAAGAGTTTTAGATGAACCAGTAAAAACAGAAAAATTGTTAATGTTAATTGAGCCTTATATCGAAGAAAAACAAAGAGACATTGTCAAAGGTATTGGCTGGGGTTTAAAAACTATCGGCAGACATCATCCTGATATTTTGGTAAAATTCCTAAAAAAACAGATTCAAGTAAAGAAGAATATTTCTAAATTGATGATAAGAAAGGCCTTGACCTATTTAGATAAAGATAATAAATTAGCAATACAGAAAAATGTATAAAATTTATAAAACTAAAACAATTCTCAATACCCACAAGCATTGCGATGGTGGGTGGTTTTGGGACAAGTATTCCGCTTTCCCGTATGTTGGTTGTGAGTGGGGTTGTGAGTATTGTTATTGGCGGGATGAAAAATATAATCCACACAAGGCATCGCGCGACAAAAAGGTTTCAGAATTTGACGATGCTTTTTCGCAATACATCAAAGCAAAAGAAAATGCGCCAGAGCTTTTGAAAAAGGCCCTAAAAAATAAACCGATAGATTTAATTTATCTTGATAATTACCAACCAATTGATTCTCAATATCAATATACTAGAAAAATGCTCGAGGTCTGCTTTGGGCTTGGTTTTCCGGTGTTTATCAATGAAAAGTCGCCAATGCTTTTGCGCGATATTGATGTTTTAAAAAAAATTAATAAAAAGTCTTACCTCAATGTTGGTTGGTCAATTATAACAAACGAAGATAATAAAATTCGAAAAATCTTTGAACCAAAAGCGCCCCTTGTCCAAACTCGCTTTGAAGCAATGAAAAAATTATCGAAAGATAAAATTTTAACTGGCACTGTTTTTATGCCGATTTTACCTTTTATTTATGACGACGAAAAAAATATCGAGGCAGTGATTAAAAAAACCAAGGAATGCGGTGGACAATATGTTTTGGACGCTGGGTTGACGCTTTGGGGATATTGTGGCGAATATTTTTATAAAGCGTTAGAGAAGTACGATTCAGACTTAGTACCAAAATACAAAAATCTTTATAGTAATCCTAAATTATTGGCAGAATATACTATTGAAATTCATAACCGAGTGTTAAAATATTGTCAAAAATATAACTTAACGCCGTATATTCCTAGGCCAGTAAGTTTTTACCCAAAGGAATTGCAAAACAATAAAAAAACTGCTGAAAAGTTTTATTTAGAAGCTCGTGAATTGCAAATGTCAGGTCAAGGCGGATACAAAGAATGGGCTTATAGAAAAGGGGCGTGGGCTTTAGATGATTTGAACGAAGATGTCCAAAAAATTTACCAAAATAAAGGGCTGTCTGGCATAATGCAAATTGAAGGAATTGGTAAAAGTTTAGCTGACAAAATTTTAAAGGTCGAAAAAAATAATAATAACTTTATAAAAAGGAGGTGACAAAAATATGACATCAATTAAAAAGGCCTTAATTTTTGGGTTTTTAGTTTGGGTAATACCATTCGCTGTAGGTTTTATGGCTTTTTCTTTAAGGGAATCCAATCGGCCATTATTTGAATCAATTATGTCAGTGGTTCTTGCGGGTTGCATAGTGTTATTTTCTGTGCTTTTCTTTAAAAAAGCTCAAAGCACTTCTACGACAGAGGGGTTGAAGCTTGGTTTAATTTGGTTGGTTATTAGCTTAGTCATTGATTTACTGATGTTTATGCAAGGACCAATGAAAATGCCGCTGGGTAATTATATTGCTGATATTGGTCTGACATATTTGATGATACCCATAATTACCACTGGCTATGGATACATAGTTGAGAAAGCTAGAAGACAAAGCTAGCAATTAACTAATTTGAGTTATGGTTACAAAGGTGAGTCAAGTAAAAGACATCGTCCAGAAAGGAATCAAAAATCCCAGATTGGTTTTTAATACAATAAAAAAGATGGCCGCCAATTCAGATTGGAAAATCAGAGAAGTGGCAGCTACCGCCCTTCTTGAAATAAGTAAGAAAAAACCAGAAGAAGTTATTGTAGAAATGAAAGCTTGGGCAAAAGACAAAGACGAAAATATTAGAAGATGTGCTTCGGAGAGCTTAAGAGGTGTGGCTAGAAATAATCCCAAAGCCGTTTTTTTTGTTGTTGAACAGTTAAAAAATGATGAGTCTCTTTATGTAAAAAAGTCTGTTGCTAATGTTTTAAGAAACGCTGGACGATATTATCCCGATTTTGTTTTTGAGGTTTGCAAAAAATGGCTAAAAGTTAAAGACAAAAATACCGATTGGATTATAAAAGACGGTATGAAAAAGTGCAAACCAGCACAACAAGAATATTTAAAAAAACAATTAGGAAAGATTTAATCCTAAATTTTCCTTTTATCTTCGCCATTTGGTTCAGAAAAATTAAAAAAGCCCAAACAGGCGGGCAAAAATTCCTTCCCCCCAACCCCCTTCCTTTTTGCCCGCCCGAGCGTTCCGTTT
>JAMCXQ010000017.1 GCA_023474835.1 Patescibacteria group bacterium | reverse complement strand
TTTTTCATTACCCTGAAATTCCTAATATCTGTATAATCCTCTCCCTATCAAACCCCACGACAATCTGCCCGTCAATGTCCACCACCGGCACTCCCATTTGCCCGGATTTGTCAATCATTTTTTGCATTTCTTCTTCGTTTTCCTGAACGTTGACGTCTTCAAAGCCAATCCCCTTTTCTTTAAGGAATTCTTTCAGAGTTGTGCAGTAAGGGCAATAATTTGTGCTGTAAACTTTTATTCTCATAACTCTATTGGCAGGAGCTGTTGCCCGAGCCCGAGCCGCCGCTGTATTGCTCGCTAAATCCGGTGCTCGCTTCCTCGGCAGACAAGCTGCCCGAACAGAAAGCCGCGCTGGAAGTGCTGGCCATTCCGCAGCAAATCAAATCCGAAACTGCCGCGGCCGACCTGCCCCCGAAAGCGCTTTCCGAAGCCCCTTGTCCGTTCAAAATCAAAGTGGGAGAACCCGACACCTGATATTTTTCTCCCTGCACAAAATCCTTTTGCGCGAAAGCCAGGCCGCGCGAAGAATCCTTCATGCAGGCATCCAGTTTCTGCTGGTCAACATTCGCCTGGGTTAAACAATTCTGGCTTTCGCCTTTCTGCAAAAAACAGGCCAGGTACGGAAAAAATTTGTCGTTTTGCTCCTCTCTCAGACAAATCTGGCGCAAATTTTCCTGCGCCTCTTCGTCGCCATGCATTGAGGTTATTTTGCCATTTTCCACCGCGCCAATGTATTCAATTTTTATTGCGTCTTTTGCTTGGGGAGCTTCCTTGACGATTTCCGCCAAAACCCTTTGCATCTGCAAACCATAAGGACAATAGCTCACGACAAACGCCTCCAAAACCGGTTTGTCCGCTTTGTTCAAAGCCGCGCAAGCCTGCTCCTTGTTTTGTGCATCAACATTGCCACCTGAAACGGAACTCGAGGTTGTGGCGGGCACGACAACGCCCTGCGGAAAAAGAATTTTGCCGTCTTTGGAAATATACGAGGAATATTCCTGGCCGCCCAGCTTCATTGAAAACTTGTAAACGCCGCTTTGCTCTTCAATTTTGCCGTTGAGCTCGGCCTTGACTCCTCCCGAGACCATCTCGGCGTTTATATAGTTAAGCGCCATTGCCACGGCCGCCTGAGGCTTGATTGCTTGCACGCCAATAAAACCGAAATGGTAAACCAAAACGCCCACCAAAGCCACGAACAAAACCGCCAGTAAAATGTCTTTTGCTTTTTCCATAAAACTTTTTTTACAGAGTTGCCCTAGCCGCGGCATTGGCACCATACGAATGCCGCGAATAAAAACCGCTCTGCCTGAATTACGTTAAATTATGTTTCCATTTTAACCGTCTCTGAAATAAAATCAATGCCTCACAATATGCTTTCTTTTTCCACCGCCTCAATCGCCTTTTTTACTTCGCTTTCATCAAACAGATAATAATGCTGCTGGGGCCGCAAACCGCCGCTTAATTCATAAACCAAAGGAATGCAGACAGGAATGTTCAGCTTTTCAATTTCTTCGTCTGAAATTTCATCAAGCATTTTTACCAAAGCCCGCAAAGAATTGCCGTGGGCTGAAATCAAAACATTTTTCCCTTGCCGTATCGCCGGAGATATTTTTTCCTGCCAGTACGGAACAACCCTTGAAAAAACGTCTTCCAAAGATTCGCACGCTGGCTCGTTTTCTTTTTGCTCAACAGCGGCGGGCGGCCTTACATTATAACTACGCCGCCATATCTGCACTTGCTCCGTTCCGAATTCTTTAACCGCTTCCTTTCTGTTGACTCCCTGCAAAGCGCCGTAGTGCCTTTCATTCAAGCGCCATGATTGCTCAATTGCAATGTTCCCCAGGCCCATTTCCTGCAAAACCAGCCGGGTGGTTTGAACGGCTCTTTTCAAAACCGAAGTAAAAGCAGCGTCAAAAACAAACCCTTGTTCTTTCAAAACAATTCCGGCTTTTCTCGCCTGCTCTATGCCTTTTTCAGTTAACTCAACATCAGCCCAGCCCGCGAACCTGTTTTCTTTGTTCCAAACGCTTTCCCCGTGCCTTAATAAAACGATTTTGTGCATATTCTTTAGCTGTTGAAGTCCGATTTCAACAAGCTTGTTGAAATCGGACTTCAACAGCGCTTCAACAGCGCTTTTTCAATTTCTAAAAGACGATTGTATTTGGCCAGCCGTTCGGGCTGGGCCAAACCGCCGGCCTTGATAAAACCAGCGCCCGCCCCCGCGGCCAGATCAGCGATAAAACTGTCTTCGGTTTCGCCCGCCCTGTGCGAAACAATAATTTTCCAAAAATAGCTTTTTG
Source organism: Patescibacteria group bacterium (assembly GCA_023474835.1). Lineage (GTDB taxonomy): Bacteria > Patescibacteriota > Minisyncoccia > Minisyncoccales > CG1-02-41-26 > JAMCXQ01. Next base: position 10,455 of record JAMCXQ010000017.1, on the reverse strand, counting down.
CCAGTTTAACGGCTTGCAGGGTTTCGGTCACCGTTCCGATTTGATTGGGCTTGATAATAACGCCGTCGCACAAATTTTGTTCCTTCGCCATTTTTATTCGCTCGGTGTTAGTGGTGGTAAGGTCGTCACCTACCACAATAATTTTTAATTTTAAATTTTTAATTTTTAATTTTTGCCAAAAGACAAAATCAATTTGGCTGAACGGATCTTCCAAAAATAAAATCGGGTATTTTTGCGTCAGCTCCTCGTAAAAAGATAATAATTCTTCACCGCTTGTTTTGCGGCCATCAAGCTGATAAAAGCCGTCTTGATAGAGCTCGGAAGCGGCAATGTCCAAACCAATCATTGCCTTGTTTTCATAGCCGGCCTGTTTAACGGCTTGCTGCAAAAAATCCAGGGCCTCTCCGGTTTTTTCCAGGGCCGGCGCAAAACCGCTTTCCAAGCCCAATCGCACGCCTTTTTCACCGAACTTTTGGAACAAAACTTGCCGCAGGGCACTGTAAATTTTTTGGCCGGCCCGGTAATTTTCGCCAAAAGAATCGAACTGCGGCACAACCATAAATTCCTGCACTGACAAATTGTTTTGAGCGTGCCTGCCCCCCTCCAAAATATTGAAGCAAGGAGTTAAACTCCTTGCAGCTGCAAGGAGTGCAAGGAGTTTAACTCCTTGCATGATTTTTTCGGCTTCTTTGTTGATATATTGAAAAAGCTCTTGTCCTTTTTCGCCTGCAAAAGCTCGGCAGGCGGCCATTGACACCGCCAAAATGGCGTTGGCGCCCAGATTTGACTTGTCGGGAGTTTTGTCCAGCGCAATCAAAAAATCGTCAAGCTCTTTTTGGCTGGAAAACTCTTTCCGTAAAACAGCCGGCCCGATTGTTTCGCTTACATTATATATTGCCGATTTCGTATCCAACTGTTTTGCTTCAAACGCGCCCCTGGAAACGCCCGAGGGCACGGAAGCACTAAATCGCCCTTTGGCGGTTTGTAAACAAACTTCCATCGTGGAACTACCCCTGGAAGTTAAAATCTCGGTGGCTTTTATGTCTTCTATAATTATTGGCATTATGTCAAAATGTATTAATAATTGGGTGGCAAACCAAGTGTTTCTGTAAAGTGGATGCGTAAGAACCCGCCGCAAGGCGGCGTTTTTGTTTCTTCATTTTTTCTGTAAATACTCATAAGCAGCCAGAGCTGCTTTCGCTCCCTCGCCAGCCGCTATTATCGCTTGCTTGTATTTGCCCTCTGTCACGTCGCCCGCGGCAAAAATCCCCGGCAATGACGTTTGGCAGGAAAAAGGGTTTATTTTTATTTCTCCTGTTTCGTTAAAATCAACCAGCCCGGCCAAAAACCCCGAAGCCGGAATTGAATCAACCTGCACGAAAACGCCGCTCACTTCCCGGCGCGCCACTTCGTTGTTTGCCAGATTTTTATAAACAACCGCTTCGACCATATTTTTGCCTTCTATTTTTTGCAGTTCCGAGCGCAGGATAATCTCAACCCGGCTTTCTTTTTTTACTCTTTCCTGCAAGATTTCATCGGCGGGCAGGGTTTGCGCTTTTTCAAAAAGCAGAATTTTTTTGGCAAAAGCCAACAGCTCAAAAACCGTTCCCAGGCCGGCGTTGCCACCGCCCGCCACCGCCACGGTTTTATCTTTGAAAAACGGGGCGTCGCACACGGCGCAATAGGAAACACCCCGGCCAACCAGCTCTTTTTCGCCATCAATTCCCAAAGCCCGGGGATTTCTGCCCGTTGCCACAATAACCGTCCTTGCCGAAAACTCTTCATTTGCCTCTGTCTGAACGATAAAGGAGGAAGGAGGGAACCTCCTTCCTGCAGGAAGGAGGTTCCCTCCTTCCTTAACCGCTGTAACTTTTTGGCCGGTTTTCGTTTCAACTTCAAAACTTCTCAAATGTTTTTCCAGTTTCCCCATCAAAACCATTCCGGAAACCTCCGGTTCTCCGGGCCAGTTGTCAACCCGGCTGGACTTGGCGATTTGACCAAAAAAATCCCCGCTTAAAACCAGGGTTTGCAGTTTTTTTCTGGCGGCGTAAATGCCCGCGGTTATGCCGGCCGGCCCTCCGCCGATAATGATTAAATCGTACATAGCGATTTTACTTCATTTTTTTCACCCATTCCCTGATCATCGCTCCGTACTTTTGATGTTCCAGGCACATGCGCAAGTTCGTTTTCATCCAGTCGGCCATATTGCCGCATTCCAGCCATTCGTTTTCCAGCTCGTAGCCGTAAATCGTCTGGCCGTCCCGGAGCATTTCGTTGAGGCCGTTGGCCAGAATGATTTCGCCTTTGGCGGTGGGCTGGGCTTTGGCTAAATAGTCAAAAATGTCCGGCGTTAAAATCCAGCGGCCGCAAAACGACAAATCCGAAGGCGCGTCTTCCGGTTTTTTGGGTTTTTCAACGATTTTTTTGATTTTGTAAAGGCGGGAAGCGATTTTTTCAACTTCTGCCATTCCGTACAAGGCGAATTTTTCTTTGGGAATTCTTTTTAAGCCCAGGACCGGCCTTTGCGACGTCTGAAAAACCCTTGCCAGCTGCCCCGCAGCCGCCTCCCTGCCCAAAAAAATGTCGTCGGAAAACAAAACAATGAACGGCTCTTTGGCGATTTTCGCTTTGGCTTTGAGAATGGCGTCGCCGTCGCCCCTGGGAACCGGCTGGCAAACAACCGAAAATCTCATTGCCGCGAATTCTTTGGTTATTGCCGACAAAACCTCCAGCCAGTCATCCTGACGCCTTTGAACGAGAACATTTTCCAGTTTTTCGTTCCGGGCGAAATAATCGCCGATATTTTTGACGTTGTCGTTCAAAACAAAAATTATTTCCTCAAAACCGGCTTCTTTTGCCTCCCTGACTATGTAATGAATCATCGGCAAATCAGCCACCGGCAAAAGGGGCTTGGCCAAAACCTTGCTCAGGGGCAAAAATCTTGTTGCCCAGCCCGCGGCCGGAATAACTGCTTTTTTTATGTCCATAAAATAAATTTAAAATTACAAATGAAAAATTACAAATTGAAATTACAAATTCAAAATTACTTTTGTAAAAAGCTATTTTCTGCCCTTTAGTCTTAACATTGAAGCACCCAGTATTTTAGAAAGCTCAGTGGCCTCCCTAATAAGCGATTCAATTTTCATATTCTCAACTAATTCCGCATCTCTTAACAGAAATAGCCAATACTTGGTTTCATTGGCCGATTTTAAGCTGTGATTCATAAAATTCTTGAAATCGTTTTTTGAAGAAGCGGCCTGTGCTTCAATTATTTCGCTTACATTATATATTGCCGACCTTAAAAGTTGGTTAGTTATAATCCTATTAATTTGGCTTGGCTGAATCTCGCCCAAAAAGCGAATAACAACCAAAGAAAATTTGTATACCCTGGTTTTTAAGTCCATTTGTAATTTTGAATTGCAATTTTGCATTTGTCATTTGTAATTTGAAATTTACTGTATTTTCTTTCTCAAAAAGGCCGGCACTTCCCAGTCGGGCTCGGTGGCCCATTCTCTTTTCTCGGTTTCTTCCTCTTCTTTATGAATGTCCAGGGCGGTGCGGCGCAATCTTTCTTTTTCAGTTTCGGGAAGGGACGGCGTGCCGTTCTTTTTGGGGGCGCGGGAAATCCGCACAGCCAGACCGTTTTTTTCTTTGGCCGCTGTTTTCCTGCTCTTTTGCTTTTTGCCTGCTATTTTTTCCGTTTTGTCTTCCCCAGCCGGAACGTCGGCCTGCTTTTTTTCTTCCCTGCCCACGGCCAAAAGGGTTAGCGCTATTTTGTTTTTGCCTTTTTTCGTTTCCGACAAACCGAAAATTATTTTTGCCCTGGGATTTTGCCCGACAATGGCGGAACTTATCATTTCCGCTTCCTTGATTTTCAAATCCTTTCCGCCCGCAACGTTGAACAGAATTCTTTTAACGCCAGAAGGACATTGTTCCAAAAGGAAATTCTGGAAAATGTTTTTAACCACTTCCTCGGCCCGGTTGGCGCCCAACCCTTCTTTCTGGTTAAAGAACATGAAATTGCCCCGGTCTTTCAAGATAGCCCTTAAATCCGCAAAGTCAATGTTGATTAAATTTGGCTTGAGAATAACGTCAAAAAGCCCGGACAAAAAAGAAGCGAAATGGCCGTTCAAAATTGAAAGCGCTTTTTTCAAAGGAACTTTTTTGTCGACCAGCTGGAAAATTTTTTCGTTGGGAGCGACAATAATTCCCGACAGTTCCTCTTTCAGGCGGCCGGCCGCTTTTTGCGCGGCGCGGCATTTTTTCTCGCCCTCAAAGGAAAAAGGCAAAGTGAAAATGCCCACAGATATGCATTTTTGCTCGCGGGCAAGCCGGGCGAAAACAGGCCCGGCGCCCGAAGCCGCCCCCCCGCCCAAACAGCCGACCAAAACAACGATGTCCTGGTCTTTGAACATTTTGGCTATTTTTTCTTTTTCAGCTTCGGCCGCTTTTTCAGCCAGTTCCGCGTCGCAGCCCGTGCCCATTCCTCCGGTCAGATTCTGGCCGAAAACAAACGGCTTGACCCTTTTTCTCATTTTCTTGAAAGTTCTTGCGTCGGTGTCGGCGGCAAAAAAATTTGCCTCGGTAAGGGTTTTTGACAGTTCCGAAACAATGGAGCACCCGCCCCCGCCCAAGCCGACGATTTTTATCCTTATCCTGCGGGGCTGAAATAAATCCGGGAACTGAACCGCCTTTTTATCTTTTGTAGGTTTGCTTTTATTCATTTCTTATTTCTTTTTATCCGTGGCCGGAGCCGGCGCTGACACCGGATTTTGCAATTCATCAATCTTGCTCTCAATGTCTTTGTTGCCCGGATTCAGCTCCAGCACTTTCTCATACATCTCCAGCGCCTTGCCTGCTTCTCCCTGCTTTTCATAAACCAGGCCCAAAGAATAAAGCGAGTTGGAATGGTTGGGGAACAAAGCCACGGCGGCCTGGAACTGTTCCTGGGCCCTTTGGTATTCTTTGGCGTTGAAATAAATCCTGCCTAACTGGAAATGCGCCTCCACGGAAAAGGGCGCTATTCGCACCAGATTTTCCAGGCGGGCCTGCGCCTCCTCTGTTTTGCCCTGCTGGTCGTCCAAACTGGCCAGCGACAGCTGGGCTTCGGCGTAGTCGGGCTTCAGCTCAACCGCCTGGCTGAAAAACTGCCTTGCCTTTTCCAAATCGTTGCCTGCCAGATACAGTTTGGCCAGCTCGGTTTTCAAAACCGGATTTTTGGGCTCCAGGGCCAGGGCTGTTTCAAAGCTTTTTATTGCCCAGTCCCGCGCCCCTGAAACGCCTCCTTGAATTTCCCGGTAAACTACTCCGGACGCTTCGTGGCTGGCAACGTCCCGCGGGTTCTGCAGCGTGGCTTTTTTCACCGCGCTAACGGACAAAGCAATGAAATTGGCTATCAGCTGCCTGTCGGGCTGCGGCTTGGCGGCTTCCTGGTAAGATTTTTGCAGATAAGCGCCCGCCAAAGCAATCTGGTAAGCGGAACGGCTTGGCGCCAAACTTCCGGCTTTTTCCAGTTCGCCGAAATTCTCTCCGGGGCTTGCCAGGTATTGGCGGTAATAGGCGTCGGCCAGATAATATTTTCCCAAACTGAAATAAACGAAAATGACCCCCAGCAAAGCCACCCAAAAAACAATGCTCAAAATCAGGCCAAGTTCCGGAAAATCCTTAAAAGAGATATTTTTTTCTTTTATCGCCGGCCCCCAGCTGACAACCCCCATTGCCAGAATCAGCCAAAAACTGAAAGCCAGGGCCGTGTTCTGGTAATAAACGATTTGGCTGAAAAAGAAAGCAGCGAAACCGATTAAAAACGGCAGAACCAAAAGCTTGTCTTCTTTTTTCAGGGCGGAGGCCGCTTCCCCCGAGTCGCCTTTTTTCTTCACCGAAGCGATGAAAAAATAAGCGATTGTGAAAAACATTCCGATTAAAAGCAGATAGGCCAGAATGCCCAAAATGCCCGTGGTGGCGGCGAACTCGGCTATGGCTGAACCGGCCCTGTCAAACCTTAATTGCCAGAATTGCGTGCCCAGAAACGCCTGGGGCTTGAACTTTGAAAAAACATTGGAAAAATTGGAAAGCCCTTCGCCGAAAACCGGATGACCGGCGATTTCCTGGCCGGCCAGATTCCAGCTTAATTTTTGGGTCAGGAAAACCTCGGAGGGCAAATTGCCTAAAAATGAGTTCGCCGGAATCAGGGAATTTATTGGATTATAGAAAAACAAAACCAGGCTGAGCAGGGCCAGAAAAAACGGCAGGGAAAGTTTATGGACTTCGTCGCGGAGAATTCTTTTCCAGAAAGAAAAAACCAAAAAAACAAGAAGCGACAAAAACAAAACCAGCCAGGCCATGCGGAAACGCAAAACAACCAGCAGGGCCAGATCGATGAAAGTGAAGGCGTAAAGCCAGGCCGTGAAGCGGCCGGGTTTTTTGGGATTTTCCGTTTTGAACAAATCAATTCTGTTTTTCAAAGACAAAAGCACAACCATTAAAGCCAAAACCGAAGCCAGAAAAACCGCCAGCGCCTCCAACGAGCCCCCGCTCGGATTGAAAAAACGCAGGGTCATAACGGAAGGCAGCCTGCCGCCCCATATTTTCGCCATTTGCAGCCACACCCCGCACAAAGAAAATATGCCCGCTATTGAAACGACAAAAGAGGAAACCAAAAACGTTTTCAAAACAGCGGCCAAACCGAGCGTTTTATTGTCGGATTTGTCGGATTTGCGAACCGAAACATTGTTGACAAACAAAAAATAAAAGCCGCCCAGGCATAAAGTGCCCAGCAAGCTGGGCCAAAACCGGCCGTAAAATCCCAGCCAGGTTGAAATTTTGTCGGCCGAGAAAAAACCGGCGATAATCATTATGGCCAAATACCCCAAAACGAAAAAATCAAGGGATGTTTTGCGGAAAGCGAACTTTTGCTCCTTGAAAATCATCCGGGCAAGCCAGGCCAGAAGGCCCACGGAAACCAAAACGAAAAGCAGATAAATTTTGTTAAACTCAAACGCCTCCACGGAAAACGGCAGCCAGAAAAGAGGCATCAAAAAAACCGAAAGATACAGGCAGGCCTTGACTATTTTTTGAAGCATAAACTCAATATGTCGATATGTCGAAATGCCGAGTTATCGAGCGGCTCGATATGTCGATATTTCGATATGTCTTTTTTATCTTTTTTATTATTTTAACCTTATTAAAACTTTTTCGCAACCTCCTAATTGATATGTCGATGAGAGATATTTCGATATGGCGATATGACGAGTTACGAGCCCTCGCTGTGTCGCCATTTCAACATCTCAACATCTCTTTTACTCGTAACTCCACATTTCTACATCTCTTTTTCCCCCTCGCTATATCGTCACTCCACATTTCTACATATTTTTATAAAAATCCTTCTATCCGCAGCAATTCCTTCTGCAGTTCGTCGGCATCTTCTCCAGCCATTTTTTTCTTAGCGATCAGCTCTTGCAGTTCAATAATCTTCCGTCTTTTTTCCATTCCCGCTGGCCTGTGCTGAATGCCCTTTCTGCTCCCCTCTTTTACTTTGTAAACAAAACTCTGTATCAGCCGCTGCGCCTCGTCGGCCAGCCCATACAATTCTTGAAATGTCGCCATATCAATATATCCCGCGTCCACCGCGGTGTAGAGATGGCTTTGCACTTCCCCGGCCGAACCCTTGGCAATGTAAAAATAATTTATCAGTTCCACCCGCGTGCCTCTCGTGAATCCCTCCGCCTGATTGGCCATCACTGACACCGCCGCCCGCTGAATCTGGCTTTTCAGCCCCCGGTCAAAACAAAACGGCTTTTGCTTGGTAATCTCGTAAACCCGTTTGGTAAGCTCCCGCGCCCTCTGCCACGACAACAGGTCTTCAAATTTTGTGATTGTTGACATATAAATGATATGTTGACATATCGAAATGGCGAGTTGCGAGCTTCGCAACTCGCCATTTCTACATTTCTACATCTCTTTTTCCCCCTCGCTATATCGTCACTCTACATTTCAACATATCTTTTCCCCCTCGCCACTCGTAATATCAACATATCAACATCTCTTTACGGTAGTCCTTCCGTCGGGCCGAATCTAACGGCAGAACCCTGGTTATAAAGCGTTTTCACCTGCTCCGCGGTCAAGGCGTAGTTGTAGATACGCACATCATCTATGAGACCAGTAAAATATCCTAAGCCCGGAAAATTCGGACCACCAGACCCTCCAGCGCCAATACCAATATTGGTAATGGGATAACTTGTAGAAACTGGCGCTTCAGCTGTTCCACCTACACCATTTACATATAATATCGCAGTGGTACTATTAAACACCACAACAACATGTTGCCACCTATTTAATACAAGGCTCATCCTATTACCAACACTCGTAAATCCTCCGCCGATACCCCAAAAGAGCTGATTATTTCCGCTTCTGGCAAGATAAAATCTATTAGTTCCATCGTAGGCCTCTACTATTGAAGACTGAGAAGTAGCGTCAGTTTGAGGATAAATCCAACCAGATATTGTGAAAGAATTTCCATTTCCTATCTTACTTGAAGGAGCAAATCCTGACACATTCACATAATCATCCACGCCATCAAAGGTTAAGCCGCAGCCGTATTTGGCTTCGGACCAGGCGGAGCTGGTGGCGGGTGAGGCGCCCAAAACCAGAGTGCCGGTGTTGCAGGCGCCGCCATTTTTGCAGGCATATGAATTGTCGCGAACCACTGAAGTTGTGCCATCGCAGGTGGTGGACGAATTTTGCCCGTCGTTCATCTGCCAATGAGCAATCGGTTGCCCGCGGTTGTAATCGTAAGCGATTTGCGCCGCCGTGCGGGCGTAGTTGTAGATGCGCACGTCGTCGATAAAACCAGTGAAATAATAAGGAGTTAACTCATTATCTCTCCGCCCAAAATACAAATTATGTGCAGTGTTTATGCTTGCATTTTCTCCTGAAATATCGGCGGAAGCGTTTAACACGCCATCTATGTAAACCTTGCCCAGTCCATCCCTGTCAAAAGTGGCTACAATGTAATGCCATACATTTGCGGTAGAGGCCCCGCTCCCAGTAATAACAACTCCATTAGTAGTAGCCCCGCCTATCCAAGCATTGACAGCGCCGCCGTCAAATCTCAAATAATACCCTCTATTATCAGTTCCGGTGCTTCTATACTTAGTAACAATCATTGATATTGCTGGATTGTTCTGTTTAACCCAAGCTGAAATAGTAAAATCATTTGTTCCCATATCTAAAACATCACCAGCGTTCACATAATCATCCACCCCGTCAAACTTCAGGCACGCGCCGCTGTGGCAGGAGCCAGCGGATTTCCACGTGGGGTCGGCCGAGTCAGCTGTTGCGCCAGTGCCAAGAGTGCCGGTGTTGGCGTTGCCGCTGGTATCCTGGCTGTACTGTCCGGTTTTCTCGTCCATTTTCCAGTGGGCAACGGGCGGGTCGCACTGGCTGGTATCGCCTGGGATACAGAAGGCAGCTCGGCTACTTTCAGAGGAAGTAGCCGAGCTGCTTCCTCCTCCAGTCGCACCTAATTTCAAACTCGCCCCGCGGTTAAATTCCTCCTTGATTTCCGCTGGCGAAAGAGCAAACGGATAAATTTTAACCTCGTCAATGAGGCCGCTCATAAAATTTTGAATAGCATCACGAGTTCCTATTCTTAAAACACTCCCTGAAGCCGTCACTGATGTTGGAATTGTCCCGCTACTTGCAACAACAGACATTTCCCTGCCATCTAAATATGCCTGAATTGATTGAGTTGACCCATCATAAACACAAAGGACATAGTGCCAATTGGTGTCTGAAATGGTTGCGAACTTTTTATAAATAAGAGCAGAATCAATATAGCAGTAAACATTATCATTACTATATTTCTGCAAAGCATAATCGCCATAGTTATTTTTGTTTATCATATCAATGCTCGTGCCAAGAGCATTGAATTTAAACCAACCGCCCCAGCTTAAAGCAGAAAAACTGCTTAAACCATCAGTGGCTGAAACATAGTCACCCCCGTCAAAGCTCAAGGCCTTGCCGAATTTGCCGTTGGTTGTCCAGGTGGGGCAGGTGGCTGCTCCCGGGCAGGCCCCTGCCAGGTCGCCGTTGTTGCGATTAACCGACTTATCGTAAGCCGTGTCGCCGGCGCCCTCGTCAAACGGCCAATAAGCCGAATAGCTCCCCACCGGACTGCCGACTGCCGGATGCCCCGCATTCATATCCTCCATAATCTGCTTTTGCGTGCGGCTGTAGTTGTAGATGCGCACGTCGTCAATTGAGCCGTTGAAAAACCTATCATTATTCGTCAATCTTGCTCCGATATTTATAGAAGATATGGCAGGCATAATATCTGCCCCATCTTGAAGATTTCGAGTATACTGAACAGAATCTAAATATCCTTTAGCTGTGCTTGAATCTCCATTACTTGTAATTACAATAAAATGCCAAGTATCTAATGTTAAGGCACTACCG
>JAMCXQ010000016.1 GCA_023474835.1 Patescibacteria group bacterium | reverse complement strand
GCAGTGGTCGAAGCTTATCAGGATGTTTACGCTGAATTGCCGGAGAATAGAGATTTTATTTTTGCTGAATTGCAGAAAGAGGAGGAAAGATTTTCAGGATGTTTGGAGAAAGGATTGAAATTTTTTGAAAAATTGCCCAAAAAAATGGTTCTTGGCAAGTTCGCTTTTGATTTGTACCAAAATTACGGTTTTCCGATTGAGATGACCAAAGAATTGGCGAAAGAAAGGGGATTGTTGGTTGATGAAAAAGGGTTTGAAGAAGAGTTGAAAAGTCATCGGAGGTTATCAAGAACAGCCAGCGCCGGACAGTTTAAGTCCGGCTTGGCCGACAATTCCGAGCAGACAACCAAGTATCACACGGCCACGCATCTTTTGCTGGCGGCGCTGAAAACCATTTTGGGCCCGGAAATTGAACAAAAAGGCAGCAATATCACTTCGGAAAGAATAAGGTTTGATTTCAATTTTCCGAGAAAACTGGCGCCAGAGGAAATAAAAAATGTGGAGAATATTATCAACCAAAAAATAAAAGACGACTTGCCGGTTGTTTGCCGCGAAATGGAAACCCAAAAGGCCTTTATAGGTGGCGCAACCGGAGTTTTTGGCCGCAAATACGCTGAAAAGGTCAAAGTTTATACCATTGGCAGCGAGGAAAACGTTTGTTCCAGAGAAATTTGCGCAGGCCCCCATATTGAAAGAACCGGAATTTTAGGTTATTTTAAGATTACCAGGGAAGAGGCGGTTTCCTCGGGAGTGCGCAGAATAAAAGCGATTTTAACTTAATAAGAGACAGTTTTGTAATCAGTTCATAATATGGCGCGAAAAGTCATTGACGTTGTGAGCAAACAAGAGGCGGGGCCGGCGGCTGTTTTGCCTTTGAAAAAAAAGAAAACAGCCGCCCAGAAACAAGCCAATGAGCAATACCGTTTGGAAAAGCCGATTGCCGTGAGAATAGAAAAGCAGGTTTTCCCCGAGTCCGAGCCCGATATCGAACCCGACCCGGCCGTTCATAAAAAGAAAAAGCGCGCGAATCCCCGGGCAGTGAAGCACAAAATAAAACAGGGAAGAGGCAAGCCGTTTTTTGCGCGTTTGACAGCGCTTGTTCTGGCGGTTTTGATTTGTTGCGGGTTTGTTTATCTGTATTTTTTTTACAACAGAGCCGTTTTGCTGGTTTATCCGAAATCAGAGGAAATTTCAGCGAAACAGGAAATAAAAATATCCGTTTCGCAAGACAAAGCCGACTGGCAGAACGGGATTTTGCCCGGCAGGATTTTACAAACCGAAGTTGAACAGAACATGGATTTTCAAACAGAGGGCAGGGGAATGGAAAGCGGCAAAAGCGGCGGCGTGATTTACATTTACAATAGCGTAAGCCCGGTGAAAGCCGTGCCTCTGGCCGCCTCCACCAGGTTTTTGTCCGCAAAAAACAGCAAAATTTTCCGCTTAAAGCAAAAAATCGTTTTGCCCGCCGCCACCATGAAAAACAACAAGGTTGTTCCAAGCGTTATTGAAGCAACGGTGGAAGCGCAGGAGGAGGGCGGCGACTACAACATTGATCCGACCAAGTTTTCCGTGCCGGGCCTGGTTGGTTCGGTGCTTTATTACAATATTTGGGCGGAATCAAAAAACAAAATGAGCGGCGGGTTCAGCGACGAAGTAAGCAAAATTTCGTCCGGGGATTTGCTCAACGCCCAAAGCCGCTTAAAAGGCGACCTCGCCAAAAAGGCTCTGGCTGATTTGGGCAGCCGGCTGCCCAGCGGCTTTATTTTGAGCGACAAGGCCTTTTCCATTGACAGCTTTGAATTTTCCTGCGACCAGAGCGAAGGAGCGAAAAGCGAAAATTTCACCTGCTCGGGAAGAATGAAAGCAAGGGTTTTGATTTTCAAGGAAGCGGACATAAAAGAAACGGCAAGGAATCTGCTTTCACGAACATTGCCTTCTTTCAAAGAATTAAGCGCAACAAGCCTGGCTTATGAATTTTTGCCCAAGGGCGCCATCACCGACCAGGGTAATTTATTTCTGGATTTTTCGGCCAAATCCCGCAGTTTTGACAGCATCAACAGTCAGGCCATTTTATCGGGGATTTTGGGCAAGGGCAAAGAAACCGCTCTTTCAATCATTAAACAGAGCAATCCTCAAATTGAGAATGTGAGCTTTAAGTTCTGGCCGATTTTCTTCGCGCACAGCCTGCCCAAGGACAGCGAAAGAATTTCCGTTAAAATTGTTGACTTTTAACAAAAAAACTGTTATTTTACTAAATATCCGATGCAAAACAATAATCTTGAAAAACAGCCAGGCCAGGTGATAGAAGCATTGCCTAGCCTGCTTTTTAAGGTAAAAATGGAAACGGGCCGGGAGGTTTTGGCTCATTTGGCTGGCAGGTTGCGCATTAACCGGATAAAGGTTTTGCCCGGGGACAGGGTTTTGGTGGAAATAAGCCCTTATGACGAAAAAAGAGGAAGGATTGTGTACAGATTAAAGTAAATGATTTTATGAAAGTAAGGCCTTCAGTCAAAAAAATTTGCCGGAATTGCAAAACCGTGAAAAGAAAACGGAAGATTTACGTTATTTGCGAAAATCCGAAACACAAGCAGCGCCAAGGCGCTTAAAAGTTTCATTCAGTCATTTTTAACTTTTAATTTTTAACTTTTAATTTGACTGAGCGAAGCGAAGGAACGTGCCAAGAATCGCCGGAATCAGCATTCCAGAAAACAAACAAATAGAGATTTCTTTGTCCTATATTTTCGGGATAGGCGGCCCTTTGGCTAAAAAGATACTGGCGAAAGCGCAGATAGAGCCGCATAAAAAAGCGAAGGATCTCAGCGAAGAAGAAGTGAATAAAATAAGAAAAATAGTGGAAGGGGAATACAGGGTTGAGGGAGATTTAAAAAGAGAAATCGCAACCAACATAAAGCGGCTGAAAGAAATCAGAAGCTGGCGGGGAATGAGGCACGCCAAAGGCCTGCCGGTAAGGGGCCAAAAAACCAAAAAAAATTCAAGAACGGTGCGGGGCAATATCAGAAAAACAGTGGGTTCGGGCAGAAAGGAAGCGCCCGCACCCAAGTAATAATAGTATGGGGAAAAAAAGAGTAATCCAAAAAACCGAAAAAGAGCTGCTCGCCGAAAGAGAAAAAGTTGACCAAAAGCTGAAAAAGGAAATAAATGAAAGAACCGTGGGGGGCGGCCGCCAGGGCAAGATTTTCATTACTTCAACCTACAACAACACCATTATCAGCCTGGCGGGCGTGAGGGGCAATGTTTTGTTTTGGAGGTCCGCGGGAAACATCGGTTTTAAGGGCACGAAAAAAGGCACTTCGTTCGCCGCTTCAAAGGTGGCGCAGGCGGTGGCCGACATTTGCCGCAAACTCAGAATTGAAGAAGTTGAAATTATCGTCAAAGGCATCGGCAGCGGCCGCGACTCCGCCTTAAAAACATTCGCCGGAGCGGGTTTGGACATATTTTCGGTAAAGGACGCCACGCCCGTGCCCCACAACGGCTGCCGGCCGCGCAAACCCCGCAGGGTGTAATAATATATATGACTAAAACTACTTGCAAAATTTGCCGACGGCTGAACCAGAAATTGTTTTTGAAAGGCGACAGATGCTCCACTCCCAAATGCGCTTTTATCCGCCGTCCCTATCCGCCCGGTTTGAAAAAGAAAAGGGGGAAAAGCGGTTTGTCGGAATACGGCAAAGAACTGGCCGAGAAACAAAAGCTTCAAAAATATTACGGATTGAGGGAAAAGCAGTTCCGCCAGTACGTCAAAGACGCAATGAACGCAAGAGGCAAAACGGAATCAGCCACGCTGATTTTGGCGCAAGAGTTGGAAAAACGGCTGGACAACGTTGTTTTCCGTTTGGGATTCGCCAAGTCCCGCAGGGAAGCAAGGCGGCTGGTTTCGCACCGTCATTTCCTGGTCAACCAAAAACCGGTGAACATTTCTTCTTTTTCAGTGAAAAAGAACGACGTTATTTCTTTGAAGGGCAGCAAGGAAAACAAGGTGGTGTTTAAAAACATGCTTGTTGTTTTGAAAAATTACCAGCCTCCTGCCTGGCTGAAAATTGAAAAAGACAAAATGCAGGGCCAGGTTGTCGGCGAGCCCGGCCTTGAAAGCGTTGAAACGGGCGTTGACATTTCAGCCATTTTTGAGTTTTATTCCCGCTAAAGAATTTGAATTATGAAATGCCCCTAACGGGGTCTGTCCCTAACCACTGAGCAGAGTTTAAACCATATACATTGCGTTTTGCACGACTGTCAATTTTTCATCCGTGGTTGGGGACAGACCCCAAAAAGCATTTCATAATCCAAATTTAATTTTAATTTATCTATGATCCCTCTTCCTTTTCCGCCAAAAATAAACAAAATAAAGGAAAACCTGTCGTCAGTTGAAATCGAAGGGCTTTACCCGGGCTACGGCGTGACTATGGGCAATGTTTTACGCAGGGTTTTGCTGTCTTCTTTGAAGGGGGCGGCCATAACCCAGGTAAAAATAAAAAACGTTCTGCACGAATTTTCAACTTTGAACGGCGTTATGGAAGACGTGGTGCGCATTCTGATAAACCTTAAAAAGATAAATTTTTTCAGTTTTGCCGAAGAGCCGCAAACGATTTCCCTGAAAATCAAGGGCGAAAAAGAGGTTAAAGCCAAAGATTTCAAACTAACCAGCGAGCTTAAGCTGGCAAACCCCCAGGAGCACATAGCCACTTTAACCAAGCAGGCCGCCGAGCTGGAGATTGAGGCGACCGTTGAAAGCGGCGTCGGCTACGAGCCTCTTGAAAGAAGAGAAATAAAAAAACCCGAAGTGGGGGTTTTGCCCGTTGACGCTATTTTCACTCCGGTAATAAGGGTGGGCGTGGCAGTGGAAAATATGAGAGTGGGCAAAAGAACCGATTTTGACTGCCTGAAGCTGGAAATCGAAACCAATGGCGTGATAACTCCGGAAGAGGCCTTCCAGGGCGCGGTTGAGGTTTTGCTTTCCCAGGTGAAAGCGCTGGAAATCCAGGCCCCCCAGAAACCGCCCGTTAAAAAAATCAAAGAAGATTTGGTCAAAAGCAAAAAAGAAAACGCCGGGGGGGAGGCGGCAACGAAAACTCAAGTGGATGATTTGAAAATTTCCGAAAGGACGAAAAATATTCTGTTGAAAAACGGCCTGAAGACCGCGGGGGGATTGTCAAGAAAATCGCGGAAGTTTTTGGCGGGAGTTGACGGTTTGGGCGGCAAAGCCATTGAGGAAATCGCCAAATCCCTGAAAAAGCTGGGGCTGGAATTGAAAGATTAAAGTTTCCATTTATGTACAAGAAAAAACAGGGCAGGTCGTTGAGCAGGCCCAAAAGCCAGAGAAAAGCATTGTTAACCGGTTTGGCGGCCAGCCTTTTTATTAAAGGGAAAATTACTACAACAGGAGCCAAAGCCAAAGAATTACAGAGAATGGCTGAAAAAATGATAACCCGGGCAAAGCCGGCGGGCTTGCCGGCAATCCGGCTGTTGAGGAAATTCCTGCCTCCTCCGGTCGTCAAAAAACTTATTGTGGAAATCGGGCCGAAATACAAGGAAAGGCCTGGCGGCTACACCAGAATCATAAAGCTGGGACAAAGAAAATCGGACGGCAGCCGGATGGCGGCGGTGGAACTGGTTTAACAAAAATTATGGCGAAACAAACCTATACAATTGACGCGACCAATAGGCCATTGGGCAGGCTGGCGGTTGAAGTGGCGATAATTTTAAGGGGCAAGAATAACCCCGCTTTTGCCCTGAACAAAGAAGCGGATGTTTTCGTTAACGTGAAAAACGTCGGCAAAATTTCGCTGAGCGGCAAAAAAATGAAACAAAAAACCTATGTGCACCACACCGGCTATCCGGGCGGGCTGCGCAAAGCGACAATGGAGGAGGTGGTTGCCAAAAAGGGTTTGGCGGAAGTTTTCAGAAAGGCGGTTTGGGGCATGCTGCCGGCGAACAAATTAAGGTCAAAAGTCATCAAACGATTAATTATTGAATAAAATGCCAATAACCAAAAAAGCCATTACAGCCAAAGAACCGGCGGAAAAAAAGCCCCGGCAAAAAACAGTGAAAAAAACCAGGCCGGCCCGGGCAGACGAGATAAAAATTCCGGCCGTGAAAAAACCGCTGGTTAAAAAAACGGAAGATAAGCCGGATTTGGAAACATTGGGCCAAAATACGAAAAAAGCGAAGTTCATTGAAGCCATTGGCCGGCGCAAGGAAGCAAGGGCCAGAGTCCGCCTTTCCACCCAGGGCGTCAAAGAATTTTCGGTCAATCAAAAGCCGCTGGCCGAATACTTCAAATCCGCCAATTTGCGCGATATTGCCCTGTCTCCGGTTGAAAAACTGAAAATCGGGGAAAAGTTCGGGTTTTCAGCCGTGGTTTCGGGCGGGGGAATGTCGGGCCAGGCCGAGGCAGTGAGGCAGGCGATTGCCCGCGCGCTGGTTTTGCTCAACCCTTATTTCAAAAAGCGGCTCAAAAAACTGGGTTTTTTGAAAAGAGATCCCCGGATGAGAGAACGCAAAAAATTCGGCCTGAAAAGAGCCCGCCGGGCTCCGCAGTGGTCGAAACGGTAATCATTCTTATTTTATTAAAACAGTTGCCCAGCCCTTTTTTCGGACTGGGTTTTCTGTTATAATCTACCATTATGTTAAAAGAACTGATTGACAAATTTTATCTGGAGCAGCAAAGGGACAAAGCCCAGCTGCATTTTTACATCACTGACGCGGGCAAGTGCCAAAGAGCGGTTTTTTTCAAGTTTAAGCAGGTTCCCAGGGAAAAAATGGACGCCCGTATTCTGCGGATTTTCGAGCACGGCGAACAGCTGCACCGCAACATTTTCAACATTTTATACCGTTTGAAAATCGGCGTAACCACTGAAATAGCCATACCCGCCCAGGAAATCGTTTCGGGCAGGGCCGATGCCATCGTCTGCCTGGCGGGCGAGAATTACGTTTTGGACGTCAAAAGCATCAACAGCATGATTTTCAAAAAGCTTTTCAGCCCCAAAGAGGAAAACCTTTGCCAAATCCAGCTTTATCTGCATTTTTTCAACATTAAAAAAGGCATTTTGCTTTACATTGACAAAGACCAGCAGGACATCAAGGAATTCGTGGTGGAGTATGATCCGGTTTTAGCCAACCAGCTGCTTGGCGGGCTTAATGATTTGAAAACAAAAATAGAAAGCAACGTTGTGCCCGGCGCGCTCTTTGATTATCCTGGCAACTGGCAGTGCAATTATTGCCAATTCAGGCAGATTTGCGATATGGCAGGAAGGGGAGAGCTTGCCTGGGATGATTTTCAGAAGAAAATCGAAGGAGTTTCTATTGGATTTTAGCCCGTTTTCTGCTACAATCAAAAAATATCATGAAAATTTTTACCAAAAAAGAAATCGTTCCCGTTTTTATTTTACTGTTGATGTTTATTTTCGCATTTTCGTTTTTTCTGGCGCCCTGCACTCCGCAAAAATCTCCGGCTCACTGGAACGCCAAAGGCGAGGTTGACGGCTGGGCGGGCAAGGGCTTCACTTCGTTTTTCGCGCCGATTCTGGCCTTGGCCGTTTATTTGCTGATGCTTTTTTTGCCCAAACTCGACCCTTTGAAGGAAAATTACGCAAAATTCGCCTGGCAGTATTATTTCGTCAAAGTGCTTTTGGTTTTGTTTTTTGCCGGCCTTTACTTTTTTACGCTGGCTTTTGCTTTGGGCTATCGAACGGACATCCGGCAGTTTATTATTCCGCTGCTTGCTGCTCTTTTCGCTTTGCTCGGCCTAATTATCCGCAAAGTAAAGCGCAATTATTTTTTCGGCATCAAAACCCCCTGGACGCTGCAATCGGACGGGGTTTGGGAGAAAACCCACAGGTTCGGCGGCATCACAATGGCCGTTGCCGGTATTTTGGGCTTTTTCACTGTTTGGGCCGGCAATTTTGCTTTTTTGCTTTTTTTCGGTTTGATTGTGGCTGGCGCTGTTGCGCCGGTTGTTTATTCATACGTTTTATACCGCCGCCTCGGCTTATTTAAACAACGCTAACAAGCAAAAAAGGTCTGATTAACTATTGTTTTATGATGAAATTCGTTGATTTTTTGGTTGTTTTGATTCTGTTCGTTGTGGCCGTGCTTTTTATCGTAAAGGGCGTGCCTTTGACGGTTGGGGGCATAAAATAATAACAGTTCAATAACCAAATATGCATATTTATTTTTCCCTTTTAATCGCCGGTTTTTTCGGCGGGGCGGTGCGGGGTTTTGTCGGATTCCTCAAACACCAGTTTTCGTATAAAAACGTGCCCTTTGACTGGAAATATTTCACGGCAATGTCGTTTGTTTCGGGCGTTATCGGCCTGATGGCTTCAATGGCGACAAAGGAAATTGGCGTTGAAGTGAACGGCTATTTTTCTCCGGCCCTGGGTTTTATAATCGGATACGCCGGAGGCGATTTTTTGGAAGGAATATACAAAATCATTATGCAGAAATCGTCGCTGGGAAATGGCAAAAACTAATTTTCAACTTTTAATTTCTTTTGCCGCGCTCTCATCGCTTATTTGTTTTTTGGCGGTCTGGTATGTTTACGTTCCTTCTTCTGGCGGCAAATCGGCAATAAAAGAGGTTGTTATTGAAAAGGGGAGCGGTTTGGGGCAGATTGCCGCTGTTTTGAAAGAGGCGGGGCTGATAAAATCAAAGCTGGCTTTTGAAGCGTACGCGGTTTTTTCGGGCAAGCGCAAAAGCATACAGGCGGGCGTTTACGAGATTGACACTGGCTTGAACATGCGGGGGCTCTTGCGTATTTTGGCTGTCGGCGAAACGAAAAAACTGGAAATAACCGTGCCTGAGGGCTGGACTGCCAAAGAAATTTTGGCTGTTTTGGTTGAAAAGAAAATAATCAAGCCAGCCGATTCATCGGCCGTTGATATTTTTCAGGCGAAAGAAGGGTTTTTGTTTCCCGACACGTACGAATTCAACCCGGGAGCTTTGCCAGCGGAAATTTTGGCCGTGATGCTGGGCAACTTTGGCAAAAAGGTCAACAACGATTTGAGGGCTGAAATTGAAAAACAAGGCAGAACTTTGCGCGATATCGTGACAATGGCCTCGATTTTGGAAAAAGAAGTAAAAACCTATGGAGACAAACAGCTGGCAGCGGGAATTTTGTGGAAACGGCTGGAAAACAGCTGGTATTTGCAGGTTGATTCCGCTCCGGAAACGTATCATAACAAGGGTTTGCCTGCCAGCCCCATTTGCAATCCCGGGCTTGAAACCATAAGGGCCGCGATATATTATAAAGAAAGCGCGTTTTGGTATTATCTGTCAAAACCGGACGGCGAAACAGTGTTCAGCAAAACGCTTCAGGAGCATAACATAGCGAAGAAGAAATACCTGAAATAATTTACTAATTTTCAATTTATGCCGTTCAAGCAGCAAAAAAGAATATGTATGGTTATCGCTTTGGTTGATTATAGAGACGAGGAGTATTTCATTCCCAAAAGCGTTTTTGAGCAGGCCGGTTTTAAAGTTAAAACCGCAAGCGAACGGCAAGGCCAGGCAATCAGCGTTTTCGGCGGGGTAGCGGATATTGATTTGAAAGTCAGCGAAGCGAAAACAGGCGATTTCGACGGCCTGGTGGTTGTCGGGGGCGAGGGTATGGCAAAAATGACGGATAATGCCGAGCTGCGCAAACTGGCGCAAGAGTTTGCCGAGCAAAACAAAATTGTCGGCGCCATTTGCATTGGCCCGGCTGTTTTGGCAAAAGCCGGTATTTTAACCGGCAAAAAAGCGACTATTTACGCGAGCCAGACGGACAAGTCGGCAGTTAAAATTTTGCAGGAAAACAACGCACAATATCTCGACGAGCCGGTAGTTGTCGACGGGAACATCATAACGGCCAGCGGGCCCCAGTCAGCCCGCAAATTCGCTGAAAAGGTCGTGGAGGCAATGGGCGCGGGGGGTTGACAATAATTTTTTTAAGGTTATATTTATAATATATCCAAAGACAGCGGGCAAACAATAAGTCCCGCCGAGGAATTGCGAGTTTTTGTCACTTGCTAATTTCTGTCTTTGGGGCAGAATTTTTTTATGGCAAAATCAAAAGAACAAAAACAATCCATTATTGAAAGCTTGGGGAGTGATTGGCAAAGGGCTAAATCGGCTGTTTTGGTTGATTATTCAAAAATTGAGGCGAAAAAGCTGTTCCAGTTCAGGAAGGATTTGCAGGCAGGGGACTGCGGTTTGAAAATCGTCAAAAAAACGCTTTTGCAAAAAATGTTTGAGAAATTGAAGCTTGACGATTTGGCGGAAAGAATCAGCCAGACAAAAGGCCAGGCGGCAATGATTTTCGGTTTTAACGATGAAGCAGCCCCGGCCAAACTGGCGTACCAGTTTTGCCAAAAAGAAGAAAACCTGAAAATTTTGTCGGGCATTGTCGCTAATGAATTTTGGCAAAAAGAACGGATAATAGAATTGGCCCAGCTGCCTTCCCGCAGGGAGTTGCTCGCAGGGCTGGTTAGGGCGATGCAAAGCCCGGCGTCGGGTTTGGTTAATGTTTTTTGCGGGAATATTAAAGGTCTGATAACGATTTTATCCAAGATAAAATCGTAATTTTTAATTCTTAATTTTTATGGCAGAAGAAAAAGAAACCGTTGAAATCCCGGCCAAGTTTGAAAAGCTGGTCAAGGAAATAGAACAAATGTCGGTTTTGGATTTGGCGGAGCTGGTGAAAATTTTGGAAAAGAAATTCGGCGTGTCCGCCGCCGCTCCCGTGGCAATGGCGGCTCCCGCGGGCTCCGCAGCTCCGGCTGGGGAGGAGAAAACGTCTTTTACCGTTGTTTTGGCCGGACCGGGCGACAAAAAAATCGACGTGATAAAAGTTATCAGGGATATCACCGCTTTGGGTCTTAAAGAAGCCAAAGACATGGTTGACAATTCGGCAAATTCGGCGCAGGTTGTCAAAGAAAACGTAAAAAAAGAGGAAGCTGAGGAAATGAAAAAGAAACTGGAAGCAGCCGGCGCGAAAGTGGAAATGAAATAAGCGGTAAGCAGACAAAAACCGGCAGAGGTCTGCCCTCTGCCGGTTTTTTAATACGCTGATTTGGCTATTTTTGCTTCTTCATTACTTCCTGCAAAGCATCCCACATTTTTGTTTTGTCCAGTTGCTCGTATATCATTTTCAGCTCAATCTTGTTTCTGATTTTGTCCGATGGGCTTATTTCGCTCGTTGCTCCGTATGTTTCGTCCGAAATTCTCCTTGCCCAGCTTGCAAGTTCAATTGTTTTGGCAAGGCTCAAATCTTTTTCGTTTTGTTTCGCAAGGTAGTCAACCCAGCTTGCGCCGCTTTTTTGGTTTTGCGGTTTTATCGCTTCAAGGTCTTTTAGCAGGTCAGCGGTGATTTGTTCGGTTAATTTGCTTTTTTCTTTGGACGGCATTCTTTCCTCCTTGACCCGCTGGAGCTGCTTAACCTGCTCGGCAATGCTTATCTGGCGGGGAATGCCCGCTTTGTCCGCGGCTTTTTTGCTGAAAATCTCCGCGTCCAAAGTATTTGTGGCTGTTCGGACTTTTTTTAAGGTGTCGTTTTCGTCAAAGATTTTCGCGCTGATTTTCTCTATGGGCACTTCGGCTATTTTTCCCGTGTCGTTGTCGTAAACGCAAAAATTATCATTATTGTTTTGTTTCAGATAATAAATCGGCGGCTCGCCTTCTTCGTGCGGGAAAATAGGAACGAGTTCTTCGCCTTTGGCGTTGAATATCCTGCCGGTGTCTTTGTTAACCAAAAGTTCTCCGCCGGTATCAGGCAGGGGAGCAGCCACAACTTCCAAGGGTTCTTCGCCTTTATCGCCTTGCCACACATAAATTCCGTTTTTTGGCTCAAGAACATTGTTTTGATTTTTTTCCAGCTTGCCAAAAATGCTGCCTCTTGTGGAGTAATAAAGTTCGTTGTCAGCCACCGGCCCCATAAGCAACGCTTTGTCGGCCACCCGGAATGTTTCCCAGTCTTTGTGCGTTGTGCGGATAAACTGCTGGGTTGGGCCGACACCCATAAGGTCTTGTATTTCCTTTGGCGCGCCAAGCGATTTTTCCTGGGGTTTCAAATCAAGCCAGGTTTCAATGCCGCCTGTCGGTGTTTGGGTTTTTTCAGGAACTGGGGCGGGGGGCGGAGGTGGAGTTGTTTCTGTTGGGGTGGCTGGTTTTGCTGGCGCGGGAACAATTTCCGGCTGGACCGGCGGTTCCTGGGTTGGCGCTGGCGTTGTTTCTTTTCCGGTGATTACAGGGGGCAGCTCCGGCTCCCTTTCCTTAGGAGCGTAAAACTTTTCTGTTGGGGCGGCCGGCGCTTTCTCTGGTTTGCCCATTTCTTCATACCAGGTTTGTTCGGCTCCTTGTTTTTGTTTTTCAACGGAAAAGGCCTCGGCAAACCCCGCTGGTTTTCTAACAGGGGCAGGAATTTCCGTTTCTTCCGTTTCTTCCAAACCGCCGCTTTTCATTCCGCTGGTTTCTTTAAGTTCAACACCGCTCATTTTGTTTTGGTCAAACGCGTCGGGGTGTTTTTTGATGATATTCCACCAGTTGTCGCCCTGTTCAACCGTGATTTTGTGCGTTGCGCCGTTGCTGTGCGTTACCACGATGGTGTCGTTTTTGTGAATCAAATCGTTTTTGTTAATGTTCATTCCGGCCCAGGAGTTCACTTCTTTTATGACACTGTCAATCTGCTCGTTGCTGAGCCGCTTTGTTTCTGCTGTCGGCGTTGCTACTTGGCCGGCAATTTCGGTTGCTGCTGGTGTTGTTGTCTTGGGTTTGGCAGTGGTTTCAGCCGCGCCTGGCCTGGTTTCTGTTATCTTTGTTGCACCTGCTGGTGGTTTTGTCTCTGTAACCGGAACAGTAGGCTGTTTGGCCGTGCCGACTATCGGTTGTTGGGTAATGGTTTTTCCGGTTGTTGTCGTTGTTGGTTGTTTTGCTTCAACGGGCGGGACAGTGGGCTGTTCGGGCTTGGTGGCGGGCGGAACAATAGTCGGAGTAATTGTCTCTTTTTTTGACACAACTATTGGCATAACCTTTTGTTCAATCTTTTTTTGCCCGGCGGCTGCTACTGTTTCTGTTGGTGCTGGAGCTCCGGTGGCTTTTTCCAAATAAGCGGGAAGTTGGGACATTTGTTTTTCATTAAGCGGCTTTTGCCACATTGGCGGTTCTGTTCCTCTTTTTATAAACGCATGGCCAGGGCCCCCGGATACAGAGCCGGCCCCTTCGCTAAGCCCTAATTTTTGTTCCTGCAACATTCTTGTTAAGGCCTCTTGCGGTTCTTCTTCCGCTTTTAACAGCGTTTCAGCCGATCCCTGGGTTCCATCCGGCTTTGTGTATATAAGCTCTATTTTATCGCCTATCCTTGCTTCTTTTGGCACGGAAGCAAAAATTCCGTCCAGCGCTTTTTCGGTTTTTCTGTCAAGAATAGCGGTTTCCGCGCCAGCGCCGCCGGCTTTCGCGCCGGAGGGAACAGGGATTTCCTCGCTGGCAAAATGGCTGAATATCCTCTGGGCCGTTTTTTGGTAGCTGTTTATTATACGAGCCGGTTCAAGGAATAAGGCCTTGGCCGAGCCCTTGGCAATATCTTCCCAGTTTGAAGTTTCAGCGAGATTGGGCAGAATATGGTCGTTCATTTCCTGCATTGCTGTTTCACCATAGTGCAAAACATCGCCAACAGCCATTAAAGCTGAAGGAGCCACGCCCACGCTGGTCCAAATGGTTCTTATCGCGTCGGAAACAAGGAGCAGTTTTTCCCTTTTTGTTTTTTCTTCTCCTTTGACTGATGCAAATTCGTAAACTATTTTTTTTGCCCCGTCGCTGAAAACTTTTCCGATGTTTTTAACAATATCCACTGTTTCTCCCTGCTGGCGGTTTATCCTGTTTAATGTTTGGGTTCCTTTTACCAGGCCAAGCGCGGGAAACGAAAGCCCCCGGGCAGTGCCTGTCCAGGCCAAGCCGGCCGCGCCAGCCCCTGCCCCCAGGCCGCTGGCGATTAACGCGTAAGAGCCGAGCTTTAAGGAGTCGGCAACCACCCGGCCGGCCATTTCCGTGGCGGTTATTTTCGTGGTTAAGTATTTGTCAATAAAGCCGTTGATTTCAACGGAGCGGGCTGTTTTGGTTTCTTCAATTTTTGTTATGTCCTCTTTCGCCAGCTTGCGGTATTGGCGGATGATTTTTGCCAGTTCCTGGCGGGATTTTGAACCTTTCACAACGCCCTCTTTGGTGGCCTCAAGCCGTTCATTAAGGTCGCGGATAGCGTCAAGAACCGGCCGTTTTACAAAGTTAATGACTCCGGTTTTATCGTCTTTTTCCCTTATCTCCCATTTCCCTTTTTTGTCTGGTCTTATACCGCCTTTTTTATTTTTGCCTCTTGCCCTATCTCCTATTTTCAATAATTCAGGATGCGCTGCATTCCAAATCATTTCGCCTTTGCCTTCTTTTCCCTTCTGCCACGCTTCAAGCAGATTTTCCACCGAGCCCTGTTTTTCTCCTTTGCTTTTCAGTCCGGCGAATTTTCTTTTTTGCGAAATAAAAGCAAAAGCGTCGGGGAACATTTTCAAGCCCAAAATGCTCAACATCGGGTTTATCCCAAAGTTCCTGAGTATCTGTTTGGTCATTTCGTCCTTTTCTTTCCAGCCCTTTTCTTGTTTCCAGCCGGCTTCCTTTCGCAAATTCCTCATTTCTTTTTCCAGGCCGGCAATTTCTCCTTCTTTTCCTTCCTGTTTGCGCATGTCCCAAAGTTCCTGCTTTATGCCCAAAACGCGCAGCAATTTTTCTTGGTTAGCAAGTTCTTTTTCCAGCTTTTTCTTCTTTTCTTCTTTTTTGGTTTTGCTGAATTTTTCAATTATTTCTTTTTGTTTTTCCCGGTTTTGTTTTTTTTGTTCCTCAAGCGACAGTTTAACCTTATATCCGTTTTGCTCGGCAAACAGTTTTTGCCTTTCTTCTTCGTCGGCCGCCACAGGCAGCATAGCTTCATTTGTTTTCAGGGCGGTTGCGTATTGAGCGATTAAATCGTTTGATTGCTTAATGCCCGAATCAATATTTTCCAGCGTTTTCCCGATTGCGGCGGTTTCGGCCTTGGCCGGCTCCTGCTTCTCTTTTTTCTCCTTTTCCGGCTTTTCCGTTTTTTCCTCTGGCTTTTTCTTTTTTTTGCCAGCCAACTCAACTTTTCTGACAAGCGATTTTTTATTGTTTTTATCGTCTTGCACTAACTCCCAGCCTTTTTCACCGTTGTATTCCACTTTGTTTTTGCCCCGCAGCAAAATCATCCTCTTGCGGGATTTTATCGGCCAAGTGGACATTCCAATTTCATCATATGGCACCCATATCTCCGTGCCGACCGCAGTTTCAACCGGCTCACCCGTAGTCCACCCTTCACCCTCCTCCGTCAATTTTCCCCTCAACGCTTCTTTAACTATTCTTTTGGAATTCATGTATAAATCCCACAAGCCTCCAAAAACTTTTTTAAATAATTTCTTTAGCTCTTTACTGGTAATCTTAGCAAGTATTTTTTTCTCTGCTTT
>JAMCXQ010000035.1:7157-15538 GCA_023474835.1 Patescibacteria group bacterium | reverse complement strand
TAACCGATTTTAAATTGCCGGATTCAAAATCCTTTAAAATCTCTTTTTCATTTTTTTGCAATTCAAAGTATTTCATATTTTTATTGTTTTTGGAATATTATTTTTTACCTTGCCGAAAACAAGATTCTGGAAAAGCCAGGTTCTTACTTTTTAATTAAGTATTTTTTTGTGGCTTTTCGGCTTGGAATTATTGTTTTCAAAAAAACTTTTTCTTCGTCTT
Organism: Patescibacteria group bacterium; assembly: GCA_023474835.1. Lineage (GTDB taxonomy): Bacteria > Patescibacteriota > Minisyncoccia > Minisyncoccales > CG1-02-41-26 > JAMCXQ01. Next base: position 15,318 of record JAMCXQ010000035.1, on the reverse strand, counting down.
CGACAAAAGGCACAATAAAAGCATAATCTTCAATTCTCACCACAAAAACTTTTTGATTGGGGTACTTTTTTTTATTCGAGTTTTCCAAAATATCCAATGTATCGCCTGCTTCAATCGCTGTTAAAACATCTTCAAACCCAACGTCTCTTTCTCTTTTCAATACCTCGTTTTTTCCATTATCCCAATCAAAATATTTCATACCTTAATTTATTATAGACAATGAATATCTTTTGTCAATAGGAAAGGGACAAAAGCAAAACCGCCCCGGTTTTACCGGGACGGCGTAATGCTATTTTTATTTCTTAGAAAGGCAAATCTTCCAAAGTGAGCTCCTGGTTGGCTTTTTCCATCAGCTCGGCTTCCTCGCGGAATGCCGGCCCGGAAGATTCGGTGTTTGGCGCCGGTTCCGGTTCCGGCGCTTTTTTCGCAGCCTGCTTTTCAGCAATCGGCAGGGGCATTTGGTTATCCGCGGCCCCGCAATGCGAAGCTCCGGTTATTTTTTTGTATTCGTCAAAAGCAAAAACCACGAAAACATCGTCCCCGTCAACCATAACGATCTTTTTTTCGTCTGAAACCAGTTTTTTGATGTCGGATAAAGTCATAGTTCTAATTTTCAATTTACGAATTTTCAATTTTCAAACTGTTTGAAAATTGAAAATTGAAAATTTATTTATCTCCGTTTCCCCTCAACAATCTCCTGGGTAATGCTCTCTGGAACTTTCTCGTAGCGGCCAAATTCGTCGCTCGCTCCGTTCGCTCCTTGAAACCCTGCGGTTTTAATGTTTCCGCCACGGGAAGAACTCCGTTTCTCCCGACCCCTCCTTATGAATTTGGCCGCACAAGCGCGTATTATCTTCGCTTGCCCTCAACAATCTCCTGGGTAATGCTCTCTGGAACTTTCTCGTAGCGGCCAAATTCCATGGTAAACGTTCCCCTGCCCTGCGTGAGCGACCTCAAAGAGGTTGCGTAGCCGAACATTTCCGACAAGGGAGAAGTGCATTTTATCACTTTCAAATTGCCTCTTTCTTCCGTTTCCTCGATTATGCCGCGCCTTCTGTTCAAATCGCCCAAAACGTCTCCGAAAAATTCTTCCGGGCAGGTAGCTTCGATTTTCATTATCGGCTCCAGCAAAATCGGTTTGGCTTTTTTGGAACCGTCCTGCAAAGCCATTGATCCGGCGATTTTGAAAGCCATTTCCGAGGAGTCAACCTCGTGGAAAGAGCCGTCGTATAAAGTTATTTCCATGTCAACCATCGGATAGCCCGCCAAAACGCCTTTGGCCATCGCTTCTTTCACCCCTTTTTCAACCGCCGGTATGTATTCCCCCGGAATGGCACCGCCCTTTATCGCGTTGACAAACTCAAAACCGGTTCCTCTCTCCTTGGGCTTGATTTTTATCCAAACGTGGCCGTATTGGCCCCGGCCGCCCGACTGGCGGATGTATTTTCCTTCCTGTTCAACCGCCGCGCAAATGGTTTCCTTGTAAGCCACCTGGGGTTTTCCCACGTTCGCTTCAACCGAAAACTCCCTTTTCATGCGGTCAACCAGAATGTCCAGGTGCAATTCGCCCATGCCCGACATAATCGTTTCTCCGGTTTCCTGGTCTTCTTTTACCCTGAAAGTCGGGTCTTCGTCAGTGAGTTTTTTCAGGGCGTTTATCAGCTTTTCCTGGTCCGCTTTTGTTTTCGGTTCAATACGGATGGAAATGACCGGCTCGGGGAAAACCGGCTTTTCAAAAATAATCTGGTTTGTTTCATCGCACAAAGTGTGGCCGGTACCGGTTTTTTTCAGACCGACAGTGGCGGCGATGTCGCCGCTGAAAACTTCGTCAATTTCTTTTCTGGTATTGGCGTGCATGCGCAAAATTCTGCCGATTCTTTCTTTCTCTTTCCCCGAGCCGGTCAAAGGATTGAAAACGTAAGAGCCCTTGGCAAGCTTGCCCGAGTAAACCCTGAAATAAGCCAGGCTGCCGACAAACGGGTCCGAAGCGATTTTAAAAACCAAAGCGGCAAAAGGCTCTGTGTCATCGGGGTTTCTGGTGATTTTTTCGTTGGTTTTCGGGTCAATCCCCTCGGTCGGAGGCAAGTCAGTCGGGCTTGGCAGATAGTCGCAAACCGCGTCCAAAACCAGCTGGACTCCCTTGTTTTTCAAGGCCGAGCCGCAAAAAACCGGAACCAGCTTGTATTGCAAAACCGCTTTTCTTAAAACCTGCCTTATTTCCTCCACAGTGATTTCTTTTCCCTCCAGAAACTTGCCCAAAAGGCCGTGGTCTTCGGCCGCCACCTGCTCCAGCATTTTATAGCGCCATTCCCCGGCTTTTTCCCGCAATTCGGGCGGAATGTCCGTTTCAACGACATTTTCGCCCCTGTCTCCTTCAAATTTGTAGGCCTTTTGCGTGATTAAATCAATAATTCCGGAAAAATTTTCTTCCTGGCCAATGGGTATCTGCACGGCCACGGCTGATTTGGTCAATTTCTGCAAAATGCTTTCCAGGCCCTTTTCAAAATTGGCGCCCATTCTGTCCAATTTGTTGATAAAGCAAACCCGTGGCACTTTGTAGCCGTCGGCCTGGCGCCAGACGGTCTCGGACTGGGCTTCAACGCCCGCAACACCATCAAAAACAACAACGGCTCCGTCCAAAACACGCAAAGACCTCTGAACTTCAGCAGTAAAATCAATGTGGCCCGGAGTGTCAATGATGTTTATCCAAAATTCCCGGCCTTCGCCCTCTCTGCCTTTTCTGGGAGTCCAAAAACAGGTGGTGGCCGCGGCAGTTATTGTAATGCCCCGCTCCCGTTCCTGCGCCATCCAGTCCATAACCGTGTCGCCCTCGTGCACTTCGCCGATTTTATGCGATATGCCGGTATAAAACAAAACGCGCTCTGAAACAGTGGTTTTTCCGGCGTCTATGTGGGCTATTATTCCGATGTTGCGGGTTTGTTCTATGGGATAACGAGGCATACAAATAAAATTTCCAATTTACGAATTTTCAATTTTCAAAACTATCGAGGAGCAAAATGGGCGAAAGCCCTGTTGGCTTCGGCCATTTTGTGAACCGACATTTTCTTTTTTATCGCTTCTCCCTCTCCTTTGGCAGCCATTATTATTTCTTCGGCCAGCTTTTTGGCCATTGCCTTGCCCTTTTTCGCTCTTGCCGCATTGGTAATCCATCTCATTGCCAAACTCATGCCCCTTTTTTCCTTCACTTCCCTGGGCACCTGGTAAGTGGCTCCGCCAACCCTTCTGGCCCTCACCTCAATCTGCGGGGTTGCTTCCCGCAGGGCCTTCAAAAAAACATCAAGCGGCTCCTGGGGTTCGCTGCCCCCCGGCGAACTTTTTTTCACCAAATCAAAAGCCGAATAAACAATCTTTTGCGCCACTGATTTTTTGCCCCTTTGCATCAGGCAGTTGATAAACTTGGCCAGCACTAAATTGCCGTAAACCGGGTCGGGCTGAATCTCTATTGGTTTGAATTTTTGAGCCATAACCTGTTTGAAAATTGATAATTGAAAATTCCAAAAGCTTTAGCTTTTTGGCCTTTTAACTCCGTATTTTGACCTCTCCTGCCTTCTTCCCTCAACTCCGGTCGCGTCCAGATGGCCCCTTACAATGTGGTACCGAACGCCGGGCAAATCCTTAACCCTGCCACCTCTTATCATTACCATTGAGTGCTCCTGCAATTTGTGGCCAACCCCCGGGATATAGGCGGTCACTTCTTTGCCGTTGGACAATTTCACCCGGGCCACTTTTCGCAAGGCGGAGTTCGGTTTTTTGGGAGTGGTGGTGAAAACTTTCGTGCAGATGCCGCGCTTGAAAGGCGAAGAATAATCCTGCGGCCTGTTTTTCAGAACGTTAAAACCGTACGACAAGGCCGGCATTTTTATTTTTCTCGCCACTTTTTTCCGCGGCTTTTTCAATAACTGGTGAATTGTGGGCATGTTCGCTCGCTCTGCTCGGTCAAATTAAAAATTAAAAATGAAAAATTCAAAATGACAGAACAAAATTAAATAATAAAAAATTAAAAACAACAACGCTTTCGTGTCGTAAATAAATTTAGCAAATAAAATCGTTTATGTCAACAAACCCTGATAGCCCACAGGGGACGGACCCCCGTAAGATTCAAATTTCGGCCTTGTATCCCAGCCAGTCGTCAACGAATTTTTTGTAACGTTCTGGCCCGCCCATTATTTCCAGTAAAAACTCGCGGCTGGTCAGGGATGGAAAGTTTTTACCGCCAATGTAATCAGCATAGCTTGACCATTTGTAGTTTTCAATGAAGTCAATGGTTTTGTGTAAATCCTTAATGCCTTTTTCCTTCCAGCCCGGTTCAATCAGCGAGGCCGGGTTAGTGTGAACATAGACAAAAGCGGTTTTCAGCTGCTCTTCGTCTTCAATGTAAACTTCTTTAAATTTGTCTTGAAAAAGGTGACCCTTCCTTTTATGTTTTAGATTAAAATAACTCACATAACCGCCCAATTTCTTCATAAATTCACTGATGCCATTGTCTTTCAATTGTTTCAGCAATAAGTGAATATGATTGGGCATAAGACAAAAAGCCAAAATTTCAACAAACAAATTTCGTCTCTTTCTCTCTTTTTCCTCAATTTCAACCAAACTTACGGGGGACGGACCCCCGCGAGCTATCATATTCTTTAGTCGCTTTCTTTCCGCCCGCCTTTCTCTTGTCTCTACAGGATTGGCATTGTTAAATTCGTATAAAGAAAAAATGCCTCTAAAATAATCATTTTCATCAAAAATATCGGCTTATCTTCAATCCCTCTTTGGATAATATGATAAATTTCATTATTTTGAAAATCACGTGGTCCTCTTGGCATAATTTTAAGCTCGCGGGGGTCCGTCCCCCGTAAGCTTTAAGCTATTCAAGGGCAATCCCTGCCGGACAATGGTCAGAGCCCGTTATTTCCGGCAGGATAAAACCGTTTTTGATTTTTGATTTCAGGTTTTCAGTGGCAAAAACATAATCAATGCGCCAGCCGATGTTTCTTTCCCGGGCGTTAGCAAAATAAAGCCACCAGGTATAATAGCCGTTGTCTTGATGAAATTGGCGAAAGGTGTCAATGAAGCCGGCTTTCAATAACTGGCTAATCTTGGCCCGCTCCTCTTTTGTGAACATAATGCTGTCCTGGTTTTCTTTGGGCCTGGCCAAATCCAGTTCCGTGTGCGCCACGTTAAAATCTCCCGCCAAAATTATTTTTTTGTTTTTTTGCTTTCTTAAATAATCAAACAAATAGTCATAAAAAGCCAGCTTATAATTTAAATCCTTTTTGCCCCTGCCACCGTTTGGAATATAAAAATTATATAATGTAAAGCCGGTATAAACCAGTTTGAGCGCTCTGCCCTCGCTGTCAAACCGGTCAAAGCCGATTTCTTTTTCAACTTTTTGCGGTTTTTCTTTGGTGAAAACAGCCACGCCCGAATAGCCCGGTTTTTTTGCCGGATTAAAATAGCAGAAATATCCGGCTAAATTTTTCAATTCATTTGGTATTTGTTCTTCTGCGGCTTTTATTTCCTGCAAACATAAAATATCCGGCTTTTCGCTTTTGATGAATTCCAGCAAATCCCCTTTTTTGTAAACCGCTCTTATTCCATTGACATTCCACGATATGATTTTCATAAAGCAGCGGCGGCCCGGTCACCGCTAATTGAATTATAAATAACAACCCGTCACCGATTCTTTGTTTTTAGATATTTCAATCGGAGTTCCTTCCGCGATTACTTCCCCGCCTTTTTCTCCGCCTTCTGGGCCAAGATCAATAATCCAATCCGATTGTCGAATTACATCAAGATTATGTTCTATCGTAATAACCGAATTCCCGCTATCTATAATTCTGTTCAGTAAATCTAATAATGTTTTTATGTCGGAAAAATGCAAACCGGAGGTTGGCTCGTCTAAAATGAAAATCTTTCCTTTATTGTTCAGTTTGCTTGCCAATCTGAGTCTTTGAGCTTCTCCGCCAGAAAAAGTATCGTGGGTTTGCCCTAATGTCAAATAGCCCAAGCCGACATCGATAAGCATTTTGATTTTGTTTTTGATATCGTCTTGTTCAAAAAAATCAAACGCCTCAACTACAGTCAGATTGAGAACATCGTTAATATTATTTCCCTGATAAAGATAAGCTAAAACTTCTTTTTTATACTTTTTGCCTTGGCAGGTCTCGCACCCGACTTTGGCATCGCCCATAAAATGCATATCTATTTTGTTAAAACCAAGTCCTTTGCAATCCGGGCACGCGCCCTTTGAATTTGAACTGAACAAACTGCTCGCCACGCCATTTTCCTTGGCGAAAATGCTCCTTATCTCATTAAAAATACCGGTATATGTGGCAATATTGCCCCTCGCGGAGCCGGTTAAGGAAGACTGGTCTATTAAAACAATATCTTCATTTGAAAATTGTTTAACAAATTCATCTATTATCAGTGAACTCTTGCCAGAGCCCGACACCCCGGTTACCGACAGGAACACTCCGAGAGGAATTCTCACATTTATGTTTTTCAGATTATGCGTTTTCGCGTTTTGAATTGCCAGATATCTTTCCGGCTTCCTAACATTCCGTTTTAATTCGCGGGCTTGATCAAAGTATCCTCCTGTAAGCGATACCGGGGATTTCTTTAGCTGGTCAAAGGTTCCTCCAAATACGATATTGCCTCCGTTTATCCCTGCGCCCGGGCCGACTTCAATAATATGGTCGGCTTCCTCCATAATTAAATCATCGTGTTCAACCACAATTACGGTATTGCCTGTCTGTTTAAGCTGGTGCAGTATCCTTATTAAATTTTTGCGATCCTTGGGATGCAGCCCTGCTGTCGGCTCATCAAGAATATACACCATTTCAATTAAATCAGAGCTAAGTTCTCGGGCTAATTTTAATCTTTGCGACTCGCCACCCGACAATGTGTCAAGGCTTCTATTTAACGAAAGATAGCCCAAATCAACGTCGATTAAGTTTTGGGCAGCTTCAATAATTCTATCTATTAATTCTCGCGCGCCATCATTTTTAATCTTCTTGATTTCGCTAATAAATTCGCCTAACTGCATATTTGAATACTGCCCGATATTTTTTTGATTTATTGTTGAATCAAGAGCTTTTTTATTTAATCTCCCGCCGCCGCAGAAACTGCATAGCTTCTCAATCCAATATCTTTTTTCGCTTTTTTCTTTATTCTCCGATATGCCCCTTAAATCTGTGGCCCTTTTGACAAGACGATTAGCAATCCCTTCGTGGCTAAATGTTTGGATAAATCCTTGCTCTTTATTGCTTAACACGATCCTCGGAGAATAAAGCAAAAAATCTAATTCTTGGCTGGAATAATCTTTAATTGGCTTGTCTAAATTCAATTTTCCGGAAATTTTTATGATATTAAAATATCTTGACCCCGGCTTGAATATATTGATTTTAGAGGCCCCGCCATTCAATTTAACAGGCGGGCGGCAAATGTGCTGATTGATTCTAAAAATTGCCTTTGGCCCTCGGCCGCGATGATATCGTAAACAATAGTCGATTTCCCCGAACCGGAAACGCCAACCAATACATTGATCTTATTTCTTGGTATTTCAATATCAATGTTTTTGAGATTATGAGTTTTGGCTCCTTTGATTATTATACTTGTCATTGGATTGTATTATAATTTACTCAAAATTTCTTTTATATCAACGCCGCCCTTTTGAATTTTAGTAAAATCAATTTTTTCAACTTTTATTCTATCTAAACTCTCGACTGTTTCTCTACCAGTCAAAATTTTCTCAACCAAACCCCAACTCTTTTTTATTATAGCGATACAATCCATATTTATTTCATTTTACCACTTCCCTGTTTCACAAGCAAAACAAAAATGCCCTCAAGGGCATTTTCTAATTTCCGAGCACCAATTCATTATTCTAACATCACTGAATTGCTACTACAATCTAAATGCAATTTTTTATTAAATTTTCTTAAAAAATCCATTCCCAACAACACGTCATTTCCTTTTGAAATTGAGATTAAGCCGGCTTGTTCCTCGCCATTTAGTTTAATCCCGCCATAACACAATAAAGTATGGTCAATTGAGCCGTCCGCCAATGTAAAAGAAGCAGTACTGGCTAATATCAAACCAACCTTGAAAGCATACGCCAAAGGCAAAGAAAGAAAACCAGATCTGAAGA
>JAMCXQ010000035.1:0-7147 GCA_023474835.1 Patescibacteria group bacterium | reverse complement strand
CTAACATTGCGTCAAATTTTTGCGTAATCTCTTTAGAAAATCCATAAACTTCAATCGGTATAATCGGATGTCCGTTTTGACTAAAAAATCCATCCATAGTTTTTATTTCCAATAGACCGACTCACATTATAGACCCCTGTATATCCGACACGAATAAGATGAAAAATTCTGTCTGAAAATTCTTTTTTCGCAACCCCTAACGCTTCTTCGGGCGTCTTACCCAAAAAATACCTTTCGCTTTCAACTTCAATAGCCACAAATTCTCCTTTGTGTTCTTTTTCAAGAGGAGCTTTTAATTTCTCTTGATAAATCTTATCTCCCTTTTCCGCTATAATTTCAGGATTAAGCAAATTGTTGACGGATGAATTAACCATAAGTTTATCTTTAGATTATATTAAGTTTAGCCTTATTAAAACCCTAAAGCCCTTATCGGGCTTAAAGCTTATGAGCCCGGGAGAGAAATCGAATCTCCAAACCTTCGCTTTACAAAAGCGCTGCTCTGCCGATTGAGCTACCCGGGCAACTTGCAGCTTACCGCTTTCTGCTTATCCGCTTGCTTATTTTATCCCAATAATCGTGACGCTCCTCCATTTCCTGCGCTTTTTCGTTTTGAGAATCCAACGGAGTTTGAGCAATAACCGGTGTTCGGGGCTGCTCGCTTTGCGCCTGGCGTTTTGCGATAACCGAAGCGAATTTAACTGAAACTTTCCTGAGGTCCGAAGCGCGGGCCGCGGCCAGGCGCGCGCTTTTTTTCGCAACCTCCATCATTTTTTCCCTGCCCTTTTTGCCCAAATCGGAAAACTTGCGTTCCCTCTCAAATGAAACCGCGCAAAGGGCGGGCAGCTTGCGAGCAACCAGTAGCAGAATGCTCCCAAAGCTGGCGATAAATATAATAGAAAAAACAAAACCGAGCATTATGGTTTGATTAAATTTCGTATCTTGCGAACCGGCCCACTTCAATGTTTTCTCCCAGCTTGGCCCTGGCTTCAACTATTAGGTCGCTGATCTTTTTTGTCTGGTCCTTAACCCAAGGCTGGCTTAACAAAGACACTTCTTCTTTGTATTTTTGCAGCCGGCCTTCAATGATTTTTTCCATTATGTTTTGCGGCTTGCCCGACTCTGAGAATTGTTTTTGGGCGATTCTTTTTTCCTCTTGCAAAACGTCGCTTGAAATGTCCTCGGGTTTCACCACCAGGGGTTTGGCGGCCGCGATATGCAGACAAATCTCGTGCGCCAAAACGCGAAAGTCGGCCGAGCGCGCCACAAAATCCGATTCGCAGTTCAATTGCAGCAAAACCCCGACACGGCTTCCGGCGTGTATGTACGATTCAACCAGGCCTTTCTGGGCGGGCCTGCCTTCCCTGCCCTTGATGGACTCTTTGCCTTTTTCCCTTAAAATTTCTTTGGCTCTTTTCAAGTCTCCTTTCGCTTCTTGGAGGGCCTTTTTGCACTCAATCATTGATATGCCGGTTTCCTCGCGAAGCTGTTTTAATAATTCCAAGTTTTCCATAAAAAAATAGTTTTATTTTTTATTTTTCAAAACGGTTTCCTTCACTTTATCCAGCACGTATTTTACCGAGGAAATCGCGTCGTCGTTAACCGGTATGGGATAATCGACAAGCGAGGGGTCGGCGTTCGTGTCAACGATGGCGATTGTTTTGATTTTTTTCATCTTCGCTTCTTTCAAAACAAGCTTGTCCCTTACCGAGTCGCAAACGAAAACCGCTTCGGGCATTTTGGTTAAATCCGCTAGACCCTCGAACTTTTTGCCCATTTTTTGCAGCTCTTTTTCAATTTTTATCCTTTCTTTTTTCGTGTATTTTTCAAACTCGCCGCTTTCTTTCTGGTACAAAAGATTTTTATATCTCTGCGCTCTTTTGGCGATAACTTCAAAATTCGTAAAAGCGCCGCCCAGCCACCTCTCCACCACATAGGACAAGCCGCATTCTTTTGCCGCGGATTTGACCAGTTCTTTGAGCGGCGGCTTGGTGCCAACGACCAGAATATTGCCGTTGTTTTTCATCGTCTGGGCGATAAATTCCAGCGCCGCCCCCAGCAGCAGGGCGCTTTTGTCCAAGTCAAAGATATGAACGGTGTTTTTAATGCCCAAAACAAACTCGGACATTTTGGGATTAAGCTTGGAGGTGCGATGCCCCAGATGCAAGCCGCAGGCGATCATTTCCTGAACGTCAATGCCGAACGCCCCCAGGAAAGATTTTGTTTTTTCGTCTTTTTCTTCAAAAACAAAATCGCCGTCCCCCTCTTCCTCTCCGGCCGCTGAATTGTTTTTGTAATCCTTAAAAGCCATAAATGATTATGATGTTATTGTTTCAGTTTTTTTGTTTTTCGTTTTTCTTGCCCCGTTGGTTTTGACGGGGGCGGTTTTTTTACGGGCAAGCCGCTCTTTGAATTTTTCCACCCGGCCGGCCGTGTCGATTATTTTTTCTTTGCCGGTGTAAAAAGGATGGCATTTCGAGCAAACCTCGGTTTCGATTATTTCCTGGGTTGAGCCAACTTCAAAAACATTGCCGCACGCGCAATGGACTTTTGCACAAGAATAATATTTTGGATGAATGTCTTTTTTCATGCCGATAACAAAATATAGCTTTTTATCTTGAAAAAATCAAGAGGAAAAAGAACTATGGCCAATATATGCAAGAATCAATCATTATGGAAATCAGGGCCGGAGCGGGCGGGGAAGAAGCCGCCTTGTTTGCCGCGGATATGTTCAAAATGTATTCAAAATACATTTTGAACATGGGCTGGCGCTTGGAAATTTTGGATTCGGGCCGCACCGAGCTCTCCGGCCTGAAACAAATCGTTTTTGAAGTGCGGGGGGAAAACTGCATGTCCAAGCTGAAAAACGAAGCGGGCGTGCACCGCGTGCAAAGAGTGCCCCAAACCGAAAAAAGCAACAGGGTGCACACCTCAACCGTTTCGGTGGCTGTTCTGCAAAAACCCAAAGAAAACGATTTGACTATCAACCACTCGGAAATAAAAATGGATTTTTTCAAGGCATCGGGCCCGGGCGGGCAATACGTCAACAAACGCCAGACCGCCGTGCGTTTAACCCACATCCCGTCGGGCCTGGTTGTCGCTTCGCAGGCGGAAAGGAGCCTGGAAGACAATAAAAGGGCTGCCTTAACGATTCTGCAGGCAAGGCTTATCGCCCAGGAAAAAGAAAAACTGCAAGGTGCCATAACCCAGGAAAGAAGAGCGCAAATCGGCGACGCGGATAGGGCGGAAAAAATCAGAACCTATAATTTCCCCCAGGACAGAATAACCGACCATAGAGTCAACAAATCCTGGCATAACATTGACAAAATAATGAACGGCTCGCTTGAAAAGATTTGCGATTATTTAGAAAATCAAATCGCGGCAAGCGGCTGACATTTCGTTTTTTTCCATATAATCCTGGAAACAGTTGGCAGCGGCCATCACCGGCCGGCCATAGTTCGTTTTGCACCAGGTGTTGGAGCAGCCAAAATAGCGTAGGGCGGCGTTCAACTCCCTGTCGTAGTTCTGCGCGCCGGCCCCCAAATCCTTCAAATAAATGGCGTTGGCGAAAAAAGAATCCTTGATGTTCCAGGGACTGGCAACGTGGCCGCTTACTTTTTCCAGCTCATCGGCGTACAAAGCCCAGGTTGAAGGTATGAACTGGGCCGGGCCCATTGCTCCTCCCCAGCCATAGGGCTTGCCGTCTTTGAACATACAGCAGGAAACCGGCGTTGAGAAAGCGTCGGTTTTTAAGTAGTTCAACCCCTGTAAGGAAGAGACCAGGCTCAAGAAAACCGGCACGTCTCTTGTCGGGCTCATTGTTTTTGGGGCAGAATTTCCGCTTTTTATGTAAACGCCGTCGCCCGTTGAAGCGTTTTTCAGATAGCAGCCGCCTTTTAACTGGCCGATTCGGGTTTCCTGCCACAAAATCGCCAAAGAAAACGCCGGCCTCACCCCCACCTGGCCCGCCGTGGATTTGGCTAAAGCCACGGCGTCTTCAAACTGAATGCCTCCTTCGGGCACTTCAAGCAGGGCGAAAAGCAGGTTGCCGATTTTCGTTGCCTTTTCCTTGGCGTCTTTTTGTTCGGACAAATATTTCTGGTATTCCTTTTCAGTGAACTGCAAAAGCTTTTCCTGCTCCTGTCTCTGTTTGGTTGTTTCTTTTTTGCTGAGCATCTGCGCCACGACCACGTTTTCCAAACTCTTTTTTTCGGAGTCCATGTCGGATTTTTGCGATTCCAGGTTTGTTTCTAGTTTTTTGACGTCTTTGAGCAAATCCTGCACATTGACGTTTATTGATTCCAAAGCCATCAAATCGTCAAAGGAACCGGAAAGGGTGCCGTCGGCCAAAAGTATTTCCAGGGTTGATTTTTTGTCTTCTTCCTGCCTCATTTGCAAAAGGTTGCCCAGCCGCCTTTGCATCTCCCCTATCTGGCCGATTGTTTTTTCAATGGATGTTTGCGTGTTTTGGATTTGCGCGGTTAAGTCCTTGATCATTGAATTCGCCTGGCTTATTTTTTTGTCAATGCCCCCAATCTTGCTTTTAAGGCCGGCGATGGCCGAAGCCAGCTCCTTTTTTTCCGCGGCGGTTTTGCCTACGCTTTTTTCCATCTCTTTGGTCTTGTCTTCGTAAAACTTCTTGCATTTTTCCAAAAGCGCCTGATAATCGTCCCGCGTAAAGGCCGTTTCCGCCTGCTCTATTTTATCCATAGAGCAATCTTCCTCGTTCTGGGCGAAAGCGAAAAAACTCCAGACAAAAAACGCCGCGATGAAACAGCAGGCGAAAACAAAACCTTGCGTTTTTTTAACCAGTGGCATTGGATAAATATTACTCTTTTTCTTTTTGTTCGGAAGCCGCCGCCTCAACGGGGGTTGCGGGTTCCTCGGCCGGCTTTTCTTCTTTTTCAATTTTTTCCTCTTTCATGGGCACCACCAAAGCGACGATTTCGTTTGAATGTTTGGCCAGCTCCACGCCTTCGGGCAAAACCAAATCCCCCGCGTAAATTTTGTCTTCAATGTTTTCAAGCCCGCCCACGTCCACAACGATTTCCCGCGGAAGTTTTGCAGCTAATCCCCGCACATCCAAAGCCTGCATTTCCCTGATTAAAACGCCGTTGAATTTTTTGACCGCCGGCGGCTCGCCGATGAAAACCAGAGGTATTTCAGCGGACACTTTTTTCCTGACGGAAGGATGATAAAAATCAACGTGCTCAATTCTGCCGCTCACGGGATTTTTGCTCAGGCTGTGTATCAAAACATCCAGCTTTTTGTCGCCCGTCTGCAAAGACACCAAAGAGGACTCCCCCGCCTCTTTGAAAATTTTCTGAAAATCTTTTTCGCCAACTTTCAAAAGAACGTCCTTAACACCCTCGCCGTACAAAACAGCAGGCAAAAAGCCCTGTTTTCTCAGTCCGGCCGGATTTTCTTTTTTATCTCTTATTGTTGCTTGAAGTAAAAGCATAATGGTAATTAAAAATTTATTTTATCTCTATGCACTGCACCGGGCATGCCTCGGCCGCTTCCACCGCGCAATCTGTTTGCGCGATGTCCAGCTCCTCTTTATCGCCCCTTTTTGCCCCTGCCAAGCGCGATTTCCCGTCTTCGGCCATTTCAAAATATTTGCCGCACAAAGCCCAGCAAGTGCCGCAGCCAATGCATTGCGTTCTGTCTAAAATAATTTTTGCCATAATTTAAATTTTTTTAATTGCCACCTGCGGCAGATTATTCAAATCTTTTTTCGCAAGCAAACCGTTTTTGGCTCCTGCCCGGCTCACGCAGCCCGCTGAGTTTGCCATACCCAATATGATACCGTAATCTATTTTATTTTGCAAGAAAAGACCGGCCACAAAGCCGGAGGCAAAAGCGTCCCCCGCGCCGGTGGCTTCTTTGAATTCTGCCCTATCCGCCTCTGCCTGCCAGATATCCTGTTGGCTGCCGATTAAAGCCCCTTCTTTGCCTTTGGTAATCACCACGATGCCCGGGCAAAAATCTCTTGCTTTTTTCATAATGATGATGTCATCGTTTGCATCAATTTTGGTAAAATGTTTCGCTTCTTCCATGTTCATGAGCAAAACATCGGATAGGGCGACAGCCGCTTCAAAATCAGCCCCGCCTTTTTCTATTTGTTCACCGCTGGGATTCATGGCTACTTTGGCGTTGCTGTTTTTGGCCAGCTCAACCACCGGCCTTAAAACATCCGTTGACTGTCCGTAAAGAGGGGCTATGTAAAACCATTTGGCAAAAGGCGCGGCCGTGATTTTGTTGCCGAGAATTTCCGGTTTTGTTAAAAAATGGCAGGCGCCCCGGTGAACCAGAATAACGCGGTCTCTTTGCTCCTCAGACGACAAAATAATTGACAGGGCGGTTGGATAGCTTCTGTCTTTAATCAAAAGCTTGTCGGATACCTTAAATCTTTTCAAATCGTTTATTACGGCTTCACCAAATAAATCATTGCCGACTTTGCCCCAATAAGCGGTTTTTAAACCGAAATTGGCAAAACTGCAAGCCGTGTTTGTGCCGCCTCCTCCGCTGAAAAACCGCGGCTCGCCAAGAAAAATCTTCTCGCCCAAAGCGAAACAAATCTTTCGGCTCTCGCCGTTTTCTTTTGCGCCAGAGGGCAACTCGGTTAAGATGTCGCAGGTGGCCGACCCGAAGGTAATTACATCAAACATAAATATAGCTGTTGAAGTCCGATTTCAACAAGCTTGTTGAAATCGGACTTCAACAGCGCTTCATTTAATCGCCAAGTTCTGGTGGGTTTCAAGGCCCTGGGCGTAAAGCTGTTCAATTCGGGCCTGAGTAAGCGCCGCGCTGTATATGCGCACGTCGTCAATGAGACCGTTAAATCTATAATTCGCTGACTTTCCTATTACAAGATTACTTGTATCAGCCGTTATAGAACCAGTATATGTTGTTTGCAATTTTACAACACCATCAATGAAAAATTTCATATTATTAGCTCCACCAGCTTTATCATAAATGTAAGTAACATAATGCCAATTTCTGTCATAGAGGTTGTTTGATAAGCTACCAGCCCAATTCCCAACGCCACCCAGATAAAAATACACAAAAGAACTGGAAAATCCTGCCAGAATAATACTATTACCTTTCCATACAATATTACTAAGAGAACCGGGGCTGGTTGGGAATT
>JAMCXQ010000005.1 GCA_023474835.1 Patescibacteria group bacterium | reverse complement strand
GCTTCGACCAACAAAGGCTCAATCACTTCCAAAATTAAAACTTTGCCCTGGTTATCCGCTTTCAAAGCCGTAAAAATTTCAGGCAGCTGTTCGCCCTCGGGAAATTCCACATCAACAACCGGGCCGATAATTTGCGTGATTTTTCCTTGCATAAAAATATAATGGTTAAATTCGCCGGCTCATAATTGGCTGGCGCCGTTGATTTCTATCAACTCGTTGGTAATGGCGGCCTGGCGCGATTTATTGTACGAAATAACGAGCTTGTCGGAAAGCTCTTTGCCGTTGTCAAAAGCGTTTTTCATTGCCATTCTTTTGGAAGAGTGTTCCGACGCGTTTGCCTCCAAAATCAAATGATAAACGTGCATTTTTATCAAATGGCGCGTCAATTCATCAATTGTTTTTTCCAAAGACGGCTCAAAATCATAAATTGAAGAATCGTCTGCCAAAATGGTTCGACCGTACTCACCACCCGAAGAAATATTTTTTTCTTTGAGCAAATCGGCAAACCTGCCGCTTTGGGGAATGATATCCCTGAAAGTTTTTTTGATGTTTTCAAAATCAACCGGAAAAATCTTCTGGGCTATCGGTTTTTGGTAAAAAGCCGACTGGAAATTCATTGAAAACAGAACAGCTTCGTCAAACCGCTTTTGTAAAAATCCTTCAATCAGAAAATCGGCGATTGGCCGGGTTTGTTCTATTGAAACGAAATCGCCCGTTCTCGTGAATTTATCGATGATATTTGCCGATTTTTTTTGCAGAAAATTGAAGGATTTTTCGCCAACAGCCAGGCACAAATAATCGTTACTTTTTAAGTCGATTTTATTTTCTTTCAAATAATTCTCAAAAGTTCTGAAAACATTGCTGTTAAACGAGCCGACCAGCCCCTTGTCCGACCCGGAGAGGACCAGAAGGGTTTTTTTAACAGGCCTTTTTTCCAAAATCAGCGGCATTTTTTCTTCTGGTATTTGCTGGCGCGATAAATTCGCCAGCAAATCAAGGGCGGTTAAGCTGTAAGGCCTGGAATTTATGGCAATTTCCTGCGATTTGCGCATTTTGGTGGCCGCCACCAGTTCCATTGCTTTGGTTATATGGCAGATATTGGCCACGGTTTTCAGCCGTTTTTTCAAAATTTGCGTTGACTCCATAAAATATAATCCTAATCTACGAATTTATCCGAATGCTGCGAATAAAATTATTGTTTCGACATAAAATTGGTAATTGCTTTTTTTAACCCTTGTTCCGTGCTTTCAACCAAATCGCCCGTAGTTTTTATTTCCTCCAAAATTTCCTGGCTGAAAGTTTCCAAATGCTCCAAAAGCTTTTCTTCTGCGGACTTAACCTGGTTAAGTTCCAAATTGTCAAAATGTCCGTTCAAGGCCGCGTATAAAACCGCAACCTGCTTTTCAAACGGCATCGGGCTTAAATCGTTTTGCTTTAAAATTTCGGTTAATGTCTGGCCCTGTTTTATCCGCTTTTTGGTTGTTTCGTCCACGTCGGAAGAAAACTGCACGAAGGCCTGCAATTCCCTGAACTGGGCCAGCAAAAGCCGCAATTTTCCCGCCACTTTTTTCATTGCCTTGGTTTGGGCGGCCGAGCCGACCCGCGACACCGAAAGCCCGATACTCAGAGCGGGCCTTACACCCTGATAAAACAAATCGCTTTCCAGGTAAATTTGCCCGTCGGTGATTGAAATGACGTTTGTGGGAATATAGCTGGTAACGTCCCCCAGCTGCGTTTCAATAATGGGCAGGGCGGTCAAAGAGCCTCCGCCCTTTTCCAATGACATTTTGGCGGCTCTTTCCAGGAGCCGCGAGTGCAGATAGAAAATGTCGCCCGGATAAGCCTCTCTGCCCGGCGGCCTTTTCAAAAGAAGGGATATCTGGCGGTAAGCCCAGGCATGTTTGGTTAAATCGTCATAAACCACCAAGACGTCTTTGCCCCTGTCCCTGAAATATTCGCCTATTGCCGCGCCTGCGAAAGGCGCCAGATACCACATGGCGGCCGGGCTGGAAGCCGGAGCGGACACCACCACCGAATAACCAAGAGCGTTGTTCTGGCGCAAAGTTTCAATTATTTTGGCGATTTTTGATTCTTTCTGGCCCACGGCGACGTAAATACATATTATCGGATTGTCGGGGTTGTCAAACTGCTGATGAATGATGGTGTCTATGGCCAGGGCGGTTTTGCCGATTTGCCGGTCGCCGATAATCAGCTCTCGCTGTCCTCTGCCAACGGGAATCATTGAATCAATCACTTTCACGCCCGTGTGCAGCGGTTTTTTAACCGATTCTCTGTCCAAAACCGAAGGCGCTTTGTTTTCCAAAGCCTGAAAAACAGTTTCGCTTTTTTCCTGGAAAATTTCGCCCTGCCCGTCCAAGGGGCTGCCCAGGGGGCTTACCACTCTGCCTAAAATTTCATTGCCAACGGCAATGGAAAGTATTTGTTTGGTGCGTTTGACGCTGTCCCCGGCCTTAACCGCTTCTGTTTCTTCCAGCAACAAACAGCCGACCGAATCTTCTTCCAAATTCAAAGCCAAAGCCAAAACCGCTTTCCCGCCGCTTTCCACCAGAACGACTTCCTGGTTCATCAAGTTATCCAGCCCCATAACCTTAATGATTCCGTCCCCAACTTCAACCACAGAACCGACCTCCTGCCAGTTGGCATCGTCTTTATAATCGGCAATGGCTTTTTTTAATTTTTCAATAATTGCAAAAGACATACTAATTGAACAGTTTACCAAGTAAATGGCTAAACGACAAGTTTAATTCCTGGTTGTAGTTTTTTGTGATTTTCAGCCCGGCAATTAGCTTCGGTTCAATCTGCCAGTCCAGGCGGCCTTCTTCCTTTATAGCGGCTCCGATCGCCTTTTTTTGCCCAACGGACAATTCTCTGGCGCTGGCAACCGTAAATTTGTTCAAACCGAATTTTTTGAGCAAAAACTTTTCGGTAAAAAACAGCGTTTTTTTCAGGCATTTTTGGTCGCGGTTTTTTTTGACCAAAAGCAAAAAATTATCGATTGTTTTTTCCTGGCTGGCTGGGTTTTTTGCCTGTCCCAGCAAAAAACCCAGGGCCTGGGAATAAATTTTAGGATGATATTTCGGCATTTTTTTTCAATAAATCAATTGCCCTGTCAACCAGCTTTCCGTCAATCGCTTCGGGAGAGAGCCCAACGGTTTTTGCCGCAATGTTTTTTACCAGCTCAACGGCTTTTGCCTGTATGGCTGTTTCCATTTCTTGCTGTTTGCCCAAATAAAGTGCGTCGATTTTTTTCAGCGCCTCGTTTTGCTTCTGGGCGGTTTTTTGCAGCAGGTCATTTTCTATTGTTTTGGCTTTTTGTTTTACTTCGTGCAGAACATTCTGGGCTTCGTTTTCCGCCTGTTTTAATTTGTTTTTTGCGATTACGCCGACTTCTTCCAGGCGGACATCGGCTTCTTTCGCTTTTGCCAGCCCTTCTTCAATTTTTTCTTTTCTCGTTTTTAAAGCGCCGAGCACGGGCTTTAAAACCAAAAATTTAAGCAAAAAAAACAGGGCGAAAAAACTCGCTATCTGGCTCAGCAAAAGCTTCCAATTGACGCCGAATTGTTGAACAAAATCTCCCATTATTGTCCGGCCTTAAACGAACTTTTCAATTAAAGCGATGACCAAAGCGTAAATGGCAATTGCTTCGCAAAAAGCAATGGCTAAAATGGCCATTGTCTGAATTTTTGGAGCCGCTTCCGGGTTTCTGCCCATTGCTTCAACCGACTTGGCGCCGATAAAACCGATGCTCAAAGCCGGGCCAACGGCCCCAAAAGCCATAACCAAAGCTGTGGCTAATAACCGCATTGATTCTACGTCCATATTCTTTAAATAATTTTTAATTTTTAATTTTTAATTTTTCGACCTTATTAAATTGATGGTTTTCTTCCAGTGTTCCGTGCTGCAAATGCAGCCCCAGGAAAACCAAAGTAAGCATAGCAAAAACAAACGCCTGTATAAACCCGACGAATATCTCCAAAAAGAAAAACGGAATGGGGCCGGCCAAAGGCAGCAAAACCGAGACAATCAAAAGCAAAACCTCGCCCGCAAAAATGTTGCCAAAAAGCCGGAAAGTGAAAGAAACAACCCGGGAAAGCTCGGAAATTAACTCCAGTATCCCCACGAAAAACTGGATCGGTCCCTTAAAATTGACGAACTTGGCGGCGTGATGGCTAAAACCTATTTCCCGGAAAGCGAAAATGTTGGTCAGGATAACGGAAATCAAAGCCAGAGCCAAAGTAAAGTTAATGTCGGCTGTGGGCGCCCTTAAAAAAGGTTTGAATTCGTCTCCGTGCTTCCAGCCGATGGAGCCAACTCCGGGGAAAAGACCGGCCAGGTTCGCGAACAAGATAAAAACGAAAATGGTAATGATAAAAGGCAAATATTTCTCCGATTGCACCCTAGAACCCAGGCAGGAATCCATCAGCCCGAGCATTTTTTCAACGCCGATTTCAACTATTGCCTGGAATTTTTCCGGAATCAAAGTGAACTGTTTTTTGAAAACCAGGGCCAAAACGGCAAGCAAACAGCAAACGATAATCAGCAACAAAAAAGAATTGGAAAGAGCGAAACCGCCCGCCTGAAAAATTTCTTCCGCTTTGATTGATATGCTTGGCGACACCATAACCTGTTCCTGGACAAACAAAATAAAAAACCCAAAACGGTTGGGCTTTATGCAACCTCAACATCATTAAATTACAGGAATGCTAATAAGTCAAGCCTCATAATCTTGACTGATAAGCGGAAATAAATATAATTATAAGTTTGCATGGCTACCTTACCCTGAAAGCGTTGGCTATCGGGATAAAATCGGAAAGAAAATTATACAAAGCCGCTTCCTGGGGGTGGAGAACTCCGGCAAACACCAAAACAAAACCCACGGAATTGATAACCCCCCAGAGCCAGAAATTTTGTTTGATAATCTTCACCGCGCTTTTGGCAACGGACATTGCCTGGGGCAGTTTGCGCAAGTCGTCGTTCATTAAAGCGATGTCGGCCGTTTCAATGGCGGCGTCCGAGCCGATTTTGCCCATTGCCACGCTCACGTCGGCCAAAGCAAGGGCGGCAGCGTCGTTGACCCCGTCGCCCATCATTGCCACAACTCCTTTGTTTTCTTTTTTGATTTTTTCAATAACAGCCAGTTTGTCCTGCGGTTTCAGCCCGGCGTAAAAATTTTTAATGCCGAGCTCGCCAGCCACTTTTTGCGCCGCCGCCCGGTTATCGCCGGTCAAAACAAACCATTGTTTCACCCCCAGTTTTTTCGTGGCTTCTATGACCTCTTTTGTTTTCGGCCTGATTTCGTCTTCCAGCGCGATAAAACCCAAAAATTCATTTTCTCGGGCAAAACCGACCAAGCTGAAACCTTTCTGATAATAATCGTTTGCAGTTTGCAAATCGCTTTCGCTCATAACGACTCCCTGCTCCGATAAAAAATCAATCTTGCCGCAGAAAACTTTTTTGCCGCTGATTTTCGCCGCAATCCCCTCCCCGGGAATTTCATTGAATTCTTCGGGAACAAGCGAACCCACCTGTTTATGGTTTAAAAAACGGATAATCGCCTGGTTAACCGGATGGTGCGACACCGAAGCCAGGCTGCCCGCCATAACCAGAAAATCTTTTTCACTGACAGAGCCCGCTGTTTTTATTTCTTTTACTTTCGGCCGGCCCAGGGTAAGAGTGCCGGTTTTGTCGGAAATGAAAAATTTAATATCCGCCAGATTCTCAACCGCTCCCCCGCCCTTCACCAAAACGCCCCTTTGGGCTGTTTTGACCATTGCCACGGTCAAAGCCAGAGGAATAGCCACGGCAATGTCGTCGGCGCAGGCCACCAGAAGCACTGAAAGCACCATATCGGAACTGCCCCATAAAAACCAAAGGCCGGCCCCCAAAACCAAAGTGGCAAAAACATACCAAAAAGTGAATTTCCCCGCCAGCCTTTCCTTTTGGCCTTTTTTGCCGATTGCCTGGCTCACCAAAGCGATAATTTTTGCGACCAGGCTTTCCCCGCCGGTTTTTTTGGCTTTTATCACCAAAGACCCGGACTCGTTCAGCGAGGAACTTAAAACATAATCTCCCGCTTTTTTAACAGAGAGCTCGCTTTCGCCGGTGATGGCCGACTCGTTTAAGCTTGCCTGGCCCGAAATAACCGGCCCGTCAACCGGAGCCCTGTCACCCGCTTCAATGACAACCAAATCCCCTATTTTTATTTCGTCAACCAGTATTTCAACAACCTTGCCATCTCTTTCAATTTTTGCTTTTTCCGGCCGGTATTTGAACAAAAGCTCGACAATGTTTTTGGCCCGTTGTTCCGTCCATAAAGAAAAAATACGGGCAAAAACCAGCATCAAGTTGATAAAAGCCGCCGGTCTCCATTCCCCGGCAAGAAAAGCGAAAACCAAAGCCACCAAAGCCAAAAAATCAATGCCCATTTTCTTTTTCTTAAAAGAAACAGCAATGTTCGCTAGAACAGGCAAAAGCCCGGCAAACGACAGCGCAATAAAAACCGTCTGGCTCACTGCCACGATTTTCGCGTAATAAAAAACCAAAGCCAAAATCAAGGCAATAGCCAAAACAATATTAAGCCACAAATTAAAAGTAAGTTTTTTCTCTTTCATAAGATTCAAAATTTCAGATATTTTCTGCCCTTTAATTGCTCGGGAAAATATTCCTGCTGTTCCTGGTAATTGTAATTGGGGCTGTATTTGTAATCTTTGCCATAGCCCAGGTCTTTCATCAGCTTTGTCGGGGCGTTGCGTATATGCAAAGGCACAGGCAAGTTGCCGAAATCCTCCACGTCTTTTTTGGCTTTTCCGTAAGCAATGTAAAGCTCGTTGGATTTTTTGCACAACGAATTGTAAACAACAACCTGGGCTAAAATAACGTTGCATTCAGGCGGGCCGATGTAGTGGCACGCGGTAAAAGCCGCTACCGCCTGCTCCAACGCCTTTGAATTTGCCAAACCGATATCTTCTGAAGCGAACCTGATAAGCCTCCGGGCGATATAGAGCGGGTCCTCCCCGGCTTCCAACATTCTTGAAAGCCAATACAAAGCGGCATTGGCGTCTCCCCCTCTCATTGACTTGTGCAAAGCGGAAATAATGTTGTAGTGCTCGTCGCCGTCTTTGTCGTAAAGCAAATACGATTTCTGAAACGCCTCTTTAACAATCGCAAAAGTTATTTTTCGGGAAATGCTTGAAGCATACTCCAAAACGTTCAAGCCAATTCTCGGATCACCATTTGACATTTGCGCGATTTTACTTAAAACATCGTTTTCTATCTGCAAATTCAAATCGGCCAACCCCCTGTCTTTGTCTTTTATCGCCCGCTGTAAAATGCTGGCAATCTGCCCGTTAGTCAGTTGTTTGAGCACAAAAACACGGCATCTGGATAACAAAGCGCCCCGCACTTCAAAACTCGGGTTCTCGGTGGTGGCGCCGATTAAAGTTATCAGCCCGTTTTCCACGTGAGGGAGCAGGGCGTCTTGCTGGGTTTTGTTCCATCTATGGATTTCATCAATAAACAAAACGGTCCGTTTGCTCTGCCATTCGTTTGTTTTGGCTTTTTTAATCACTTCTCTCAAATCCTTTAAGCCCGACGTTACCGCGCTGAACCTGATAAAATCGGCCCGGGTTTGTCCGGCGATTATCAAAGCCAAGGTTGTTTTGCCGCTGCCCGGCGGCCCCCAGAAAATCATTGACGGAATTTTATCCTGAGATATCGCTTCCCGCAAAAGCTTGCCCTGCCCAACGATTTCATCCTGGCCCAAAAAATCGTTCAGCGTTTCGGGCCTCATCCTGTCAGCCAGCGGCTGTTTGTTTTGTTTTTTTGTTTCCATTACTTTACTCTACTACTTTCAATGTTTTTGCGCAACAAAAAACCTCCGGTAAGCGAGTTGCCGGAAAGCTTAACGGATGCCCCGCTTATTTGCTGAAAAACGCCACGATAGCGAAAACCGCGATAAGCAGAATGCAAAACGACATTATTTTGTATGAATCCATATGATTAAAAATCTAATATGCGCGCACTTATTTGAAGCCGCCGGCCTGCAATTCCCAAAGCTTTCTGTACTGGCCCTCCTTTATCCGGGCAAGCTGGTGGTGGGTGCCCTGCTCGGTTATGCCGCCGTTGTCAATCACCACAATCCTGTCCATTTTGCGTATGGTTGAAAGCCGGTGGGCAATGATAACCACGGTTTTATTTTTCATCAGCTCGGTTATCGCTTCCTGAATTAGTTTTTCCGAAGCGGAATCCAGGCTGGAGGTGGCTTCGTCCAAAATCAAAACCGGAGAATTTTTCAAAACTGCCCGGGCAATGGCCACTCTCTGGCGCTCCCCGCCCGACAGTTTTATTCCCCGCTCGCCTACAAAAGTGGCGTATCTCTGCGGCAAATCCCTGATAAATTCGTGGCAATGGGCAATTTTACTTGCTTTGATAACTTCCTGGTCAACGGCCTGGGGCCGGCCGTACCTGATGTTTTCCATCAACGTCCGGTGGAACAAAATCGGGTCTTGGGGCACAAAGGCAATGTTTTGCCTCAGGGATTCCTGCGCGACTTTGGCGATGTTCTGCCCGTCAATTAAAATTTCTCCGGCCGAAACGTCGTGCAAACGCAAAACCAGCTTCGCCACCGTGCTTTTCCCCGCGCCCGAAGGCCCGATTAAAGCCACCTTTTCTTTGCCCAAAACAACAAAATTGAAATTCCGCAGAACCATTCTGGTTTGGTGGTAGTAAAAATCAACGTTTTTGAATTCAATTCTACCCTCGCAGACAACCAGCTTTTTGGCTTTGGGAATGTCCTGAATTTCATGGGGGGTTTGCAAAATAACGGTCATTTCCTCTGCGTCAGCCAGACTTTCGTAAATTGTCCTTACAACCTTGCCGAAATCCCACACCCGGTTAAAAATAGTTATCAGGTAAGCCTGCACCAAAATAAAATCGCCCAAAGTCAAAACGTTTCTCTGCCACAAAACAATGGCGGCGTAAAAAACCCCTATCTCAAAAGCGCTTACCAAAAGGCCCTGCAACGCCTCAAACCACGTGCTCAAATTCCAGGAAAATTTTGTGATTTTCCGCCAGGCCTCCATTACCTGTCGGTAAAGTTTCACTTCCCTTTGATAGCCGCCAAACAAAGTGACGTTCGCGTTGTTGGTGATGGTATCCGCCAAAACAGCGGTTGTTTCGGTTTCTTTGCTGGCCCTTTCAATGTCGTATTTCAACTTGTACCGGGCAAAAAGCCAGTTCAAAATCAAAAAAACCGCGGTCCAGGCCAAAATGCCAAGCCCCAGCCAGATGTTCCTTTTCAGCAAAATCCAAGTGGCAACCACGATGCTTACCGTCAAGGGCAGAATATTCCAACAAATTTTATCGGCAATGTGCTCAAACGCTTTGCCGAACCATTTCACCCTTTTAACCAGGCTGCCTACAAAACTGTTGTTGAAAAACGAATAAGAATGTTTGTGCAGATATTCAAAGCACTGGTTGTTAAGGTCGGCGATTACCCGGGACTGAAAATGCACGGTTATAAACCCGGACACCCTCCAAAAAGCCCATTCAACCAAACTCACGCCGGCTATGAAAATTAAAATTTTAACCAGCTGCTTAACGGCCAAAACTTTGTCCAGCCCGGCAGCCAGCACGTTAAAAAATTCCCGGAAAAAAAGCGGGGTTATCATTCCGGCCAAAGAGCCCCCGACAACCGAAACAAAAATAAAAAACACCGAGATTTTATACCGGCTGCTCGCCTGCCAAAAGTATTTTAACGTTTGTTTGGTGTTTTGTTTCATTCTCTTTTATAAACAGCCGTTAACCTTGCTTTGGCAATAATATGGTTTGTTGTTGCCGCATTAATGCTATTGCTGCTGCCTGGTATGTCCAGCGCCCTGTCCAAGGCGTAAAGCGTAAAAATATAGCGGTGCGACGAGCCCCTAGGCGGGCAGGGACCCGAGTATTTATTTTTGCCAAAACCGTTCACGCCAACCACGCTCTTGCCTGGCGTTGAATTTTCCGCTATTTTTTGCGTTGAAGCGGGAATATTCCAAACCAGCCAGTGGATAAAATTTCCGGCCGGAGCATCCGGGTCGTTCACCACCAAAGCCAAACCTTGCGCGTTGGCAGGCACCCCCTCAATGTTGATTTCAGGATTTACGTTTGTTCCGTCGCAGGTGAACTTTACAGGCAAAACGTCGTTGTTGCCAAACGAAGTGCTGGATATTTTAAAAACGGGCTGGCTGTCGTTCTGGTTGTTGTTTATTTGGTTTTCCATCGAGCTTTCAGCTGGCTGGACCGGACTTGCGGTAATTGTTGTTTTTTGGCTTTTATGCCAAACCCAATAACCGCCGGTTCCAGCAGCAGCGACAATTATAATAACGATAAAAATAATGATTGTTTTAGCCATAAAACATTGATTAACATGTAGTATGGATTAAAGCGTTAACCTTTTTATTGGATTGCGCTTTTTGGTTAAACGATTGCATTGCCTGCGGTGTTTTCTCTACAATAAGCTTAATGCCAAAACTTCGCGCTTTTTCTTTCAGCTCGCCGCCTACCTCCAAAGCGCCATCCCAGCCCGTGCCAACGATAATCGTGTCAGGCTGGCCGCCAACAAGCTCTTTAACCTCCCAATCCCCTATTTTATGAGTTGAGCCGTAGATACTTTCCAGTTTTGCCGTGTTTCTTTCCGAAACGTTTCCGCCAATAATCAAAACCTGGCCGTATTTTTTATTGTCAATTATAATTTCGCCAAAATGCGCTGAATTGATATAGGACATATTTGTTAAAGCCCGATTTGTCCGGCAATGCTTTGCATTGCCGCAAGGCAAATCTCGATAAATTTTTCCACTGGTATGTTCAAACCGTCGGGCCTGGCAGCCAAAGCTATTTCGTCTCTTCGGGTGCCCGCGGCAAATTTCGGCTCTTTTAAAAATCTTTTTGAAACCGAAGACAACTTCACATCGGCCAGCTTTCTGGAAGGATAAATAAAAGCCACGGCCGCGATTAGGCCGGTCAGGCTGTCAGCGCACATTATCGCCCACTGGGCTTTGGAAACGGGCTTGACTCCGGTCAGCTCGGGAGCGTGCGCTTTAACGATTTTTTCCAAAACTTCCGGCAACTCCAAGCCGTATTTGGCCAAGGCTTCTTTGGTTTTTCGCGGATGCTCGGCTTTAAACTCGCCGCCAAAATCAGCGTCGTGGATTAGTCCGGCCAAGCACCACTCTTCTTTTGCCGGCTCCTCTGCTTTCAATTCCCCTTTTTCCTGCAAATAATCGTAAATCGCTCCCATACACGCCTCCAAAGCCAAGGAATGGTTAAAAATGTTCGGCTCCAGCTGGGCCTTTATTGCTTCAAGATATTTTTGTCGGTTGTGTTGCATAATTTTTGTTTGTTTTAAACAACGGCATCTTGCGATTCCAAACGAATACGAAAACCGAGTCCTAAAATAATATTCAGCCAATTGTCCAAACGAGGGTTATGTTTACTCGCCAAAATATCGTAAAGATGTTCACGACTGATAGTGGTTTTTTTAGCTAACTTGCCAACTCCGCCCTGAGCTTGAGCCACATCTTTCATCGCCAATAACAAAGCATTGGTGTTGCCGTCTTTTTGATATTCTCCAAAAGCGGCTTCAAGATAAATTCGGGCGAACTCTTTATCTTTCAAGTCATTTGTGAACATTTCCTGATAGCTGGCGGTGTTTCTTAATATTCTGTTGTATAATTTTTTGTTCATAAATTGCGATTTTTAAAGTCTTGCCAGTATTCTTCGGCTCTTTTTATGTCGCGTTTTTGCGACTTTTTGGCTCCACCGCAAAGCAAAATGATAATCGTATGCCCCAATTCGCCAAAGTAAAGACGGAAACCGGAGCCGTAGTGGATTCTTAATTCATTTATCTCCCCTCCCAAACTTTTATAATCGCCGAAATCTCCCTGACGTAAACGGTCAATCCGCGCATAAATTGCGGCACGAGCTTTTTTGTCTTTGAGCGAAAATAACCACTCTCTGAACGGAATATCGTTTGATACGGTTTGATAATTGCGTATTTCTCTCAAACTAACTTTCATAATCAAGTGTAATAAATTTACTACAAATGTCAATACCTCTTCCTTTAAATAACGGCGGATTTATCCTTTTTTAATCTTTAACTCCCCAAATAAAACATAATGCTTTTTTGAGGACTCAAGCCGAATACTGTAAATCTTAATTATAAGAAGAATTTTGATCAAGTTGTGATTCGGTAGTATCCGGGAGTTCCAGACAAATCGTCAAAGAAACGGGATTTGCTCGTGTTGATACGATAGCCCTTTAGGTTTTTTAAAATTATACTCTTTGCTTTTCTGTATGAATACAGCGACTTTTCCTTTTTGGCTGTTGGTTTTATATACTGCCGTTTGATGTCCACGGCAAAGTCAAAAATCAGGAGGCCTCCCGGTCGAAGCACTCTGTTTATTTCAGAAAATATTCGTCGCAGGATGTTAAACGTAAAAAGGTGCAGTGTTCCGGCACAGAAAACACCATCGAAAACCTCGTTTTGAAAAGGAAGTTCTTTCGTTATATCCAATGTCTTGCTGTGGACGTTTTCTGGGCTTACGCGAGTTTTTAAAGTTTGAAGATTTTTTTGTCCTTATCCGCGACAACTAAAGAATTAACTGTTTTAAGCAACGTTGGCGCGTAACGTCCGTCTCCGGCCGCAAGGTCAAGCCACGCGCCTCGCGGTTTTAGTTTCCGTAGAACAGAAAGCGTAATTTTATCGCCTTTGCCCCAGATTGATTTCTTCATATCTTTAAAAAGAAAACGGCGCAGCACGCCGTTAAACGCGGATTTCTTTTTTCAGCCACGGGATTTTTTCATTTTTTCTTTTCCAGAACAAATCTTCCCAGATATAGTGCACGACAAGCTGCTTGTATTTTCCGTACTTTCCAAAATGCCTCAGCAGTTTTTCAACCGGCGCGGGATTATCCGGGCTGCGGCCAAAAAACAATTTTGTAAAAATCAGCAAGGTCTAAATCAAAATTATAGAGATATTTTATTTCTCCAACCAGTGAATCAACAAAATCTCCCGCCAACTTGTCTTTGGCGTAAATCTTTATTTCAACAAGCGGACTGGCAGCGCGGTTCCTTTGTTTGAAAACTTAATGCCAAGGCATTTCCCCTGCCAATTCCAGGCTTGCCAGCGAACGCCCGGCTCCCAGTAGTTATCCCCCGAGGTAAAATGGTCGGGTTTGTGGAAAGTCGGGTCAAAAGCAAAGGGTTTTGCTGGCTTAACCCTGGTTGTTTTTTGCAGTTTTAATTTTATCGGTAAAGCAACGGAAAAGCCTTGTTTGCTTTCGGGATAAGTATTCTTTATCGCCTCGCCCCCAAGCTTCAAAAGTTTCCTGCATTCTTCTTCGGTCAATCCGTAATATTTTTTGTCGTTAAAAGTTTTTTCAATCATATTTAATGGAAAAATTGTTTTTAAATTTGTTCATTTTTTAAAAAATTACCGTCAATACAGCTTCTATAACCTTTTGAAGTCGCACAACTTCCGCATAAGCCAACCCCGCATTTCGTTAAAAAATCTATTGAAGAATAAATTTTCTCCGGATTCATATATTTACTTTCCTTTTTTATGGCTTTTCTTACCATAGGTTCCGGGCCGCAATTTATGCAATACTCAGGCCGTGTTTTCTCTATAATCTCTTCCAATTTATCCGTCACCAAACCCTTATAACCCACTTCGCCATTTTCTGTGGCAAAGAAAAGTTCTTCACATACCAACTTAAACCTTTCAGCATAAAGCAAGTGATTCTTATCCTTTGCCCCTAATATGGCAGTTATTTTCTTATTCCTTTTAGCAAACAGGTAAAGCGCTGCGATACCGGTTCCACCACCCACCAACAAAATTTTCCCGTTTATGTTTAGAGAGTTTCCGTATGGTCCTCTTATATATAAATTATCCCCACTATTTAATTTTGATAACGCATTCGTAAAGCAGCCCCTTTTTTGAACAAGCAAAGTCAAAGGGTCATCGTCGAAAATAGAAAATGGTTTTTCTCCTGTTCCCGACAACCAAGCAAAAATGAATTGCCCTGTTTCTGTATTTATGCCGCTATCTAACTTTAAAATAAATAAATCTTCAGATATTCGTTGATTTTCCATTACTCTATACTCTTTATATCCCATTCTCAACTTATCTTTTAACAGGGCAGTCGCGTTGTTCGTTTCTTTTTCTAAATCCAAAAACAATTGGTGGAAATACTGTTTTATTTCTTCTGTATTCATTCCCGCTAATGCGGAACCTACCCCAAAAAAGTCCGCTCCAGCCTGCTTGTAGCTTTTCACATCTTCAGCCGTCGTAATGCCACCACATGCTATCACGGGCAAGTTCGTAATGCGCCTTATCTCTTTTACGCTTTTTAAACCAAGTTCTAAAATCGCCTTCCCGGAAATTCCGCCTGTTCTATTGGAAAGAATCGGAGAATTATTGCGCAAAAATAATTCTGGGCCCTTGGTGTTTATCGCTGTTATCCCGGAAGCGCCCTTTCTCACGACACATTCCACAATCCCTTTGATATTTAAACCTGCTGAAATCTTAACAAATACCGGCTTCCCAAGAGAAACAACTTTTTTCGTTATCTCTCCCACTAATTTTTCATCCTGCCCTATGACCTGACCATATTTTTCGGAGTGGGGGCAGGAAATGTTTAATTCAAAACCATCTGCCCAATTGTATAACCTTTCTGCGATTTCTCTAAATTCATTGACGCTGTCCCCGAAAACCGATATTAATAAAAATTTATCATCGGGAGTTTTTATCTTTGATAGTTTTTTTTCAAATTCTTCTACCCCCGGGTTGGAAAGCCCGACGGCATTAATAAAGGAAAATGGCGCATACTCCGCTATAATCGGCTCTTTGTTTCCTTTTTTTGGTTTTAACCCAATGCTTTTTGTAGTAAGTATACCGACTTCAGGAATCTCTTTGGCGATTTTCTCAATCACCGATACTTCGGTTGAAATAATGCCGGAAGGTATCGTAAATATTCCGGTGATTTCTTTATTGAAAAATTTATGTTTCATCAATTTTATTGATATTGAAATCGAACCCTCGGCTTTGCCGGCTTAACTCTGATTGTTTTTTGCAGTTTTAATTTAACCGGCTTTGTCATTTTACGTTTTTCCAACCTTAAACATCTCGCCATGCCCGGGAACAATATAGCCGGCCAGATTTAGAATTTTTTCTCTGCTCTCCTTTAATGCTTTTTCGTCTTTTACATAAGGGTCTTTATGCTCCAATAAACTTTGTTTGTCTGTTTTTTGTTCTTCTTCATCTAGCCACCAAAACACATCGCCGGCAATAACCACTTTACCCAAATTCTCTGTTTCCACCAAAACAGAACAATGGAATTGGCCATGTCCGGGTGTTTTAATAATTTCTATGCCGGTATTCGGAATTTTGCCTTCGTGCCCAGCTATCTTGCCGTCAAAAAAATACACATTGCTATCGTCTAAAATTTCAGCATTTTCAAAAATACCAGCCAAAAGAGAGTGGTCTAAATGAGTATGGGTCACAATGACAAAATTGATATCTTCTTGTTTTAATCCCGCCCCTACTAAACCAGCTAACAACGCTCCCCTGTCCATTCCGGGGTCAACAATCATATTCAGATTATTTTCCTGAATTAAAGTAACTGCGGAGGAAGCAAACTCTTCCCCGTTTTTTTCTTTTGCGTAACCTTTAACCAGAATTTCTACTTTTGCCATATTTTATATTCTATCATTTTACCAAATTTAATTCACAAATCAAACTGAAAAATAATGAAAATAAAGCAGGCGGGGACTCTCCCCGCCTGCCGCAAATTTGCCATTAGAGCTAATGTAAATTGGAAATTTATTTTGAAAGCTTTTTCCCGCATTCGCCGCAAAAGCCGGTACCCGCCAGATTTTTCGCTCCGCATTTCGCGCATTCAACCAGCTTCAAAGAAGTCCCGCAGTTTATACAGAATTTGCCTGTTCCGGCCGGTTTCCCGCAGGCCGGGCACAGGGTTTGTTTGCTTTCTATGGGGCCGGTGAAAACCTGGGTTGCCTCGGCTTTGGCCGCAATATCCTTGGATTTTTTCTTCGCTCTGGCCGAAGCCACTTCAACGGCTTCCCTTGGGCCGCAGCTTGTGCAAAGGCCTTCCTGTTCGTTCCAGTCGTTTTCACAAACCCATGCGGTGCATTTTGGACAGCGGAAAAAATGCGCCTTTGCTTCAACCTGGGCGCTTTCAAAAGCCGCGTCGTGCTCTTTTTGCCATTCCGGAGACATACCGGAAAATCTTTCACTGACGACGTCGGTTCCCTTTTCAATCCCGTAGCCAATGCCCGATCTGCCCGCTATCTGGGCGGCCGCCCCCAAAATTCCGCCAAGCCCCTTCAAAAACCTGCCTTTGCTGTATGATTTTGAGGCGATGAACTTTGTTTTGTAGCCCTCTTTGCAGATGGCGCAAAAGAAAGTGAACTGGAACCCCGCTTCCGTTGAATTGTCGGCGAAATTGTCGGTAAAAGGTTGTAAAGCCATATGCTAAAATTTTTAATTTTTAATTTCTAAATTACGAAATTATTACTTATCCGGCTTCTCAAGCGCCTGGCCGCACTTGATGCACTTGTCGCCCAAGGGCGGCTGTTCCTGGCCGCAATTAGGGCAAGTTATTAAAAGCCGGGCGCCGCAGTCCTCGCAATGGTCGCCGAAAAAAGTAACCTTTTTGCAAAAAGGGCAGACAATGCGCAAATCCTGGTTGCACTTCGCGCATACCTGCCACTCTTTTTCTATTGGTTCGCGGCACTTGGGGCAGCGACAAGGCCCCAGGGGATTTGACTTTTTGCAAAAAGGGCAAATGTTGGAGTTGGGCGGAATCAGTTTATCGCAGTATTTGCAGGCGTGTTTATAGCCGACAACCGGCTTATTCGCTTCCTGCGTTCCTCCTGCCTGTTCCGCATACGGGGCAGGCGCTGTTTTTTGCCCGCCGCCCGAGCCGTTGGAAAACGCCAAACAGCCAAGAACAACAATGTTGACAACCGGAATAATCATTAAAATCCCCCACCAGTCCGGTTTGCCCCTTCTTTCGGCTATTTTCATCCAGACGATAACTCCAACAACGATGTTAACGATTGAAATCAAAACCAATATGAACCACCACAATGGTTTTTGGGCGATGCGAAGCGCCAGAAAGATATTGGCAAACGGCACCCAGGCCATCCAGCCGTCTTTTGTGCCTGTTTTCCTGGCCAAAGTTTGCAGGCAAAAGGACGAGTACACGTAAATTAAAATCCAAAAAATTATATAAAACCCGCCGAACCAATGCCAAACATTAAAACCGCTGCGAAACGATTTGAACCAGCCTGCCCCCGTGCCCGTGCCAACATCAATGCCGGAGGGCGGAAGGGGCGGAGGCATAATTTGGCAGGAAGCGTCGCTTTGGCATATTTTTTCAATATCACAGGCGGCTGGCGCGCAAATTCTGGTTTCGGCCGTTTGATCTTGCGCGCACCCGGAAGCTCCGCATTCCGCGCCCTGCCACTGCGAACACTGGCATCCCTGCGCTTTGGCGCATTTTCCGCTGGCGCATTTATTACCTTCGCCGCAGTAAACCGGTGAAGCCCATTCAAAACAGCCATCTTTGTTGTAATCGCCGCATTTATAGTAATTAAAATTATCAAAACATTTTGTCTGCCCCGAGTTGCATTCGCTTTGGCAAACGCCGACAGGGGGTTTTTCTCCCATATCAACGCACTTGCCGCCTACACAGGAAGGATAATCTGCCGGACAATCGGAATCCGAAGAGCAGGCAACCGGCTCAGCCCCCTTGCACTTTCCGGCGCAATCCGAAGTTTGATAGCAGGCTTTTGCAGTTGCCTGCTGGCATTCCTGCAAAGAAGAATAGCTTCCGGCAAACCCGCAAACGCTGTCTTTGCAGTTATAGAATTTCGTTAAAACAGCCGAAGATTTGGCTTCCAGTTTGTAGCTGAAAATTCCGGCCTTATAACCGCAGCCAACAGCCAGATAAACACTGGTATTGGCCTGGGGCGTCAGCGACAAAGAAGCAACAGCCCCTTTGTTTGGAGAAGTTTTTTCATCTATTAATTCCCTGTTTGCGTTGTATAATTCCAGTATGGCTTCGTCTTCGGCTGACAACGGCGTTAATTTAAATTCGTAAGATATTCCTTTTTTCACTGAAATTTTATAATAATCCCTGAAATCGTCTCCGTACGGCGTCTGCATAACGCTCACGCCGGCCAGATATCCGGTATAGCTGCCAAAAGCAATCGGAAGTGCCTTTTCAAAAGTGTCGCCCGCGTCGGTCTGGCTGGCTGCGTCAAAACGGTTCTGCAGGGTAATTTCCAAATCATAAGTAAGGATGTCTTCGGTTTGTTCGTTTAACATTCTAATATACAAAATCTGGTCGGACTTGCTCAACCAAGGCCCCATTGTTCCCCCTGCGCCGTATTCGCTGAACAATTCCTGTTTGTTTTTGTCATAAACGTACACATTGCCCCACGAATACATATTTTCACCTCCCGCCAAGCCGAAACCGCCTTTAATATTTATTTCCTGGCCGGTTTTTACTTCTGTTTGGTAATAAAAGTCAGCTCCCGGAGCAAGCGTACCCTGGTATGCCCCATACCCGATTGCCGCCGCTTGCGTAAAATCCCCGCCGCCCGAAGGCAGGGCCTGCTGGGCAAAAACGAAATTACCCAATAGGCCGCCGGCAAGCACAGCCGCGCAAGCCAAATAAATTTTTATTTTTGTTGTCATATTGTTTGAAAAATGTCGCCAAAAAATTTTAAGGAACAGGATACGCCGGAAAAACCGGCGCATCCTGTTCCTGAACCGAAAAATTATTGTCCGGCTTGCCGCAGCTCCAAAGCCCGTTGCATATACCTTTGCGAAACTTCCTGGGCGCGCTGGGGATCTTTGGCTAATTCCTCCCCATAGGCCCTGATGTTCTCTTCGGTTATGCCGTATTGCGCGTATAAATCCTTCATATGCGCGGCCCAACCCTTTGGGTCGGTCTGCACTTGCAGCGTTGAACTCTGGGCCAATATCTCCACATAGATATCGTCGGTCACCTTGCCGGTGTCGCCTCCCGTTACTGCTGTTGTTTGTCCGCCCGCTCCTCCGTTGGTTTGCCCCTCGTCTTCGGCTGGCGGCATTACTGCCCCCTCGGTTGACGTGGGAGAAACAGGCATTGTTTCTTCAGCGCCTTTCCACAGAAATCCGCCCCTCCATAAAATCACAACAACAACCGCAATGGCGATGATTATTATAATCGTGGCTAAAAGACCTTTTGAATGCATATTTATTGAGGAAACGCGGAGCTTTTCAATCCGAGCCTGCCATTGGTTATGGAAAACATGGAAAACTCTGCGGCTCCTCTTTATTAAATAACCCGACCTTTAACGTTAAATTCAAGCAATTTTTTCACGTCCGCCTGCCATTGTTTGTCGTCTTTATGAATAATCCGGCCGATAAAAAGCTCTCTCATCAGTTTGATTTCCGGAATTTTCGCCATGGAAAATTTATATTTGGCGTATTCAGGCTCTTCCAGCTTTTCTTCGGGCAGATAAATCGGCTCTCTCCTGAAATTAATCGCCGAAAGGCCCCTGTTGATTTTTTTAATTAAATCGTCTGTCTGGCTGGCTGCTCCCGCTCTGAAAAAATAGGTCGCTCTGCCGGTTTCTTTTTCGCCGGCTGTTTCAAAGGCAACGGCATTGCCGCAAACGGGAATGAAAAACCAAAAATAATCGCCGGTTAGCTTGCCCATCAGCCCCTTTTTGAAACCGATATCACTTTTATCCTGCTTGCCCTGCGATTTCAAAAAACCGTATTCTTCTTTTACTTCGGTTTTCATTAGCGCCGCTTCCAGTTTTTTGAAAAGATCAGGAGAAACCGCTTCAATGGCTTTTTTGCTCGTTGCTTTTCCTTCCTTTATCAGTAGGGAAATTTCATTCAAAGCTGAAAAATCAATTTCCGGCCAAATCCCTTTAACAAAATTCTGAACGTTCAAAGAAAGCTCGTTAAGGCAGCCCCGCAAAGCTTCTTTAAACAAATCAAATTTTTCTCCCAATTTGGCAATAACGATTTTCTCGCCCCCTTCCATGCTGATTTCAATCTGGAAATTATCGGTTTTCGTTTCCGAAACGTCGCTCAAAGGAATCTTTATCAGCTCCCCGCTTTCGGGCAAAACAGCCAAAGAGGTTTGGTAAAACCTGAATTCCGCCTTCCCCTGCTGTTTTAAGGCGCCCCCGGCGCCAAAATAAGAAAACTCCGCCTCCAGCCCCGCTTTTTTCAGGGTTTCCTGAAACAAAAGGTCTTTCAAAATTGTTTCATTGCGCAATTTAACGAAAATTCTCACAAAATCTTCGTATTGGTAGCCAAGCTTGGAAATAACCAGCTCTTTTTTGTCGAACAGAAGTTTTAACTGGTAATCCGCGGGGATTAAATCAATAACCTCCCGATAAGAAAACAAATAAATTCCCTGGTTTTCAGGGAAAACAGAGAAATTTTCTTTTCCCAAAACTATTTTGGCGGGTGTTTCGCCAATTTGGACAGCGTTTCGGGACTTTAAAATGATATTGCCCGAAGATTCCAAAACCTTTTTTTCTTTGCCTTTTTTATCAAACATATTCAGCGATATTTCCGTTCCCTTTGACAATTATACTTCTTTTTAATTTTATTGTATACTCGTCAACTACTTTTTCAAACTAAAGCTGCCGGCTATATTATAAAACATTTCTTTATATCCGTCCCAACTGCCCTTGGTTGTGTTAAAAGACAGAACCCAAACATCTTCTCCTTGCCCGGCAATTACCACCATCAAAATCTTGAAATTTACCCCCTGCTGGGTTAATTCCGCCTCCATCGCTCGGGCGGGTCTGCCGCCTATCATTATATCCTGCTCTTTGGTGAAAATAACGTTTGGAATGGTTTGCAAAAGCCCGTTTTTAACGATTTGCAGATAATCGTTCATACTTTTCCCCTGAAGGGTGTCGTAGCTCACCGCGAAATAGCTTTTGAAATTTATTTTTTGAACTTGCGGGTCAGCGATATTCTCATCCGCGTAAACGGCCATTGCCGAAGCCCCGATAGCAGGAGCTGTCTGTTTCCAGCCCGCGGGAAGATTAACTGAAAAATCATCGGTTATCAGCTTATTTTGCGGCTGTCCGGCATTTGCTTGGTTGCCCGCTTCCGCGCCGCTTTTTGTTCCTTTTTGATTTACCGCCGGCGTTCGCTTGATAAAATAAACGCTAATTGACACTGCCAAAACAACAACCAAAATGATTAAAACGATAATTGTTATTGTTTTGTTTTTCATATCTTTTACGATTGTTTAATTTTTTGCACAGACCTTGCCATAGAGAAACTTTTCAATTAATACAATTTTCTCCTTATCGGCGCTTCCCCGCTTTTCCTGCCGATAGTTGTCCCGAAGCATAAATTTATAAACTAAAAGATACTGCTCGGGCAAAAGCTGCCTGAATTTTACTTTTAAGTTTAACAAGCTCTTTCCACTTTTCGTTAATCAAACTACTGGGAACCAAAATATCAACATCGTTTGATTTCCCAAATTCCCCTATTCGCCGATAAAGCCCCAGCGAACCGTAAAGAACAGGAACAATATTAAAACGGCTGTTCAATTCTTCCACAACCTCCAAAAAAATCTCAAATTTATTTTTATTGATTTTTAGAGCCACATTTTGAAATTGTGTAAATTCAATTCATTTGTCTCAAACAGCTTAATACACTATACCAAAAATTGCCAAAACAAAAAAGAGGATGAATCCCCTCTTTTTTGATTATGTTTTGGGCTTTTACTGGCCGGATGCCTCTAAGCCGGAATTTCCGCTGTCGCTGACCCCCACAGGCGCCTTGCAGGCAGCCGCGGCTTTTCTGAAACTTGCCCAGCTTGCGTTGCGGCTTGTTTGCCAGGCCTTGCGGGCGCTTTGCATTGATATTTTGAAAGCGGACCAGGCCGTTTTCACGGCCGCTTTCACGCCTTTCGAAGTTGTCTGCGCGTATGCCTGCTGGAGAGCTGCTGCGCGGGTGCTGTAAGACGCGTTGACAGCAACCGTATAAGTTGTCATTGCCGCGCCTATTGCTTGCTCGCGAGCGTTAACCGCCGCTCCCACGCAGGCAATTTTTGCCGCAGTGCTTGAAGCTGCCGCGGAAACGGAAGATGTCGCCGCCTGGCTGGTTGAAGTCTGGACAAGCGCAATTGACGCAACAGCCAAACCCGCAAACACTGCCAGCCAAACAATTGCTTTTTTTGCCATATTGCTTTTGCTGTTATTATTCTCCGACCTTTGCTTATAATGTTCCGCTTTTTTACGGATTTCAAAAATCACATTCCCGATAATTTATGGCAGCTGCGATATTTCCTGGGGAGTAAGCGCGTAATTGTATATGCGTACATCGTCAATCAAACCGTTGAAAAAGTAAGCAGAATCTACGGAGCCTATCTTCAGGGTGGCTGTGCCGTTGTTTAAAGATGCTTTCGGCGTTCCGTCAACCCCCTTAACCCCGTTAACATAAATTTTAGTATTGACGCCGTCAAAAGTGCCCACGATGTGATACCAGGTATCCAAACTTGGATTGATGGAATAGTAAGCATATTGCCCTGTCCCCGACTTGCCCGCAACCCTGAAAATGAAATGCCTGTTAGACGCGTTATAAAAAAGATTATATTCGTCTTGCGAACCCAAATAATTTCTCTTGCTGACTATTCCTGACAGCGCCAATTTATTGAATTTTACCCAGGCCGAAACCGTCAAATTGGAAAAGCTTAAACTATCATTATCATTGACTTTTACATAATCGTTTATGCCATCGAACCGCAGGCAGGAACCGGACTGGCAGGAAAAGCCGGTCTGCCAGACAGGGCCGTTGGTTAAAATTCCATTATTGCCGCCAACAGTATCAGCGGTTGCCAGCCCGGCATTTTCATCAAACTTGAACTCTATATTCAAGGCGTTGTTTACGATACCAAGGGTAGTCCCTTGGGCAAAATCGGATTTCACTGATTCGTTATTGGCCCCGTCGTATGCTGAAACCTGGTAAGCATAGGTTGTGCTGGCGGTTAAACCGATATCCGTGTATGAAGGGCTGCTGCTTTCGGCTTTTTTGACATTATCGCGGTAAATATTATAACCCGCTACCCCGATATTATCAGTGGAAGGCGTCCAAATCAAAGATATGGTGGACGTTGATGAAACCGCTGCAGAAAGCCCGGTGGGCCTGCTGGGCGGAATTGTATCTGCTTCAACCGCGCTTCCCTGCGGAACGATTTTGACATCGTCAAACGTTATCGGCCCGCTGCCCCAGCAATAAATGGCCGCTGTGCCCTGGGCTAAACTGTTATTCGTGATAACAGTTGAAAAGATATCGTCTCCGTTCAGAGAGGCTGTAATGGCCCCCTGGTTTATGGAAACTTTAAGGTTTTGATCGACAAAGCGGGTATAGTATTTGCTTGAAGTTGCCAAGGTGGTTTCCACTCCGTTTTTCATCAAGAAAAGTTTGCTAAACTTCTTTTGATAGTCAATGTCTATTTTGTAGTAGTTGCTTTTGTCCTGGTAATAAAACATGAACCCTACGCCATCGATGTCCGTGGTGTTAAAAGTATACTCCATTGAGTAATCTTTCCAGGCAAAAGCGGCCGGATTGTTCCAGTAAGCAAAAGTGCCTTTGCGATGGTCTGCGGCGGAATAGGCCGGGCCGTAAATATCCGAGTCCTGATGCAATTTGCCGTTTCCGGCGTACCATTTGGAGGGCTTGACGATGATGCCCTCATCAACGACAGTCCAGCCTTCCATATCATTATCGTCAAAATTGTCAGACAACAGCGAACCGCCGGGCTGGTCTGTTATGCTTTTTGTTGTGCCGGTTACCGGATCGGATTTGGCAGACTCGTTATTGGCGCCATCGTATGCCGAAACCTGGTAAACATAATCCGTTGAAGCGGCAAGCCCGCTGTCGGTAAAGTAAGGGTTGCCAACGCTGGCTATTTTAACGTTGTCACGGTAAACATTATAACCAGCCACCGACGTATTGTCGGTTGAAGCAGCCCAGGAAAGCAAAATAGCTGTGCTTAATTGAGCGGTGGCCTTTAATCCCAGGGGCTTGGCGGGAGGTTGCGTGTCGCTGGGAACGGCAGGAGTGGCAAAAGAAACCACGTTGGATATCCCTCCTTTATTGTTGTAATCATCAATCGCCCTTACGGCCACATAATAAGTAGTCAGCGGCTCCAAACCGGTTAAAAGCATTATCTCTGTCTGGCCGGCCGGCTTTGGGGTAGGAGCGGAATTAACGTTTAGGGCCGAATCAAAATTACTTGACGTAATCGCGCTTTTCGAATAACGCAAATCATATCTTGTTGCTGTTCCCGTATTGCCGTCATCGCCGACCGCCGTCCAGGAAAGGTTAACCGAATTGTAGGTCAAGCCGCTATAAGATAACTGGCTGATCGGCGCAGGAAGAATCGTATCAGCGGAAACGGAAGAGTTGGTGAAAACCGCATTCGGATCGCCGGTTTTAGTGAACAAAATTTTGTTCTTGGGCAAGGCCGGATCATTAATAATCACGCCAGCCATACCGTTTTCTTCAATGTATTGCACTGGCACCATAGTTTCTCCGGCGTCGCCGACATACATTACATTCAAAAAATAATCGCGGTTTTGTCTGGTAGTCGGAGACAGTTCTATTCGCCAGGTGCCGCCTTCCTGCCAGGGGCCGCCTTGGCGGGCTTCATATTTCGCTAACTGGGTTTGAGGAACAGGCCAGTTTGTAAAAGTGCCGTTAGCGTTTTCCACGGCAAATTCAAAACCCGTGCCGCCGACTCTTCGGATTTTATGCTGGACGGGCAAGAGAGTCTTTACATAAACCGCCGAGGTATTATAAACATTGCGGGCCACCGTGTAATCTCCGTCATATGCGTCAACCTGGCCTGAAACCTGTTCGGATATTTTATTTCCGCTCACGGTTGGTTCGCTTACAAAGTGCATCAGCCATTTTTTTTCAGCGTCTTTGTTAACCGACTCTATCCTGTCAAAAACAATCATATAGGCCTTGGTGCCCTTTCTTAAAAAGGCAACGTTGCGGTAATATTCGTTTAACCGCGCTTTTGACCCCAAACCATAAGCTGCCGCTGCTTCGCCTACCGCGTAATCGTATTCGGGAGTGCTTTCATATTTGACAATGTCGCTGTAATTCGCCTGGGGCTGCAGGGCGAAAACCGTGCGCAACCCGTCGGTAGCCGGACTGGCGCTGAAATTCTTCGTGCTCACGTGCTCAACCCCGCCACGGTCTTCCATGCCTGCCCACTGGCTGAAATCCTGGGGTCTTGTGGGGTCTATTACCAAAATATCGTTATGGGACAATGTTATTTTTTGATAATGTTTGGTGTTTGCCTGCCCGCCCAGATATGCATCGTAAAATCCCGTGTCAGCGGAAAGGTTGCCGTCCCGATAAATCATAAAACTATTGGTATCGTAGTCGCCATGGCTTGATTTGGTAAAAGCCGGGCTTGCCCTGAAGCCGGCAATCACGCTCTTGGGCAGCCAGGCGCTGTGCATATACACCTCGTTGCCGTCAGGCATATACAAACTCATCGGCAATTCGGCATAAGTGGCGCCTTGGGGATCTTTTGGCGACACTGCTGGATCGTTAAACATAATCTGGCTGATATTGGCGTTTAAGCCCACGCCGAAATCAAATTTGTTTTCCAAAAGATTGCCGAGGTGCCAGCGATAATAAGGGTTGCTGTTCATATTCAAAGCCATTCCTCTGCCTTGTTCTTTCTGCAATTTCGAAGGATCAAAAGATGAGCTGTAATTAAACAAAGTCATTAAACCGACCGCGCATTCGCCCAAAACGCCATGGTGAAAAATTTCCCGTTTTCTGTCCCAAAAATCGGTGTGATAAAAAAACTGATCAGCCGTTTTTTTCGCCCAGGACCACTTCGGGCCGTCAACCAAATTGATTCCTGTTGCGGATTTCAGCAGCAACAGCCATTCAGCGCCGTCGGGCCCTTCATAATAGCCGTCGTTCGGGAAAGAGCCATCGCCCAGATAAGCAAACGTTCTCACCGCGTCCCCGACAATCCAATCATATCCCCACCAGGCCTTAAAGCAAAAGTCGGCATCGGGAAATTCTCCGGCCAAAGCCAAGGTTGGATACGCCAACGTGTATTTATCCATCCATTCTTCGCGATGGAACGATTCGCCCTGAATCCTTTCGCCATTGCGTATGCCCTGGGCGGTGACGGCAATATTTGCGGCCACCCCTATTTTATTGGCAATCGTCGCCCTGTCCGCCGGAGTCATAGCGGAATAAACCCAGTCAAAAGCAAGCGCCATATTGGCAACCTCGTTTCTTTTCAGGTTGGTATTGTCTAACGGCCAGGGAGTCGGATTTAATGTTTTTAATCTATTGATTACTATGTTGGAGTAAACGGCTGCGGCGGCCGGATTGTCGTCTTTCAGCATCAAATAAGCAAAGGCGGCGTTCACCATATTGTCATAAACAAAAGGAACGTTTGTGTTTGTGCTCGTAGCCGCCTTTTTTATGTTCGCCCAGTAAGCGGCGAGCTGGGGCATTTTAACCCTCGCCTGGTAAGTTGGCAATGTCTCTTTGGTAATGAACAACCTTGGGTGGTCCGGCCTGATAACCATGTTGTGAAGTTCGGTTTCCAAATCACGAACCCTTTGCAAGCCAACCGGATCGCCATAAATGGGACCGTCCTTTGAAGCGTCCAATACGATAGAGCTTGTGGCTGGCACAATGGACGCTTCAAATATTTTTGAAGGCAGCTGGGCAATTTGTTTGACCACCACCGCCCGATTATTCCATAGAATAACCCCGGCGATTATTGCGCAAATTCCTGCTAACGAATATGCGATAATTCTTTTTGTATCCATATATTTATTTTTATGATTATCATTATTTTAGCTCTTTAAATTTTCGTTGTCAAAATAGGTAAAAATAAAACTGAAAAAATAGAAAGCAAGAAAGGCAAAAATCCTGCGCAAAGTTACTTTTTTAAGCTAAAACTGCCGGCGATATCATTGAACGATATCGTCCAGATATCCTCGCCTTCTCCGGCCGCAACAACCATCAAAACCTTGAAGTTTATTCCCCGCTGAATCATTTCCGCCTATCTTTCCAATTCCACCACTTCAATTTTTCTGGATTTGGATTTTTGTGTCCAGCGAAATAAACCGCGCAACGAAATATATACAGCAAACATCTGTCCTGCGTAATCCCTTCAAATTGATTGGATTTTTCATATAGTTTCTCTGGATTTTTACCTTTTAAATCCGCAATGGATTGAATGCCTATATTCTGTAAGTCTTGGGAAATACTTTTGCCAACTCCGGGAATTTTTTGTAAATCACATTTGAAATTCATATTTATTACTCTGTTCCTATTGGAATTTTGCCGCACTTCGACTCTGCGGCTCTGATTATATCAATTATATCATCAATCTGCGGTTCTTTGGCAATTAGCTTGTTGCCGTTTTTCAGTGTAAGGGTTACTAATCTGCTATGAGTCTGGAAAGCTTTTTCAGCCTCGCAGTTATTGACAGTCAATAACGCCTGCTCCCAAGTGCTGTTTGTTTCCTGGACAAAGGTTCTTCCGTCAATTGTTTGGCATTGAGCTGGATTGGATTTTAATATCGAAAAACCGGCCATAACGCAGGAATCAAAATCGGTAATCTGTTTTAAAAGTTCATCGCATTTTTCTTTGTCTCCCGAATAGCTCAATACCAGACACTTGGATATTTGATTGGATAAGGTGTCTTCACTGAAAGCTGAATCCCAGCTGACGGTCTGAACCATACGGTCCACTGTTGCGTCAAGGTCAAAGGCCTCCCGCTCGCTCGTGCAGGCCTGATTCTGCTCCTCGTCGTAATTGGCGCAATTTGAATAACGCAAAACAAAGCTTACTGAAACCATTTTTCCTCTCATGGAAGTAGTGTAAACGTAAGAAGAATAAACGCTCCCTGCCGCCCCCTCGTTTTTAACGTTAACGCAGTAAATTCTGTTATCAACCAATCTCTGGCTGGTTATTTCAAGCATGCTGCTTTTTTCCTGCGGCGTTTCTATGCAAGAAAAACTGCCCGATTCCACCTTAACTGTCGGCGGCCATCCCTGGCTAAAAACATATTTAGCGGTTAATTTTTCCGGATACTGGAAAGAAACGCCGTTGCTGCTATGTTCTTTCCAAAGCTCGTTTCCTTCCGGAGAAATTACCGAAACTCCGGTTATGAGCCAGCGGCCGCCGAATTTAACAACGCCTATTTGGACTGCCTGCGATCCCGCTATGCCAGTGCTGGTCATATCTATGATTTTTCCGCTCACATCATAAGCGCCAGAACCGAATTTATTGATGCTTTCAACCTCAATGCTCTCTGGCCAGGGGCTGGAAGTCAGTCTGCCCAATGCTTTTGAAGGGTCGGCCTTCCATTGAGCCAGCAAAGCAGGGTCGAGAAAGTCCTTATAATTTATTTCAATGTCCTGACTGGCCGTAGGAGAAAGCAAAGAAACGTTCTTTAGCGAATGGCCGAAACTTTCAACAACAGTTTTGACCGCAACTTGTTCAGTATTTGCCAAAGGGCCGGCATTAACCTGCCAAATGGAATAATTGAGATAGCCGGCAAAACTTACCCAGAGAATATAGGGCGCCAAAAGCCATACGGCCCATTGGGAAATTCTGGCGAAAGCGATAACAGTGGCAAGAATGGCAAACCAAAGGAAAATAATCTCAACAAATGCCAAGCCAGGATTGTGCAAGCCGAAAAATATAATTGACCAAAGAGTATTCAAAACCAACTGACCGATAAATATGCCAAGGGCGATTTTAATATCTTTACGATTTAGCCCTTTCTTCCATACCAGAAACGCCGCAATGCCCATCAGAGCAAACAGCGTCGTCCAGACTGGACCAAACACCCACGCCGGAGGATTCAGGGCCGGTTTAACCAATTCTGTATACCAGCCGGTAATAGATGGCGCCGTAAACACCGAGCCGATAATGCCGGCAAGTTCGGAAACGACGACAGCGATAACAAGCTTAAAAGTATTATTTATTTTCATTATAGCTATATTTGCATTCCCGAACTCAAAAAGTCCACGATTGTTACGAGAGTTGGTAAATGTTAG
This sequence comes from Patescibacteria group bacterium, assembly GCA_023474835.1. Classification (GTDB taxonomy): domain Bacteria; phylum Patescibacteriota; class Minisyncoccia; order Minisyncoccales; family CG1-02-41-26; genus JAMCXQ01. Next base: position 27,491 of record JAMCXQ010000005.1, on the reverse strand, counting down.
AAGAATTTTAATGGCAAACTCTTCAATTTCCGCTTAACAACCATCGATCATCTGCTGAGAAATTATACTCATCGGGCCAATTACTGAAACGCCCTTTCTTAAACTTTCTGGTGTATCGATTTTCCAATGGACAATCCCATTATTATCTACCCAAAAATATATTGCTAATACTGCATTGCCGATATACCCTGATTTATTTGCTTTATCGATAAGGTTATTATATATCGTCTTATTTTGAATGACTTTCAAGGGTTTATTTAATAATTCCTTTATTAAGGACACTGCAAAATTTTTCCAATTATTAAATTCGTAAATGTTAACATCTGTACCAAGATTAAATTCTTTTGAGAATGACAAAATTTCTTCTCTTAATAGATGAAGTGAAAGTCCTTCAATAATCGCATCGTTAACCCACTTTCCATCTTTAGGATTAACGTTATGTTTGATCATTGAATCAGTCAAAATATCCAGAATATCCATTGCTACTGAATTTTTAGTTATCTCCGTGTGAAATACCCAATTAGAATAGAGATTAATATATTTATATTTTCCTTGAGATTTGCTTGACTCTAAAATATGCCTAAAAAAATTCATTAAAGAAACTATATCTTTATTATTCCAAGAATTTTGTTGTATTTCTGATTTAATTCTTTCTAGATTTGTATCTAATAAACTTTGCATGTTTCTATAAAAAAATTTATGTTTATTTTTAACTCCTCTAGCAACATTAGTCTCGATTAGAATCAATATTACTGATGAGTACCACACCCTAGTTGACGATAAATATTAGCCCAATCATCTATAATAGGAAGCTGACCTCCATTACCAATCTTAACCTCATTCAATATACTACATAAACAGGACGCTCTATCCGTACCACCACCTTGTTTAATAAATCGATCCCGACATTGTTCTAATCGTAAAAGAATCTTTTTTACTTCATTTTCTGAGTAGGTAGAAAATACTTCGCTTACCCTCTGAGACTCCTGAACTGTTTCTTTTTCTTGTTTATGCTTCTGATAGCTCGCAAGAAGATCTGCGCCCGACTTAATAGCATCAAAAAGAGCTTTTGTAAGAGATAATATTTCTAACCAAAGTTGAGGAGATACCATATTGATTAAATTTATTAAAATTAATTATTAGTTGACCCACAAAGATAACTTGTAAACTTTTGTCAGTTTTCCCTTCTATTCTCTGTCAACTCTTGCAAACTCTGCTGCGAGAGTTGGTAAATGCTAGAAATATACTTCAGCAACAATGCGGGTATATTTATACCCCGAACCCCTAACAATTAACTCGAGATTATATCGATTCTAATCTTTTTTCGTCTTTTTTGGAAGCTCGGGCTCAATAATCGATCCGGGCATATTAGGTAACCCTGCATAGATAAAATTATCGATTACCTTTCGCTCGATTATGTGTCTTGCAAAGCATCTGACAATTCTTAGCTGTAGTTGCGCCTCCCTTGCTCCAGGCCGCTACGTGATCGGCGTCCATTTCACCAAAACTCCAAATTTTGCTCTTGTTGGCGTCGTGCCCAATGGCGCAATGCGGGCAGTTTGACTTTTCTTTCTTTCCGGCCGCAGCAGTTTGCGTTGTATAAACAGCTTTCTTGGTTGCTTCGTCAAAAACTCTAACATCAAGCAATTTCGTGTCAACGGAACCGCCGAGAATATACTCAAAAATCCCCCTGCGATTTTTTACATACGGATCAGCGTAAAGCTTTTGCACTTCGGCTGAGACTTTGACGGGGTCATACGCTTTCTTATGATACTGTTCGTATAATCTGCCCCATTCCAGCCCGCGCATCTCGCTTTCCACATCAATAAATATAGCAGAAACCCAATCAATCACGCTGTTGAAATATTTTTTGAGCTCAGTGATATTTTTATCAAAACGATGGTGGCTCATATAGTCCCCGATATTTCCTTTGCTTACCCAATCCAAAGCGCGTTCCAAAAAGTCCTGCCGGTTAGCGCTGCCCGATATATAGGCGCTCCATTTCTGGATATTGGCGTTTTGGCTGTTGCTAAACTCTTCTTTGCCGAGCGTTACAAACGGCCCAGAATAAACAGCATTAAGCAATTCCTGATTATTAAGCGGCACGCCGGCAATATTAATCGTTTTAAACCATTCTTTTATCTCGCTTTCCGTGCCTTCGCATTCGTAAATCAAAAGTTTGGTTTCCAAAATTTTGGCTTGTTTGTCTTTCGCCATACCATTAAAATATTGCTCCATATTGTTTGCATCTTTAATGGCAAATTTATCGGTTATAAACCGCCCTAAGCTGGTAATCCGTTGTTGCCCGTCTAAAACTTCCAGGTTATTTTCAGAAACCTTATTAAAATAAATTAAGCCAATTGGATAGCCCTTAAGAATTGAGCCAATAACAGCAATTTCTTTTTTGCCCCCATCGGAAGCATAGATATAGTTGCGTTGATATTCCGGCTGAATAGTCAATTTGCCAGACAAGCCAAACAAGCCTTTGCCCTCAAGCTCGTTATAAACAAACCCGTCGCAAATTTCTCTAACGGTAATATTGGTTTTTAAAATCGTTTTCATATTGTTTTTTCACTTTTTTAAACTATTTAGGACTTACGCGTTTGGCCAGTTTTAGCCATTTTTTGTGCAATGAGGCCACGAAATAAGGCCATATTTCACGCGATTTTTGAGAAAAAATGCCCAAACGCGTAAGTCCTACTATTGACTTTTAACTTTAAAATATGGTAATATTACAATATAAATGTCCATTAGGACTCTCTCCCCTTATGGGGAGTAAAAACAGGGAAAACTCATCTAATCAACTGGATGAGTTTTTCTTTTACAGAAGCAAAATCAACAGAACTCATTTTTCCAATTTTATATTTTAATCTCTTTGAATCAAAAAGTCTTATTTGCGACAGAATTGCATTGCTTTTTTCTCCATGAAAATCAAATACCTTATAAAACTTATTTTCTTTTATTGCTTTTGTTAAAGGTATGCCCAAAAAAACATTTTTTGAAAATTTTTTGTAAACAATAACTGGCCTTAAAAAATCCTCGCCCTTTCCGTCTTGTTCAAAACCAATATTCTCGCCAATTTTAATAAACCAAATTTCTTGTTCGTGAAAAGTTTTTTTATTTTCACTATTGTGAGTAATCTTTTTTTGGATATTCCATTTATCAAACTCTTTTTTATAATTTTCTTTCTCCATAACTTATTATTCAACTAATTTATTCGAAGTTTTTTGAACTACCGAGGATTCCTCGGTAGTTCAATTTTCCAACTTAATCCCGCCATTGCCTATAATTTTCACCCCTCGCAAATATCTTTAACAGTAGTGTCGCTTTTTAAAATTGCTTTCATATTTTTTTAATTAATGCGTTATTTCTTTTACAATATCAAAACTATCAAGATTACTTTGATGCCCAATAACATGATTAAGATATCCATCAATGTTAATAATGAAGTCGCACCATTTGACTGGATGAATATATGAATGGTCTTGTCCTGTATGATGAATACCGCCGCAGGTTACGCAGCGAATTAAATTTTTCTGATTTCGATTAAACATATTGCTTTCTATAATTTTAAACAAAGATGCGACATTCCAAACAGTTACGCATTGATAGTGATTTACAACATACGAATAATTTCCATTCTCATCAGGGAGGACGACGGCTAGCATCGCATTTGTTCCGCTTGTTCTTCCGTTGCGCGTAATTTCTTTCATTGAGTATGCAATTTCCCAAGGAATCCACTGGTCATCCTCGGCAAGATAGGGGTCTTTCATATTTTTAGATATCAGGACAATCGTAATTGAACTGTCAAAAATTTTATTTCTCAAATTTGATTCTATCGTTTCGTCCTTAAACTTACTCATATCCTCGCCGTCGTTTTCCCCTTTATTGATATGATCTGCCACATCCAATTTTGTTTGCAAAACATCAACATAATGTCGTGCTGTCGTTGCATCATATTCGCCATAGCGCGGTATATGTTGAACGCCGGTATCTCCGTATTTATAGCTAATGAAAATTTTTCTTGCCATTTTATAAAATAAATTTAATAATTACCAGCATAGCCAAACTTAGAATGCCGTAAAATCCTAATAGCGTCGGAGATAATATTGTAGCAAACATCGTTTTGTCAGCATGAGTTTTAAATTCTCCAATATTCATTGAAAAATCAATTTCCTCTTCCGGAAATTTCCTAATCTTATCATATAAACCTCTAAATTTACGCTCCAAAGAAAGAAAATATCCGTCATAAATCCAAAATAAAATCAATAAAACAAAAAATAATAACGGAACCCACTTTGCGAGGCTTAACGCTTCCGAAGTAGAAATGGCAAAAAGCCCAGCAAGTAGCGTAATCGCCCACCCCCTTAGATAAAATAAATTTCCGGCCATACGATCAATAACACCTTGAATCATCTGCAAGTGTGCAATTTTATTTGGACAATGTTTGTATTCAGTTGGATTTTCCATATTTTATTTTGAATAATTATTTCTAATTCTTATAGCTTCTTCAACAGCATCAGAAATATATTGATAAATCCAATCATATCTTTCTTTACTATTACTTCCTGACGGATTATAACATTTTACTATTGATGATAATTTTTTACCGCTATCGCCATATGTAATGTAATTGAATGGATCATGTCCTTGATTTGCAATATATCCATCTTGATTTTTTAAACCATGAATACAAATTCCAACAACTCCCATTCCTGCATTCCATGATTCAACTATTTCATGATTTATCCATTTGCGATTAGCAGTATTTTCGCCGACAAGCACAACCGTGCATGATCGGTATTTCATTTGATCTTTAATCCATTTTTTAATAGCGTCATCGCCACTTCTTATAATAGTTTCCCAATCATTATCAGGTGCTGGTTTATTCCCTTCAATGGCTCCAATATTTCGAACTTGGGAAGCTCGCCAACAATCTGGTTTGTAATGAAAACTGTAAAAAACTTGTCTTTTTGTTGCCATATTTTTTTACTTAACTTTCTTATGCTTAATAAAAATTCGCTTGAACTTATTTTCTCCGTTTATGACACAGTGAGGATTTTTGCCGTCCCAAATTCCGCCAGAGAAACCTTTGCCATTATCCTCTGCCATCCCAACAATCTCAAATTGTTCGGGGCTATATTTATCCAAAAAACTGATGGGCACACCCATTACGCCGCTATAATCGCTTGGGATAGCGTCAGTAAAGGGCACTTCTATGGCGTCGTAGTTGTCATATTTGTCATACGACGATTTGCCTTGAATTTCTTTGTGTTTGCTGTATTTCAAATTTTCTTCCATTGTCATAAGCGGCAATGGCTGATGCCGCCTGCCGTGGTCTATGTTGGTAAACCAAACAGAAGACACATTCTTCATATTAACGCCATTGACTACTTTATCTACATCGCCATCATCCATGGTTACGAACCATAACCCGCCAGACCATTCTGTTTTGCCAGACCACATTTTGTTGTCTTTAATCAATGGGAAAATTTCCTTGTATGTCACGCAATTTTTGTTGCCGATAATCACAAACTTTTTATTATACTCAATAAGTTGTTTCACGTATTCACGAAACAAACTAAACGGCGGATTTGTTACCACGATGTCTGATTGCTTCAATAATTTTACGCATTCGGAACTTCTAAAATCGCCGTCTTTCTCAAGCGGCGTCCATTCATTGTGCTTATTCGCCTTTAACTGCTTGGCAATGTCCTTTAAATCAAAATCGCCATCGCTGTCCATATCAGCTACTTCATTGATAATAAATTTATTGGCGGTTATCTTGGGGCGGCCCTTTGATTTTGTAAGGGTTTTATCATCGCCAAACAATTTCAGTTGCGTGTTGGCTACGGGCGAGGGCTTGTAGCTTGTGGTAATAAGCTGTTTTAAGCCAAGCTTGTTGAAATTAAGCGTAAAATAGCGAAAAAAATTGCTTTCAAACGGATCGTCGCAGTTGCAATACACAACCCTGCCCCGAAATACATTTGGGTTAAATTCCAAATACGCCTCAATCTCTTTTTGAATATCGCCATATTGCGTGTAAAACTCATCATTCTTTGCCTGTTTCGCGTTAGTAAGATTACTATTTGCCATGACTCATTAACGCTAATTTCTTTTCGCGGCGCCAGCTTTTGATTTCAGCCTCACGGTGTCTGGCTTGTTTTAAGGTTTCGAATTGTTCTGAATATTTTAAAACAATTTCAGTTCGGGATGATGAAAATCTAAGTTGCTTCGCAACAAGATTTTCTATCAGCTGCCGGGCTAGGATTCGAACCTAGAATATTCTCCTCCAAAGGGAGACGTCCTACCATTAGACGACCCGGCAAATAAATTTGCCTAACTTTTTAAGGAAGACCTGGGCGATTTTTAATGGAAATCGGGGGCGATTTCCTAAATCGCCCGTCAAAGCCAAGTAGTTGGCTTTGACCCATTAGACGACCCGGCAATTTCGACGATAAATCCGAAACACCGGCACCAAACTACTTTACTTAATTCTCAATACAGATTTCAACCACCGCCATTTCCAAAGGAAGCTGCAAAATCGTGGCGTATTTCATTTTGTTTTCCGCGTCAGTGAAAATTTCCAAAATCTGCTTGGTCTGTTGTTCGGAAAAACTTTTTGCCAAATCGCGCAGTTTTGCTTTTTCTTCCTCGGACAAGCCGAAAAGCAAATCGTCCTGAAAACCAACGTCTATGTGCAAAAGCAGAATTTCCCTGAAATACATAATAACGGTTTGCAGAAACTCTTTGATGTCAATCCCCTGCTCCATCAAATCGGCTATGAAATCAACGGCTTCTTTGGCTTTTTTCTGGCTTAAAAACCCGATAAACTTAAAAACCGCTTCAATGTCGGCCAAACCCAGCAAAACTTCGATTTCTTTTTTTGTTATCAAGCCGTCCTGGCCGAAAAAACTTACCGCTTCGTCAAGCAATGACTCCGCGTCGCGGCTTGAGCCGGCGGCGTGAGCGGCAATTAAGCTCAGCGCCTCTTTTTCAAATTTTATTTTCTCCTGCTGCAAAATGCTTTCCAGGCGGCCGACAATCTCCCCCAGTTTCAATCTTCTGAAATCGAATTTCTGGCAGCGCGACAAAATTGTGGGAATCATTTTGTTCGCCTCGGTGGTGGCTAAAATAAAAATGGCGTGGCCGGGCGGCTCTTCCAGGGTTTTGAGCAGGGCATTGGCGGCGTCTTTGGAAAGCTGGTGCGCCTCGTCCAAAATAAACACCTTGAATTTTGATTTGGCAGGCAAAAACCTGATGCCTTCTTTCAACTCCCTGATTTCGTCAATGCCCCGGTTGCTTGCCGCGTCAATTTCAATAAGATCAATGGCCCGGCCTTCTGAAATTTCCAAACAAGAATCGCACTGGTTGCAAGGCTCAAATTCGCCCGATTTTCTTTTTTGGCAGTTCAGCGCCTTTGCCAAAAGCCGCGCAACAGTTGTTTTGCCGCAGCCCCGCGGCCCGGAAAACAAATAAGCGTGGCCAAAAATCCCTTCGGAAATGGCGCCCTCAAGGGTTTTTATAATATGCTCCTGGCCGATTACTTCACTGAACAATTTAGGACGATATTTGCGGTATAACACTAAATTTGGCATAGCTCATCTTAACAAAAACTTGGCGAAAAAGCAAAACGGAGCTATAATGGTCCAACCGTTTCCCCTACCCCCTATGCTTACCCTATACAACACTCTTGGCCGCAAAAAGCAAATTTTTAAGCCCCTTCGCCAAACTCAGGGCAAACCCTCAAAAGATGTCCGGCTTTACTGCTGCGGCCCTACTGTTTATTATTTCGCGCACATCGGCAATCTGCGCAGTTATTTGTTTGAGGACTTTCTCAAAAGAATTTTGGCATACAACGGCTTCTCCGTAAAACACGTGATGAATATCACGGACGTGGGACATTTGACTTCGGACGCGGACACGGGCGAAGACAAGCTGGAAAAAGGCGCGGCCCGGGAAAAAAAGACAGTTTGGGAAGTGGCGGAGTTTTACACTACCCAGTTCAAAAAGGATTTGGCGGCTTTAAACGTTTTGCCGCCAAATGTTTGGATAAAAGCAACCGACACCATACAAGAACAAATTGACATTATAAAAATTTTAGAGCGAAAGGGCTTTACTTACACAATCAGCGACGGAGTTTATTTTGACACTACAAAATTAAAAAACTACGGGGTTCTTTGGGGCAACAAAAAACCGGCAAAAATGAAAGCCGGCGCCCGGGTGGAAGTGGTTGAGGGTAAAAAAAACGCCGCTGACTTTGCTTTGTGGAAATTTTCATTGAAAGACCAGAAGCGGCAAATGGAATGGCCTAGCCCCTGGGGAATCGGCTTTCCGGGCTGGCACACCGAGTGTGTGGCAATGAGCAAAAAAGAACTGGGCCTGCCCTTTGACATTCATTGCGGGGGCATTGACCATATCCAGGTGCACCACACCAATGAAATCGCCCAGACGCAGGCGGCTTATGGAATTATGATGGCGAATTTCTGGATGCACGGCGATTTTCTGAATATGCGGGGCGAAAAAATGGCAAAGTCCGAGGGCAATATTCTGACTGTTGACGTTTTGAAAGAAAAAGGGTTCAATCCCCTGTCTTACCGCTATTTGTGCCTGAGCGCGCATTATCGCTCAAAGCTGGCTTTTAGCTTTGAAAGTTTGCAGGCGGCGCAAAACGCACTAAATAACTTTTACAAAAAAGTTGCAGAGACCGCCTCTGTGCAAGTTGCGGAGAGGTGGTCTCTGCGCGCCAAAAACTATAAAGAAAGGTTTTTGGAGTTTGTTAACAATGATCTGAACATACCGCAGGCACTGGCTTTGACGTGGAAAATGCTTGACGACAAAAACTTGGCCAACCAGGAAAAATACGGCCTGGCTTTGGACTTTGACAAAGTTTTCGGCCTGGATTTGGACAAAATCAAAGCGCGGGAAACACCCAAAGAGGTTTTGGATTTGGCAGAGCAACGGGAAAAACTTCGCAAAGCCAAAGAATGGCAATTGGCTGACGAAATAAGAAAGAAGATTGAAAAACTGGGCTATGAGGTTGAGGATACCGCGCAAGGCCCGACAATTAAACAAAACTGACTTTATGGCCAATGGCAAAAAACTTAATTTTGAAAAAGGGCCAACGGCAGGCTCCGAAAAAGAAAACGGCGAGGAAACAGACGAATTAAACAAGTCTTGGGAAGAGTTGAAAACAGCCAAAGAGAAGGCTGGCGGCTTATTGGAAAAATTGGGCGGTTTCAAAGAATACGCGCAAGCCGTTGACCGGTTTGTTGATTCTTTAAGCCAGAAAAAATTATCCGCCCTGTGTAAAGATATTTTTGAGCTGGTGCAGTGGAGGGATTTTTTCCGGCCTATGGCTGAATTTGGCATAAACCCGTTAACTCCTGATTTATCTGCCCAACTTTATTCCGCAGAAACCGAGTTTATCCCGTTTAACTTCAAAAACCAAAAAGAATTTTGGGAAGAAGGTCTTTGTTTCGGGACATTTAATCCCCTAGACGATAAAATTAAAATATTTTACGGCAACCCTTCAACACCCAAAGAGAAACAGCATCTTTTTTTCAAAGAGACCCCCGCTGACTTGAAATCACGGCTTAAACATTTTTTGAAATTTAATCACTTCGGAGCCCTGCCTGCTGTTATACTTCATGAAAATATCCACCGAGAACAATTAAAAGCTTTAATGGCAACAAACCCTAATAACCCAGCCAAAAAAACAAAGATAAAAGAAAGATACGGTTACCTAAAAAAAATGCTTTTATATTTTCAAGAAAACGAGCTTTTGGAAGGCCAGGCGAACATCAGCCAATTTCCCAAAGGAGAAAGCCCTTCTTTGTATAAAAAAGTAAAAAATCTGCAGCCAATAAAAAATAAAAGCGAAATAAAAGAAGAGGTAGAAAAAGAAATGCAAAATGACAAATGGCTTTTTTTAGAGAAAAGCGCCGCCGAGAGAGGGTCTGACCCTCAAACAATGGGGGCTTATTATGAAATTTTATGCGACTTAAATCAGCCTATGCTCGGGAGGGAAAACTTTTACAACCTAAACCAAGACAAGCTGTCAATAGCCCTGCACTTATTTGACCAGTTAAGAGCACTGGGATTTAACGAAAAAGAAATCGCCAAAATAATTGCCAAATACGGCAAAAAGTACAACCGAGAAACCGCGTCTTTCCCCGACCTTGAGGCTTTTATTGAGCAAACTTTTCAGGGCCGCCAAAACAAAAACAGCAACTCCCTCGAAACGCCCGAGCTGGCCAAACCGACAATAGATGACCTGGTAATGGAATATAAAATGTCGCAGCGAGCCAAATACTATAATTTAACTGTGGAAAAAATAAACCTGCTCAAAGAAAAATACGGCTTTGGCGATTATTGCCAAACCGTTTAATACTGTCTTTGGCTGGATAGTTGAAGATTTCAAAAAAGGTCCAATAATAAAAAACTAATTCAAATAAAATTATGAACTCACCTGGTTTGCACAAAGAAAAAACTGATCAAGATAAGCCTGAAGAGACAAAGGGCGAAAAAAGAGAAAAAATACTTTTTGAGGTGCACGGCTCCCCTGATGGATTTGCTGGTTTTGATGGTATAAAAAGGGCATACTCAAAAAATCAGGCGGCCCTTCTCGTTGGTCAAGATCACAAATTAACAGGAGATAATTTGCGGGATTTTATCGACAGCGCCATTGTTTATAAATTTGGAGGAAAATCCGACAAACATAATGACGAGCCCACGCTTGAAGAATTGGAAAACGCACTTAGGGTGCTCGAGTCATTAGAAATTAAAAACCCAGAAAAAATAGAGGCGATTCTTCTAGAACAGATAAAAATTAAAAAAGATGAGAAAGAAGGACAACCATATTTACCATTCCCCCATATAGAAAAAGAGGGCAAGAAATAAGCCCCAATATCTTTTAAGAATTGCTACTACTCATTATCACCGTTGTCGGGCATATCCGGTTCCACACCATCTTTCTTAATGAACCCCAAACTTTTTGCCTCTTTTCTTGTGATATACTCTTTGTTGCCTACGCGATAATCAAGTGGCTTTAAAAACGGCATATTTTCACCTTCCAAAAAAATGGTTATCCGTATCCCATCATTATCCACTATCCCAGGAAGTGCAAATCTTTTTTTGAGTGTTCTTAACAACGCAGCCATATCCCCCCCCTTGCCTTCAAACGGCAAGCCAATTTTCACCTCCACCATACCATTGTACGGTTCAAGTCGAAAAGGCAAGAATTGATACTTCAATAATTGTCCATTCTTCTGCCGTTCGTAAGCTTTATAAACCTTCAGCCCAAACTTCTTTGCCTCTTTTAATAAATCCGTTCTGTCAATTTTCAAAATAGCATTCTTTAGACTTTTTTCTTTTTCCATCTTCTCGAAAACCGCATTAAACAACGAGGTAGATATGCGAACCGGAGACCCGATGCATTCTGTTGTATCCTCAAACATTTTTTGAAATGGAGAGGTGCGTTTTACGCTTTGTTCAGTAAAAAGTTCTGTCGCCCTCTCTTCTTGTGCAATTACTCCCCTCTTTGACACCTTCTTTCTTTTTTCTATCTGTTTTCTAATACTTTCCGACAACTCCCAAACATGATCATCAAAAAAATCCAATTGTTTTTCTTTGTTTGACATATACCTTGATTAAAAAATCTTACTATAAAACAACGAAAAAGGCAATCAACAGCTTATACCCAAGCCAAAATTGACAAACAAACAGGCAAGAATATAATGGGCTATTAAAACATAGGTAAAATGCCCGAGACTGAAAAACTGCCGCCCCAGAACGTTGAGGCGGAAAAATCGTTGCTGGGGTGCTTGATGATCGACCCGGACGCCATTTGGAAAGTGGCTGATTTTTTGACCTTTCGCGATTTTTACAAAGACCACCACCAGAAAATTTACGGGGCGATGCAGGGCCTCTTTGAAAAACGGGAGCCCATTGACCTTTTGAGTTTGACAAGCGAACTCAAAGAAAAAAACCAGCTGCAGGAAATCGGCGGCGGCTCTTATCTCGCCGAACTGGTCAACGCCGTGCCCACTGCCTCGCACATTTTGAACTACGCCAAAATCGTGCAGGAAAAAAGAATTTTAAGGGATTTGATTTCAGCTTCCCAAGACATCAACCATTTGGCTTACAAAGAAGCCGAGGATGTGGACAGTTTGCTTGACGAAGCGGAAAAGCGGATTTTCGGCATTGCCCAGCGCTCCTTAACCCAAAAATTCGTGCACGTCAAAGACACCCTGGAAGAAACCTGGCGCAGGATTGAAGAACTGCACAAGCAAAAAGGCGGAATGAGGGGCCTGCCTACCGGCTTTCGGGAACTGGACAACACTTTGGCCGGCTTGCAAAAATCCGATTTGATAATTTTAGCTGCCAGGCCCAGTATGGGAAAATGTATTAGTAAAGATACAGAAATCGTTATGTCAAACCCGGGAAGTGTCTGTTCTATTGAAGAGGTGGTAAAACAAAAAAAACAAAATATCCTAAGTTTAGGAAAAGATTTTAAAATAGCACCCTCTCAAGCCAGCGCTTTCATAGATAATGGCATTCAACCGGTCTACAAAGTTAAAACTGCATCAGGAAGAGAGGTGGAAACAACCATTACCCATCCATTTTTGACAATAGACGGATGGAAGCCACTGTCAGAAATCAGAGTAGGAGAAAAAGTCGGAGTGCCAAGAGTTATCCCTGTTTTTGGGGAAAAAATCTGGCCGGATTATGAAATAAAGACACTGGCTTATTTTATTGCCGAGGGCGGATTAACTGAAAGCTGCCCTGCTTTCACTAATGGCAATATAAAAATCCAAAAAGATTTTCTGTCGGCAATTGCCAAATTCCCCAATGTTAAAGTCAGAACTGACAAAAAAAGAGGCCAAAATAAATGCCTTACTTATGTGGTTTCTTCAACAAAAGAAAGAGATAGCCAGGGCATAAAAGAATTGGGACAAAAGATAAAGCTGATTTTACAAGAAAAAGGCATTACCCAAAAATCATTATCAAATCAGACGAAAATTTGCCTTGCCGGTATTTCAGCATTCCTTAACGGACATAATTTGCCGTTAAAAGAAAATTTCCTGACAATTATAAATAGTTTTCAAATAAATAATGCTGCGCGACAGAATCTTTTGCAACAATATGAAAAACTGGCACCCAAAAATTCGATTAATGCGTGGCTGCAATCGTTTGGTTTAATGGGCAAACTCGCCATTGATAAATTCATTCCTTCAGCTGTGTTTGAATTAAATAAAAAATCGCTGGCCTTGTTTTTAAACCGATTATTTTCCTGCGACGGAAGTTTCTGGCAAAGCAAAAAACAAAAATACTATCGTTTATCTTATAGCTCCGGATCATACAGACTCATTAAACAGGTGCAACATTTACTTTTGAGATTTGGAGTTTTGAGCAAAACCAGAGAGAAAAGAACAAAAATCAACGGAAAAAAGATTACGGCCTACGAACTTGAAGTTATGAACGCCCCCAGCCTTTTAAAATTTATCCGAGAAATAGGTATGTATCGCGAGGAAGCGAAGATTGTTAAAGCCGAAAAATACTTAACTAAAACCAAACAGGGCTGGGCGCAAGACACCATTCCGATTAAGATCTGGGAAAAAATCTCTGAAATAAAAGGCCAAAAGAGCTGGCGGTCTGTTTATAAAGAACTCCACTTGCCCGACTCGTATAACATTCACGCCTTTCGGCGTTCTCCTCGCAGAGAAACTGTCTTAAAGCTGGCTTATGTTTTAAATTCTACGGAGCTAATAGACATCGCTCAAAGCGATATTTATTGGGATAAAATAGCGGCTATTGCCCCAATCGGAGAAAAACAGGTTTATGACCTGACCGTATCTGAAAATCATAACTTTATTGCCAATGACTTCATCATTCATAACTCTTCACTGGCACTTGATATCGCCCGCAACGTGGCTGTCAAATACAAAATACCGGTGGGCGTTTTTAGCCTGGAAATGTCAAAAGACCAGATTATTGACCGCCTCATAGCCAGCCAGGCCGACGTTGATTTGTGGCGTTTGCGAACCGGACGATTATCGGACCAGGGCATGGGCAATGATTTTGAAAGAATACAAAGAGCGATGGCCGAACTTTCCGAATCCCCTCTTTACATTGACGACATATCCAGCTCAAACATTTTGCAAATGCGGGCAATGGCCCGGCGATTAGCGGCTGACAAAGGCTTGGGGCTTTTGATTATTGACTACTTGCAGTTAATGGAGTCGCGCAGCCAAAATCCCAACTACGGCATGGTTCAGCAGGTGAGCGAAAACTCGCGGGCGTTGAAATCGCTGGCAAAGGAACTTTGCATTCCGGTTTTGGTTTTGTCGCAATTATCGCGGGCGGTTGAACAAAGAGTGCCGCAAATACCAAGATTGGCCGACCTTCGTGAATCGGGCTCAATCGAGCAGGATGCGGACGTGGTGATGTTTATTTACAGAGAAGACCGCTATAAACAAAGTTCGGAAAAACCCAATGTAGCGGACATTTTAATTGCCAAGCACAGAAACGGGCCGATTGGCAAAGCAGAGCTGTTCTTTGACGAAACAAGAGCCACTTTTCGCAATCTGGATAAAGCGGGGTACTAGGCCCTCATCGCTTTTTTTGCTTATGTATTCCAAAAGTATTGAAAAACTGATTAAATTATTTTCAAAATTCCCCACTGTGGGGCCGCGCACCGCCTCGCGGTTTGTTTTTTATTTGATCAAAAAACCGGCTGACGAAATCAAAGAACTGACTGAAACCATTGAAGAATTAAAAAGTAAAATCAAAATCTGCTCTTTGTGTTTTAAGTCGTTCGAGCCCGAAAACAGCGAAGAGCTTTGCTCCATTTGCGCTGACACGCGGCGCAACAAAGAAGTTTTGTGCGTGGTTGAAAATGAAATTGATTTGGAAACCGTTGAAAAAACCCGTCAATTCAAAGGGCTTTATTTTATTTTGGGAGGCGTTTTGCCTGTTTTGAAAAAAGAAAACGAACAAAAAACCCTTGAAGCAAACGTTGAAAAATTATGCGACCGCATAAAAATTACGCATGAAGTTAAAGAAACAATTTTGGCTTTGAACCCGACGCCCGAGGGCAAAAACACCGCATTATGGCTTAAAAGAAAACTTGAAGGGGCCGGAGTGAAAATCTCGGAGCTTGGCCGGGGCCTGCCCCTGGGCGGAGAAATTGAATACGCCGACGAAGAAACAATCGCCGCCGCCTTTGAAAGCCGCAAGTAAATTTTCAACTTTCAAAACAAAAAACTCGTCAAAGACGAGTTTTTGTTTCTATTGCTTACCGCTTACTGCTTATCGCTTATTCTAGTTATTTCCACTTCGGTGAACATTTGCCGGTGCCCCTGCTTTTTTCTGTATCTTTTTTTGGGTTTGTATTTGATAATCGTGATTTTTCTTGCTCTTGCCTGCCTGAGCACTTTTGCGGCAACTTTGGCCCCTTCGACTTTGGGTTCGCCTGTTGACAATTTGCCGTTTTTCTCCAAAAGCAAAACATCGTTGAAAATAAATTCTTCGCCCTCTTTTGCCACCAATTTCTCAATTTTAATTTTTTTAGCCGGCTCAACAAAATACTGCTTTCCGCCGGTTTTTATTACAGCGAAATCCATAAGTTTATAGGTTTAATCTACACCACGAAACCGCATTAGTCAACACCGGGTTTGTCAATTTGCAGCGGCTCAATCTGGCGCTCCCCTTCCGTGATTTTTACCACGTCTTTGTCTATTTTACCCAGCTCTTTGTAAGCAGTGTTATAGCAGTTGACCGTTGTGCCCAAATTGCCTCCCAGTTTTTGCATATAGCTTTCAAAAGCCCCTATATGTTTGCTTAAAACTTCCACGTTTTTCTTTATTTCCTTGGCGGAATCTTCAATTTTGAATGCCCTCAACCCCTGCAAAATGGTTTGCAAATAAGCGTAAAAAGAATTGGGAGAAACAATATGCACGTTTTTTTCCCACACGGCGTATTCCAGCAAATCCCTTGTATTGACCTTCACCGAGCCAACCTCGTTGACCATCAAATCGTAATAAATGCCTTCGGCCGGAATAAACATCAAGGCGAAATCAAATGTGTTCTCACCCGGCCTTATGTACTTGGCGGTTTCGTCAATCCGGTTTTTCAAATCCTGCTTAAACGCCTTTTCCAGCTGTTCTTTTTTGGCTGCGTCTTTTTCCACGACGATTTTATTGTAATTTTCCAGAGAAAACTTGGAATCAATGGGAATTATTTTGTCGCCGACAAACAAAACCGCGTCAACGATTTGTCCGTCGGAAAACCCGTATTGCATCTGGTACTGGCTGGGCGTGAAAGCGTTTTTCAGCAAAAGCTCCAAGGAATACTCGCCCAAAATGCCCCGCTGTTTTGGATTCTTCAGGATATTCTCCAATGACTGCATCTGGGCGGCAAAACCTTCAACCCGCTTGTTGGTTTCATCAAGTTTTGTCAGGCGTTCGGTGACGTTGAACATAATGCGGCTGCTTTCCTGGGATATTTTCCGGCTTTCCTGGAGCTGGTTTTGCATTGTTTCTATGTTTTTTTCCCTTGTTTGTTTGATTTCGTTTTTAATAACCTCCAAATCCTGCTTGAACAGGTTAAAAACTCCGGCATCCTCCGGTTTGTTTATTTTGGCCAGCAGTTTTTTCACGTAGCCCAAAATAATTACGGCTAAAACCGCAAAAAGCGCGAAAACAATGAAAATTTGCAAAGCGAATGACATAGCGGCCTCGACGGGATTCGAACCCGTATGACATGGTTGAGAACCATGTATCCTGAACCATTAGATGACAAGGCCATTCTTACCGTAACACTACCTGATATTGTAATAAATTAAGGAATGCCTGGCCGATTTTTAACGGAAATCGGGGACGATTTCCTAAATCGGCCGTCAAAGCCAAGCAGTTGGCTTAAACATAATGTGCCGGGGAATTTCTTAACGAAAACTCGGAGAGTTTTCTAAGATTCCCGTCAAAGCCAAGCAGTTGGCTTTGACCCATTAGATGACAAGGCCATTCTCTATTTTATCAAACTGCGCCCAAATAGCAATATAATTGAAAAAGAAAATAGAGCAATATAAAACGGCGGTTTGGTTGGAAGCTCTCTGACCATCCTCTTAACCTCTCCGCCGTCTCCGCGGCCGCCCCTTGACGGTCCGCGGCAACAGTGTTTAATCGCTAAATTCATTTTACCAAACTATGCCCTTGTAATAAACCCCCTGTATATAAAAAATACGCAGGAACATTTGTCTGTTTTTCGTTCCTGCATATTTCCCCTTTTTTTGCGACATCCCCCGGGGGTGGGAATGCCGCGGGGTTAAAACCCCGCATCATTCTTATGTCCCATTTCCATCACCTCCTTTCTTTTTGAGATGAAAACAGGATTTGGCCGCAACCGCGGCCCTTTGTTTGACAACCTGCCAAATAAAACTGCCAAACAAAGAACCGCAACTGGACCAAACCGGGTTGTAAAAAAACAAAAAGCCCAGCCCCTGGAAAGGGGCTGGGCTGAATTCGCGATTTTTTTTATTTTCCTAAACTCAAACCAACCTCCTTCCATTGAGATGTCCGGGTAATCTGGCAGAAAAAATATCGGCTGGTTTGTCGGCTGTTTGTCATAAGATATTTTATAATAGCAAAATGTTTTTAAATGTCAACGGATTTTCCACAGCCCGTGCTGCGGAGAAAAAAATGAGAAACGTCCCGCCTTGTCTGTTTTGTTCATTTGCGGCGGGACGTTTCCTGCTTATTGCCCAATCCCAAGGAATTGGGCAATAAGTTCTTTGAATCCCTCGGGTATTGCCCCGAGGAAAACGATTATAACCTGACTGCCGGCCCCGCGGCAATCAGGCCTCTCCTCACCGGCCAATCCGGCAAGGAGAGAAACCTTGCGGGCCAAACGGGGAAAATCCCCGCTTGGCAAAACAATAATTTTTTTTCCCACCATAATACAATCACCTCCTTTGTGGGATTTTTTTGTAAAAAAACACCAGCCCCGAAAGAAGCTGGTGTGAAATTTCTAAAAAATTGTTATTTAGTGTTTTAGAAAGCTCAAACTAACCCCTTTCTTCAGGCTGGTAAATGTAAAAAAGAAAAAGAAGTTTCGGAGATTAGTTTGGCTTTTCATACGATACTTCAGTTTAGCAAAAAACTCTTTGCTGTCAATGGTTCGCAACCGGCTGGGTAAGCTGGCCAGGCCAGGGCAAAACCTCGTAACCCGAGGGCGGAATTTGCCATAAATCCAAAATGTATTTTATCATTTCCTTTGCCATGGGCACGGCGCATCTGCTTGCCTGGGAAACGCCTTTGGGATTGTCCAGTTTCACCAAAATCAAGGCCCGCGGACTTTCCGCCGGAAAAAAACCGATAAAACTTTGCGTGGTTTTGCCCTGCTGATAGCCGCCGGAAGTTCCGGCCACCTGGGCAGTGCCTGTTTTTCCGGCAATGGCATAACCGGTTATTTTTGTTCTTATACCCGAACCATTGCAAACAACCCTGCTAAGCATATAGGCCAGGGCTGCGGCAGTGTCCCCGCTAATCACCTGCCGTTCCATTACGGGCTGCGTAATTGTTTCTTTGCCGTTGGCCTGAACGATTTTGTCAACGATAAACGGCTTCATCATTTTGCCTTTGTTTGCCAAAGCGCCAAACGCCTGAACCATTTGTATCGGCGTTATTTCAATACCCTGGCCGAAAGCGGCCGAAGCGAAATCCCGCGGATAGCCATGCTTTAAGGTGCTGTTGGTGGAGGCGACTTCGCCCGACAAATCAATGCCGGTTTTGCTGAAAAATCCGAAGCTGTCAAGGTACTTCAAAAACAAGCTGCCTCCCAATTTCTGTTCAACGAAAACAGCGCCGGTATTTATTGATTTTTCCAAAACATCGGCCATTGTCTGCTCGCCGAACGTTCTTTGCTCAAAATTCAAAATCAAAGGCCCGCCCAGCGACACCGAGCCCGTGTCAACGTATTCTGTTTCGGGAGTAACCAGTTTTTCTTCAAGCCCGGCAGCCATGGTAAAGGGCTTGAAAACAGAACCGGGCTCGAAAATGCTCTGCACAGCCGGATTCAAAAAAACAGACAGGTCTTTGGTTTGGCCGTATTCGTTGGCGTTGAATCCGGGCCAGACAGCCAAAACCAAAATCCTGCCACTTGAAGGTTCTTCCACTATAATTTGGGCCGAATCAAAGTCAAAGTCGGTTTTGCCTTTTGCAAGCAGTTTTTCCGCCGCGTATTGGAGATTTTTATCCAGCGACAGCCATAAAGAAGCTCCACTGGAACTCTTTTGGCTTTTACCCTCAAACTCCAAAAAAGAAACCAGTTTGCCGAAAGGCCCCTTGGGGCTTAAAATGGTTGTTGATTCCGGTTTGAGGGTTTTATCGTAAAATGCTTCCACCCCGTACTGGCCCTGCCCTTCTTCATTGACAAAGCCAAGAACGTTCGCGCCAAGCGCGCCCTGCGGGTATAGACGAACGGTGGTTTCTTGAGACTGGACAAAATCAATTTTTTGTTTTTGAATTTCCTGCTGCTGCTCTACGGATATTTCACGCTTTATAACGTCGCCTTTTTTCAAAAGGTCCGAAAATTCCGCTTTGCCTTCGCCCAAAATGTCAGCAATGGTATCAACTGAAGAAGCAAAATCGCCGGTTATTTTGTTCGGGAAAACATAGGCGATGATTTTTCCCCGCGTGGATGCCAAAACCGTTTTTCCATCGCTAAAAAAAATATTTCCCCGGCCCGCTGAATCCGAGCCAAAGGAAATTTGCTGCCCCAATGCCAAGGCCTTGTAATAATCACCCTTTTGAATCTGCAGGCAATAAAGGTTAAAAACAATCCAGCCGCTCAAAACAACAAAAAAAACAAAAACGAGGTAAATCTTAGCCTTCATAAGAGAAAACCGGGCTTATTATTTGGCTTTGGCTATCGGCTCGCCCGCTGAATCAATGTATTTCACTTCAATAACTTTTGCCAGTTCCATTGTTTGAGCCTGCTGTTCAAGCTGCTCCAAAGAAAGCTTGTTTTGGTTCGTATTACCGGAAATGTTTCTTGGCTGGCTTTGATAGGCCTCCAAGCGATAACCGATTTCGGTTAAGTTTTCAATCTGCACCAGATACAGCCCTACAAGAAAAAACAGAAAAACGCCGAGCACGAAAAACGCAATGATTCCTGTTCTGTTTGATGACATATTTTGATTCTAATTCTAAAGTTTTTGCGCCAACCTTAATTTCGCCGACCTTGAACGAGGATTGTTTTTAATTTCCTCAAATAAAGGAGTTATTGGCTTTTTGGTGATAATTTTTAATTTTTGCTCTTTTGACTTGTTGCGGAAAAAATTTTTGACTATTCTGTCTTCCAGCGAATGGAACGAAATAACTGCCATTTTACCCCCCGGGCTTAAAGCTTCCAGGGCTTGCGGCAAAACAGCTTCCAGATTTTCAAACTCGCGATTAACCGCAATCCGCAACGCCTGAAAAACTTTGGTTGCAAAATGCTGCCTGCCAAACTTGTAGCTTCGGGGAAAACTTTTTTTTATTATTTCAACAAGCTGAAAAGTCGTTTCAATTGGCTGTTGAAGTCGGACTTCAACAGCATTTCTGGCGATATTTTGGGCAAAACGCTCCTGGCCGTAATCTCGAAAAATCCTTGCCAACTCCTCTTCCGGCCACTTATTTATAATCTCCTCTGCCGTTAAATCTTGCACCCCATACCTCATGTCAAGCGGCTCGTCCTTTTGAAAGGAAAATCCCCTGCCCGAATTTTCCAAATCCCAGGAAGACATTCCCAAATCCATTAAGATGCCGTTGACCGGATAAAAACTTTCTCGCCGGACAATTTCCTGTAAATTCACATAAGAGTCATTGACAACCACTAATCTCTGTTCGGTTTTTAATTTTTCACTTTGAATTTTTAATTTTTCTTTACCCCATTCAATGCCCAGCACTTTGCCCTTGGGCTTGTTTCTTTCTAATATCGCTTTTGCGTGCCCGGCAAAACCCAAAGTGCAGTCAATGAAATTCTCGTTGGCCTGAGGATTTAATAATTCAATAACTTCTTTGAGTAAAACCGGAGTATGGCTCATCAAAATTTCTAATTGCTCTAATTTCTAATTTCTAAATAAACCCCAATTAACAAATGACTAATTTGGACATTGGGATTTGGTCATTAGACATTATTTAGAAATTAGTAATTAGAAATTGGTAATTTCCGTGTCTATACTCCCAATTCTTTCAGCCGTTCCGCTATGTTTCCCGCTTCTTTTTCGGTTTTTTCTTTGTATTCCTGCCATTTGGCTTCGTCCCATATTTCCACCCGGTTGAAAAGACCGGCCAGCACAACTTTTTTTGCCAAGCCCGCGTATTGTTTCAGATAATCAGGCACTAAAATTCTGCCCATTGCGTCCAAATCAACCTCCATAGCGCCTGCCAGCATAATACGGCTGAACCCCCGCGCGTCTGATTGCGACAGAGGCAGCTTGCTTAATTTCTCGGCCAATATCCCCCACTCTTTAAGCGGAAACATAAACAGACAATTATCCAGCCCTCGCGTAATCACCGCTTTTCTGCCCAAAGAAGGCCGGAACTTTACCGGTATAGCCAAACGTTTCTTGTCATCTATTGAATATTGGTATTCGCCTAAAAACATAGAACGCGGTAATGTTATCCACAGAAAATCAGAGTTATCCCACAGTTATCCACAATTTCCCACACATCGCCATTATGCCCTAAAATCTGCCATTAGTCAAATACTATGCCCCACAAACCAAAAACCCTGATTTTACTTATAAAATCAGGGTTTTTGCTATTTTTAGCTATTTAGTTTTGCACAATTTATCCACAATCTGAATAATAAAACACCATTATTGTGTCGTTGCTGTTGACGCTGTGATACTGAAATAATTGTCGCTTGAATCTTGAGCGCCTGCCCCTCCAACTCCCAAGTCGGCGTCTTCTGTTACGATATATGCTTTATACTGGCCGGAGGTAAGCCCCTTGGCGAGATTCGGGCAACCCTTGTTTTCCTCGGGCTTAAACGTGTAACTGCCCTGCGAAGCAGGAACGGAACCCAATAAGCATGTGCCGCCGTCAGAAAACCACAGATAAACCACTGCCTTTTCCACCCCCCAAGACGTCCATTTAATAGTGTAGGTATTTCCAAAATACAAAGTTTCCCCGCCATTGGGGTAAATGACAGTCATTGACTTTTTCTTGCAATCCTGTGGGCAATTGCACTGGTTTTCGCCATTGCCGCAAACACCGTTGCCACAATTCGTGCATACATAGATACTTCCCTGATAGGCAGAGCCAGATTTAAAAATACATTGGCTATCTTCTCTTACAGAAGCATCCAAAACACCCGCAAAAGAATTACAACATACCAACTTATTGGAAGAAGAATAGGTTTCTCCTTCTTTAACACAAGCAGTAATTGGGCACTGGGCAAATTCGCAGTTGGGGCCTGTTCGGCTAACATAAGAGCCGTCCGAACATTGTTTGGCATCCATTGCACAAACCTTATTGTTACCACAGCCATACAATTTGTTTAATTTGGCTCGGGTGGATTTGCCCACATAGCCGGTGCCGTGCGCCAAGCCATAGGGCTTCAAAATTTCGCTGGCATATTTTTCTTGCAAAGCAACAACATAAGAAGCTGTGTCTTCGTCAAAATTATCACCAGCCCAGCCAAAATCTCCGGCTATAACTTCTTTGCTTAATATTGAATGTAAAGCATTAACTTCGCCTCCGCCAGAGCCAATGCCCAAATTAACATTAAAAGTATAACACCAAGCAGTTGTGTCGCCTTGTATTTGGCTAAGCTGCTGGGTTAATTGCGCAATTTGCGCTTGTAAAGCCGCAATTTGCGCTTTTAACTCGTCAATTGTTATCGCTGAAACCGGCTGGCTGGCAATAAGCGCAGATAACGCCAGAAAGAATACAGCAGATATGAAAATTTTTTTTCTCATACTTTTATTTTCTAATTATAACTGTTTGTTTAAAGAAAAACAGCTGTGCATATGCACAGCTGTTTTTTTTAGACAAACTACTTTCTGCGCCTGATTAAACTGGCCAGTTTTTGGTTGGCCCGAAAATCGTCCACAACCATTTTTCTTTTATCAACCCACCGGTCAAAACCGATAATCTGCGACTTGAATATCCAAACCGCAAGCCCGGCCAAAAGCAAAGGCAAAAGTAAAGAACCGAATAGGCTGTCAACCAAACCGGTGCTCACATTGGTTGCCGCTCCCGCTACGACCCCCTTCACCACGATAACGGTGGCCGTATCGCTTATTGAAAGCCCCGTGTTATAAACCAGGGCCGAGTTCACCAGATTATTTGCGCCCAGGTTGAAAAACTCTTGCGTTTTAACTTTTGCCCTGTAGGTAATGGTTTTTACAGTGCCTGCGGGGATATCGTCAAGAAGAATTCCGTCGATTATGCTTCGGCCGTCGGTCACCCCGTCAATTATCAACCCGCCCGAATAGCTTATGCCAGCGGGCATTGCGTCTTTTACATAAACGGCGGGGGCCGAAACCTGGCCGGAAGAAGTAATAACAATTTTATAGTTTAATTCGTCGCCGAAATTAGCGTTGACAGAATCGACAAACGAACTGCCGCTTGTTATATTTTGAACCGTTTTTTGAACATTTAAAGTATATTGGCCGCCGGTCTGGACGGGCGACTGGGTTCCCGTGACAGTAACAGAGGCTGTATTTTCGGCTGTTAAACCGAAACGTTCAACTCTTACTCTCGCAGTGTATGTCCCGACAGAAGAATAATTGCACAAATTGTCAGAAGTATAAGAAGACGAAGGGCCTTGATATATTGTCAATTCTTTGTCCCAGGAACCGTCGTTTTTGCAGTCAAACCAATAATGGACATCCCCTGCCTGTCTGCCGTAAACATCTGCTTTTAAGTCAACATTATCCAGGGGAGCAGGCCCTGAATAAGGAACCGCCTCCAAAGTAACTCTTATTTCATTGGTTGAACAAAGAGTGGAAAAAGTTCTGTCAATGCCATAGACAACGCCGTCGCCATTGTCTCCGGCTGCCCTGTAATGATAAAGAGTGCAGGAATTTAGCCCCGACAAAGTGGCCTGGAAAGTGCCTGTGTTATTCATTACCTGATTATTTGTTCTTGAGACGTAACTCTCCGTCAAGCCGTATTCAAACCAAATACTGGCAGAGTTTCTCCCGGCCAGATTGCTTAATTCTCCGCTGACAATCGCGGAATTAGCGGTAATGTCAGCTGGCGGATGGGTATAAATAGAAACTAAGTCGGCTTTAACGGGCAATGAAAAAAATACCAAACCCAACACTGATAAAACTAAAACAGCTGAAGCTAAAACTTTTTTTGAAGAAATAATTTTGTTCATAGCCAATTGTTAAGCGTTAAATGTTAATTGTTATTTATTTCCGCCTCCACTACGATTCTTTTTATATTTTTGCCCGGAGGCCAACAACTCACCAATAATAGCACGTTTTTATCAAATGTCAACGCGGAAAGCTCGCCGCCCCTGTCCACGAAATACGTCCTTTTGACCTCGTAATTATAATCTTTACCGTTAAAATGAACCAAAACAGAATCGCCAGCTTCCAAATCCTTGAGCCGGTTGAAAATTCTGTCAACCTGCCCGGGCCATTTAGGCGGCGCGGAATGCCCCAAAATAACCGTTACTCCCCTTTTGCCCGGCAAAACCGACAAGGGATAGAGCAAAACGCCTTTTTTCAAAAGATTCAGGAAAACCGAGTTGCTGTTTTGCGAGGTAATCAGAATCGGCGACCTGGCTCCGATTTTCGGAATGGAAATGAAATCGTTTCCTGCCTGATAATTTTGTTTGGCAAAGTCTCTGGCGAGCTGCGCCGGCTGCTGCGGTTGCGGGGCTGTTCCTGAGACAGTTTGGATGCCGGCTTGAGGGCTGGCCTGAATAATTGACAGGCCGCTTGAACTCGCCTGCGCCATTAATTGGTCCCAACTCACCGATAAATCAAAACGGCGCACCAGTTTGCCCGCCAAATAAGACAGGTTATCGCCCAAAAACTGGTAATTGAAAAGCCATGAAATATAACCCCAATTAAAAACCGCTAAAAGAACAGCTGCCAACAATAAAAAATACTTTGCAAGCTTTTTATGCATAAACTTAAAAAATCCTGGCTTGGGGCTGGACTAAAGCCATAATTTCTTCTGGGCCTATGCTAACCAGCAAAATCAAGGAGAAAGCAACCAGAATTGACTTTAAAACCAAGTCGTAATGTTGAATAAAAATTTTAATAACAATGTTCAAAATCAAAGCGATTATGTTTATGGCAAGAAAAATCAAAACAATCATCTGGGTTAAATCATTATAATCTTTAACAAAGAATTTCAAAAAGCCGGCCCAAAACCCCTTTATTCCTGAATTTTGTTTTTCGCCTGTTTGGGCGATGGTTGCGGTTGAAACAAAAGTAAAAGTTGTTGAAGCGCCCGCCACCACCGCGCTCCCCGTTGAAGGGAAATTATGAATTAAATTGGCTGTTGCCTGGTTGGAGGCAGTGCTTGACGCGGCACGGGGGTTTGAGACAGCCGTATTTGACGGCATCTGCGATGTTTTAGTTTTTGGCGTTCCAAAATGCTGAACAACTATGGTGGTTGGCAAGCCGTTAAAATTGCCCTCGACAACCGCAATACCAATTTCTTTGTAATTCCCGTTCAGCAAATTCGCTCTGTGCGAAGGCGAATTGTCCCAGGCCCGGTGCAGCTCTTGGGAATCCACAAAACCAATGCCCAAATTTTCGCCCGCGGACTTGTAATTATACCCCACTTTTTTAAACCAGTACCAAGGAGTTACGCCGGAAGGGCTTGTATGGCTAAAATAGCCTTTTTGCATCATATCATTCGCCTTTAAAAAGGCAGCCTGATCCAATAAAGTACTTTCCTTCAAAGACCCCAGTTTAAAGCTGGTTCTTTCCTGGTTTAAGCTATCAATCAATATCATTTTGGAAATGTCGGCGAAAAAATCGGTGTTTGGCAGCTGCCAAAAAAACAAAAAAGTGCTCAAACGCAGCACGCAGGCAAGCAGCAAAATGCAAATCAAATATTTGCCTTCCAAAATTTTAGGCCTGTAATTATTGCCGCCGCAGGGTATGAATAAAATCTTCAGATATAGGCCAAAACTCTCTATCTTTTTTAAAAAGTAAGGCAAATTTATAGGTTAGAAATTATCTGCTGCGAACCCAAACCTCAACGCACCTTGGGTTTGCGTAAGAAACATCCCGCTGGCCCGTCATAGTTTTTCCCACTATTTTACCGCAATACAAATATCTGTTAGGAGTGTATTCTTTTATCTGCCAGTTCCTTGTGCCCGAATTTCCGCTTACTGACTGGCTATGCCAGCTGTTCTGGTAATAGGCCCAGATTTCGTCAACGCCGTCTTCGTCAGCTCCGAAAACGCTCACGGTGAATGTTTCACCAGTGTAAACCGTAGCGCCGGAAACCCAGATATTGCCGTTTCCCAAGTGATTGCCGTAGCTTACGGTTTCATTGGAAACCTGAAGCGGGCAGGAAGCCGACTTGCTTTGACCGCTGGCTTGCACCGTTAAATAAGCAGTATAATTCCCCTGATTGAAAAATGTTTTTGAAACCGTTTGTTCTGTTCCGGAAAAATCGTCGCCCCACGAATACTGGTACGGCCCAACTCCTCCGGCCACCCTGGCAACAGCCCAAGCCAACTCCCCTTTCTTGGCGATTGATGGGGCGGTAAAACAGGAAACATCTAAAAATTGCGAATTGCATCTGTTAATGGACGGGTTGCAAACTTCACCTTTTGCCTGGCAGTTATCGTAATCAACCCATTCCGCTCTTTCGTAGCAGGCATTGGCAGAGCATCCTTTTCTGATGATTTTTCTTTGCGCAACATTATTATTATTTGAACATCTGTATTCATCTGTGTATGTGTCCCCTCCGCAGCCTGTTGTATTGAACCAAGCCAAACAACCATTGTTTGTTGCCTGGCAGGTTCTCACGCTGTTGCCAAAACATTCGCTTTGGCCAACAGACGAACACTCATTGGAGCAAGGCTCCTCCACAGCGATAAATGAAACGATAACAGGATTGGCCGCCACTAAATTCGTTCCAGTCTGGGCCGTTCTTGCTGTTGCGTTGGCTGAAAAAACGTAAAGGCCCGAAATCTGTTTTGTTTTGGTAAAGCTTTTCTGACAAAAGCTTCCAGTGCAGTCAACACATTCGGGCGTTGCCGAAAAATTGCTGTCAAAAAAGCAAATTTTTTCAACGCCGTCCTGGTCGCTGGCTTGCACAATAAAAGTAATGTTTTCATTTGTCTTAGCGGATGTTTTACTTGCTGTCAAAGAAATAGTTGTCGGATGATCTGTCAGTTGTAAACAGGCCTTCTGGTTTTCACTGCAATAAAAACCCGCTTGGCAGTTGCTGTTTGTTCCCCATTCCAAACAGCCGTCGCTGTTGGTATCCCGACAAATGTTCTTTGGGCGAGAAGGC
>JAMCXQ010000013.1:1089-16380 GCA_023474835.1 Patescibacteria group bacterium | reverse complement strand
TTGCTCTTGGGTGTATCGGGAATATCGTTCCCAAAAAAATCGCGGGGCATCAAGTTTTTTATTATCTTCTAAAAACCATTGCAAGTTTTCTCTCTCGCCGAATATACTAAAAATTATTATTTCATTATAATAATCTTGAAAATCATACAAAAATTCCCGCATCCCCTCAAACTCGTATCTTTTTTGTTGCTCGGAATTTATCTCTTTGCTATTATCCGGCTTTTCGCCGAAATCATTTGCCATATCAATTATTACTTCTTGTCTTTCACTTCCGCTTCTTCTATTTTATCACACATCAAGCATAAACCGGAAGCGACTTTATCTCCGGATTGCAGACGCATTATATGAACACCCGAGGCGGCCCGGCCGTGGATAGGCACGGATTTCAGGGCGCTTCGTATAACCTGGCCCTTTTTTGAAATAACAATCAAATCCTCCTCGTTTTGCTCCAGTATTTTGGCAAAGACGATTTTGCCGGTTTTTTCACTGATGTTGGCGGCCTTGATGCCCGCGCCGCCTCTGTGCTGGAGCCGAAATTCCTCAACAGGAGTTCTTTTGCCAAACCCGTTCTCGGTTATAATCAGCAGATAATCTTTGGCGATTTTTTCCCCAATTTTTAATTTTTCGCTTTTAACTTTTAATTTGATTATGTCCATCGCAATTATTTCATCGCCTTTGTCCAGCCGCATGCCGTGCACGCCGCCGGCCCCCCTGCCCATATTGCGCACGTCGCTTTCTTTGAACCTGATTGACTTGCCGTTTTTGGTGATTAAGCTTATTTCGTCGCCGGCTTTGGCGATTTTAGCTGACTTCAGCGAATCGCCCGGCTGCAATTTGATTGCCAAAAGGCCGTTGCGCCGCACGTTTTTGAAAGCGGCAAGCAGGGTTTTTTTAATCACGCCGTCTTTGGTGGCCAAAACCAGATAATTGTCGGCTGATTCTTCGGTTTTTTTATCGTAAGAAAGCAAACTCAAAATTTTATCCTGTGATGAGATGTCAATGAAATTCAACAAACCCCTGCCTTTTGACTGGCGCGTCAGTTCCGGAATTTCCCAGACAAAACACTGGAACATTTTGCCCGAATCCGTAAAAAACATCAGTTTGTCCAGGGTGTCGGCTTTCAAAAAATGTTCAACGATGTCTTCTTCCGCCGTTTCCATGCCCACAACGCCCTTGCCGCCCCTTTTCTGGATTTTGTAAGCCGAGGGCTTCATTCTTTTTATAAGGCCGCCCGAAGACACCATTATCATCGCTTCTTCCTGGGGAATCAAATCCTCATCGCCGAATTCGCCCAGTTTTCCCGCCACCAGCTTGGTTCTTCGCTCGTCTTTGAACTTCGCCTCAACCCCTAAAAGCTCTTTTTTAACGGTTTCTTTCAGTTTCGCCGGGCTTTGCAGAATGGCGTTCAGTTCTTTTATTGTTTTCTGGATTTCCAGCAATTCCTGTTCGATTTTATCCCTTTCCAGCTTGGCCAGCTGGCTCAGCCTCATTTCCAAAATGGAGTTGGCCTGGGCTTCGCTGAACTTGAATGTTTTTTGCAGGTTTTGCCTGGCGTCTTCGCGGCTGGCGGAACGCTTGATGATTTTAATCACCTCGTCAATGTTTTTCAAGGCCGTCATCAAGCCCTCCAAAATGTGCGACCTCTCTTTTGCTTTTTGCAAATCGTATTTGGTGCGGCGAACCACCACATCCTGTTTGTGCTTGAGATAATAAGCCAAAACGTCAACCAGCGACAAAACCCTGGGCTGGATGCCGTCAACCAAAGCAAGCATGTTCAAATGGAACGTTTTCTGCAAATCGGTGTATTTGTAAAGAACGTTCAAAACCTTTTTGGGGAACGCTTCTTTTTTCAGCTCAACGACAACCCGAATGCCCTCCCTGTCGGACTCGTCCCGCACGTCCCTGATGCCGTCGATTTTTTTGTCTTCCACAACTTTGGCAATCTGCAAAACAAGGCTGGACTTGACCACCTGGAAAGGAATTTCCGAAATAACGATTTGCGATGCGCCTTTTTTCGTTTCCTGAATTTCCGCTTTGCCCCGCATTAAAATGGGGCCCTTACCCTGCGAATAAGCGGCGATGATGTCTCTTTTGTTGTAAATGATGCCGCCGGTCGGAAAATCGGGCCCTTTGACAAACTCCATTAAATCCTCGGTTGCCGCCTGGGGGTTTTCCAGAAGGAAAACAGCGGCTTGCAAAACTTCCGAAGCATTGTGGGGCGGTATGTTGGTTGCCATACCAACGGCAATGCCCAGAGAACCGTTGAGCAAAAGCTGGGGCAAGGGAGAGGGCAAAACAGAGGGCTCTTTTCTGGTGGCGTCGTAATTGGGAATGAAATTAACCGTGTCTTTTTCAATGTCCTGCAACATTTCTTCGCCGATAGCTGAAAGCTTGCATTCTGTGTAACGTTGCGCCGCAGGTTGGTCAGAATCAATTGAGCCAAAATTGCCCTGGCCTTTTACCAAAGGGTATCGCAAAGAAAAGTCCTGCGCCATCCGCACCAAAGAATCGTAAACAGCAATGTCGCCGTGCGGATGATAACGCCCCAAAGTTGAACCCACCACAGTGGCTGATTTCCTGAATTTAGCGTTGTGGCGCAAGCCGTCTTCATACATCGCGTACAAAATCCTGCGGTGAACCGGCTTTAAGCCATCGCGCACGTCGGGCAGGGCGCGCGAAACAATCACCGACATCGCGTAATCCAGATACGACTCCTTTATTTCTTCGGTGATTTCGCGGTTTTTAATATATCCTATTTCCTGCAATGGTTGTTCTTTTTCTGGCATAAAATTATTCGGAAATTATTTTCGTATCAGTGGCCGGAGAGCTTGTGGCCTGCGGGAAAAATTCTTCCCCGCTGGAAGAGGCGGTGGTCGTGGCACTGGCGGGACCGGCCGTCAAACCCGACCAATTTTTCATTTCCCGCGAAAAAGAGCTTATCTGCTCCTGCAAACTTTGCAAGCCGGGGCCGCGGGAAAAACCGTCCCGGCCCAAATCATTTATTTTTGCCTTATAATTCAAAATCACCACGGAAGTCATCGGCACGGCTAAAACAGCCAAAACAGCGATTAGGACGAACCGGCGCCAAAACACGCTCAGATTTTTTATTTTTTTCATAGTCTGCTTTTGTTTTTGCCTTGCCATATTTTAACATAAATCGTTCCAAAAAACAAAACCGCCCGACAAGCTCGGGACGGTTTTTAATTTCGGAATAACGGAATTAAAAGTTGGTAACTGGCGGGCATTTGGCATTGGTTGAACCGCCGGTTGCAACAGCCAAACAATAGGCCGCGGCAGCGGGAGTTGTGGTCGCCTTGCCGTTATTACCCAACGAATCGGAACAAAACCATCCGCCTCCGTTCAAAGAAGCGAAAAAACAACCCTCCGTGCCCGCGTAAGCTCCGCTGAACGTTCCGCCATTATTGGCAATTTCCGTTCTCAATGTCGGCAAAGAAGCGGGTGTAGTGGCGGTGGCAAAACCGGCATAAGAACCGTTGTTGTCGCCATAAGTGGTGAACTCCACCCCCATTTGCGCCAGCGCCGAAACAATCCTTGCGTCTTTGGCGCGATTTTTTGTCCCCGGGAAAGTAACCAAAACAACCGATGCCAAAATCCCGATGATGGCGATAACCACCAATAATTCAATCAATGTGAACCCTTTCAGAAATTTCTTTGTTTTTTTCATAATGTATTGCACTTTTTAAGCTACGACCTTTGGGAAATTTTATTGACTATTATTTATTCCATTCTATTTTATCATACCAGATTTGCAAGCAAAAAGAAACTTGGGCTGTGGAAAACTCCGCCGCGCCATAAAGGCTACACGCCGCCGCCCATGCCTCCCGCGCCCATCTGATACAAAGGCAAAAATACCGAAACCGCAAGCACCGCTATTCCCACGCCTAAAACCAAAATCAAAGCCGGCTCCAAAATAGCCATCAGGTTTTCCGACGCCCTTTCTATGTCCTTTTGGTAAAAATGAACCACATCCATCAACACCGATTCCAGCCGGCCGGTTTCCTCTCCGGTGGCAATCATTTGCGCGACAAAAGGAGTAATGTAAAGAGGATATTCCTGGGCAATGGCGCTGATTTTTTCCCCGCGGGAAACCCTGTCTTCTATCACCGCTAAAATTCCTTTGTACACCGAACTGGAAATTATGTCCCGGGTAATGCCCAATGCCTGGGTAATGGGCAGGCCGGCTGAAATCAAAACCGAAAGATTTTCACAAAACCTCACCAGATAAAGTTTCTTGAAAAACGTATTGAGCGCCGGAATCCTCAAAATCAGCTTATCATAGAAGTTTTTCACTTTCGGCGTTTTCTTGGAATAGATTAAAACGATAACAATCGCGATAACCAGAGCAAACATAATAATCCATCCTCCTTTTCTGACAAAATCGGAAATTGCCATCAGCATCCTCGTTGACAGGGGCAGTTTGCCGGAAAACGCTTTCATAACCTCAACGAGCTTTGGTATGATGAAAAACATCACCAGGAAAAAAGCTCCGATAAAAACCGCAATGATGAAAACCGGATAAATCATCGCCCCTTTGACTTTCTGCTGAAGGTTGTATTCCCGCTCCAGGTGGTCGGCCAGATAAGCGAAAGAGTCGGCCACCTTGCCCGTTACTTCCCCTGATTTCAG
Organism: Patescibacteria group bacterium; assembly: GCA_023474835.1. Taxonomy (GTDB): domain Bacteria; phylum Patescibacteriota; class Minisyncoccia; order Minisyncoccales; family CG1-02-41-26; genus JAMCXQ01. The sequence goes on along the minus strand of JAMCXQ010000013.1, from coordinate 11,733 downwards.
AATGTTGACATAAAAAGAGTCAAAAATGTCCGGATGCAGGGAAAACGCCTGGCTCAAGGAATTGCCCGCTTCCACGCCCTCCGCTATTTTTAAGATTGCCTCCCGAAAAAGCGTGTTTTTGGTTTGCGCCACCTGCGCTCTTAACGTTTTCAGCGGCGGAATCGCCGATTTGAGCATCACCCCGACTTGCTTGGTGAAAATTGTCAGTTCTTTTCTGGGTACCCGTCTCAAAAAGCCCAAAAAAGAAATGTTCATTGAGAGAATCGCCGCGCCCTTTTTCTTTTTTCCTTCGGAAAGATAAGTTACGTAAAGGCCGTATTTTTCCAAAACATCAAGGGCCGCCCTTTGGGAAGGAGCGTCCAGAATGCCTTCCCGCACTTCTCCCCCGCGAGTCCTCGCTTTATAGACGAATTTCATAACCGCCTCAAACGAGTGATAAGCTCGTCGGGATTAAAAGAGTATTTTAAGGCATTCTCCGGGCTTATTTTTTCCTGGGCCACCAGTGATGCCAGGCTTTGGTTAAAACCCACCATGCCCAGTTCTTTGGATGTTTCAATAATGGAAAGAATCTCGTGAGTTTTATTTTCTCTGATTAAATTGGCGACGGCCGAATTGTTGAACATTACTTCGCAGGCCGGAACAAAACCGCCTTTTTGTTTTGGAACAAGCCGCTGTGTGACAACTCCCAAAAGCGACCCAGCCAGTTGCGCCCGGATTTGCTCCTGCTGGTGCGGCGGAAAAACGTCGATAATGCGGTGAATAGTCTGGCTGGCTGAACTGGTGTGCAGGGTGGCGAAAACCAGGTGCCCGGTTTCTGCCGAGGTTATCGTGGTGGCAATTGTTTCCAAATCGCGCATTTCCCCCACCATAATGACGTTGGGGTCTTCCCTCAAAACCGACCGCAAAGCGCTTGAAAAGCTCAGAGTGTCATCTCCGACCTCCCGCTGTTCAATAACGGACAAATCGTCTTCAAAAATGTATTCAATCGGGTCCTCAATAGTAATAATATGCTCTCTTCTTTGGTGGTTTATGGAATCAATCAGGCTCGCCAAAGTGGTTGACTTGCCCTGCGAGCAAACACCGGCTATCAAAACCAGCCCGTACTGGGCCAGAACAAATTTGTTCAAAACATCGGGCAAATTGAGCTCCGCCAGTGTCTTGATGCGAAACGGCACCGCTCTCAAAGCAATGCTCACTTGCTGGGTTTGGTAAAAAACATTCACCCTGAACCGCGCCTTTGACCCCAGGCTGTAAGCGAAATCAATTTCTTTTGTCTGCAAGAACTGCTGTTTTTGCGCTTCATTCATCAAAGCGAAAGCCAGGCCCAAAGAATCCTCCGCGGTAATCTTTTTTTCTTTGTCCAAATTAACCAGGTCTTTGACAATCCGCAAAACCGGCGTTTGCCCAACGGAAATGTGAACGTCCGAAGCGCCCATTTCCAGGGCCGTGTTCAGTATTGTTTCCAAAAAAGATTGATAAGACAACATAAATTTACGATAATAATTTTTTTACTTCTTCCACCACTTCCGAGGGCGTGAATTGCGCTTTAACCAGATATTTGTCGGCGCCCAAACTCAAGCCCTTTTCAACCTCCGCTCTCTGGCCCAGATTGCTCAAAACAATGATTTTGGTTTTGTTCGCCGGGTAATCTTCTTTCAGCCGCGTTAAAATACTCCAGCCCTCGCAATGGGGCAAAACAATGTCCAGAAGCAAAACATCGGGCCTTTGGTCTCTCACTGCTTCAACAACCTTTTCTCCGTCAGCCACAACCGCCACGTCAAAGCCCGCGACTTTCAGTTTCAAAGAGTAAATGTCGATTAAAAACGGATCGTCCTCCGCCAGCATGATTTTTTTGACCGCCATATGTCAGGAATCGTTTAAAAATTTTTGGAGGAGGCCAAACCTCTCCCAAAGCCCTAACAGCTTATTTACTTTTCTTCCGCCACTCTCATTACTTCTTCAATGGTGGTAATGCCCTTCAAAACCTTCAAAACGCCGTCTTCTTCCATGGTAGTCATATGCTGTTGTTTCACCTCTTCGGAAAGCGCTTTTTCCGTTACGCCCTTGGCGATTATTTCAGACAAATTTTCCGTCATTGACAAAACCTCAAAAACGCCGACTCTCCCCAGATAGCCGCGCTCGCCGCAGTTTTTGCAGCCTTTGGGAGTAAAAATCTGCCAAGATTCTTCGGAAGCAAAATTCTCTTGGTCAGCGGGGGAAAAATTTTTCATTCTCCCCAGAATGTACTGTTTGGCCGCGATGTCGGGCTTGATTCTTTGCTTGCACTGCGGGCAAAGCACCCTTACCAGCCTCTGGCTTACTGCCACGCTCAGCGTCGGGGAAAGCAAAAACGACTTAACCCCCATATCCAGCAAACGGGGAATCAAACCAACGGCGCTGGTGGTATGCAAAGTGCTCAAAACCAGATGGCCGGTTAAAGCGGCGTTAACCGCCAGGTCCGCGGTTTCCTCGTCTCTGATTTCTCCCACCATGATAATATTGGGGTCCTGGCGCAAAATCTGGCGCAAACCCCGCGCGAAAGTGTAGCTTATATCGGAGTTAACCTGCGACTGGTTGACGCCGTTCATAAAATATTCCACCGGATCTTCCAGCGTCACGATGTTAACCGTTTCTTTGTTCAAAATGCCCAAAACCGTGTACAGGGTGGTAGTTTTGCCCGAGCCGGTCGGACCGGTAACCAAAATCATGCCATGCGGCTTTTTAATTGCTTCTTTGAGCACACCAAGATCGCGCGAGCTGAAGCCCAGCGCCTCCAGGGATTGCGCCCCCGAGCTTGCATCCAAAACCCTGATAACCACTTTTTCGCCAAGAGTCGTGGGGAACGTCGCCACCCTGAAATCAATTTTTTTATCGCCTATCTGGGTGGAAAAACGGCCGTCCTGAGGAAGCCGCGTTTCATCGATTTTCAGGCGGGTCAAAATTTTAATGCGGGCGATTATCGCCGGATGCGCTTTGAGCGGCAAAACCAATGATGGGTACAATATGCCGTCCAGCCGAAACCTTACCCGCAAGTCGCTTGTCGTGGGCTCAATGTGGATGTCCGAAGCCCTGCCCTCCACGGCCTGACGTAAAATCACCGCGACCATTTTGATAATCGGCGCTTCTTCCTGCAACACCTGCCCGCCGCCCGACGTTATCACGATTTCTTTTTTCTCCTCGGCTTTGCCCGCTGAAATTTCGTCTTCCAATTTCTTCAAAGCGCTCTGCACTTCCCGTTCGGGCGAGCGGTATTTGTCCGAATACTTCTGAAAATCGGAAAGAGAAATCAAAAAAACCCTGAAAGAAATTTTCAGCTGCCGCGTTAAAAACTTCAATGCTTCCTGGGCCTGCTGGTCTTCGGGAAAGACCATGCCGACATCCAGAACTTTTTTGTCTTTGTTCAAGCCCAGGGGAACGATTTTGTAAAATTCAACCGATGTTTTCGGAATCAGGGAAAAAATTTCCGGGCTGATCTCGTCAAGAACCACTTTTTTCAGGGGCACGTCTAAAAACTGGCTTTTAAGTTCGGCCATTTTGTCGGCAAGCAAAATCTTTTTTTCAGCGAGCAATTCTTCCGTCACCCTGCCCGACTTGACGCTTTCATCTTTGATTTCCTTTGCCTGCTTCTGGCTTACGGCTTTTTGTTTGACCAGATAATCCAAAAAATCCATATTATTTATTGAAATTGAATTAAATATTTACCGCCCTCTTCCAGAGGAGGTTGGGACGGTAGTGGTTGCGGGAGTTAAAACCGTTCCGGTTGAAGTTGTTGCCTTTTCCTTGCTGGGAACTTCGCTTCTGACGGGATTTACATTATTATACGCCTCTTTGGTGTAAGATTCAAAAGGATTTTGCCGGCCGACTTCGCCGGGCAAAAACAATTCTTCTGTCTGGTAAGCCGTGAAATTCCCCAGCGTCTGGAAAATTTTGGGCACGCAAAGCTCTTTTGCTTCCTGTTTGTCCCAAACAGCCAGACGAGGAACGTAAAACCCGGGCTTTTGGTAATTATGCTTGGGGTTTTTTTCGTTTGACGTTGCGCCGTCGCCGAAATCCCACAAAAAATTCAGGCCCTGCTCATCTCCGGAAATCTCCGTTTGGAAACTGAAAACAAAATCGGACTGGGTTGTGCCTTCTTCAAAGTCAACGTCGCAAGAAACAATCTGCCAGGGGGGCTCGCCGGCCAGAACAGTCAAAGACATTGTTTTTTGCGCAATTTTTTTCTCCTGGCGCAAAACGCCGGACTGGTCGTAAAAATTAAGAACAGCCTCAACTTCCGCCAAAGCGCGAAAAACTCCCGGCTCCGGAAAAACGCACACCAAGGGCAAAAAAACCTCCTTGCTTGAAGTCGGCTCGCCGACAAAATCAAAAACGCCGTCATTTTGGCAGTCAACCTTGAAAATGAACGGCCCTTTCGCCGGTCCGAGCTCCTTTATGGAAAAACTCACCGAAGAAGAAACGAAAACGGGACTGTCCGGGGTTTGCAAATCAATGTTTATGTCGGGAACGGCCACCTTCAGCGGCTTTTCCAGAAAATCCCAGCCAACGGACGGCATTGACGGTTCAGAGAGAACAACAGCCGGAAGAGCGGGTTTTTTGGTTAAAAAAACAAAAATCAAAACAGCCGCCACAACCAAGCCCGTGCCGATGAACATAAGGTTTAAAATCCTGTTGCGCGTCATATTCATAGGTAAAACAATCAATAATAATAAACTTTCAAAAGCAGGTTGAAGTCGGGCAGAAGACCGCTTGAAAGGTTCCCGGCCAAAGAAAACGTTTCAATTTCAAACAAGCGGGTTGACGTTTCCAGGGCCCGCAAAAAATTTTCAAACGATTCAATTGAACCGCGGCCGGATAAAATAAACTCAGCTTCCCGAACCTGGCTTGCGGCCGTTGCGGCGTCTTCGGTCTGCGGAGCTCCTTGCTCCGGATCAGCCTGTCCGGTTGTCGACGTAGCTCCTCCGGCGGTTTTTTTATAAACAATGCCGGGCGGCTTCAAAGCCTCAACAGACAAGCCGTTTTCCGATGACTTGGCCTGCAAAAATTCCATTAAAGAAGCGGCTGCGAGGCCCCGGGGCAAAGCGCTGTTTATTTTCGCAAGCTCGTCGCCGAAAAAAACCGCCCTGCCGCTTGCGTCTTTGAGCTTGTCGGAATAATCCTGCTGGGCCTGGAAATTTTTTTGTTTTTGCAGGTTTAATTTCTGCAAAGCAAAAAAGTTTTCGGCTGCCGGCCAAACTAAAAATATCGCTATAAGGAAAACGGCTAAAAACAAAACCGGCAAAACAAAGATTTTTTCCATAAATTATTTGCTGGCAATGACCTGCGGGTCAAACGACAAACTTACGTAAAAATTAACGCCGCCTTTTTCATTGACGGAAACGCCGGAAACCTCAAACCCCTTTATCTGTTGGTTGTTGTTTAAAATGAGAACCTGTTCGCCCAGGTATCTTAAATTTTCGGTTTGGCAGGCCATACTGGCGGAAAAATCGCGGGCATTCAATTCCACTTTTTCAATCTGGACTTTTTTATGGCATATCGTTCTCAAAAAACCGAGAAAATTCGAGGCGAATTTGTGGTTGGCGAAAATGGTTTGGAAATCGCCCGTTATCCGGGCTATTTCCGAAATTTCCCGCTCCAGGCCGCTTGTTTTTATCTGTTTCTGGACTGCCTTGGCTGCGGCATCAAGCTCCCGATTGGACTTTTGCAAAGAGCTTATCCGCATAGACAGAAAAATATAGCCGCCGATTCCAGCACAAAGCAAAACCAGCAAAAAAACAAAAAGAAAATTCTGCCAGAATGGTTTTCGGGCTTTGGGCTTTGGCATTATGCTGAAAGTTTTTTCTTGCACCATAAACTACAAGTTAAAGCCGCCTACTCTGCGCCCAATAAAGCGCTGCCCACTGCCACGGCGAAAGAAGGGCCCAGCTGTTTTAATCTTTTGTCCAGTGCCGCGGGGAAAATGACATCGGCAAAGGGTTGGGCTATCTGCGTTGTTTTCCCGATTCTGCCCGCCAGATACTCTTTCAGCCCGAAAAGCAAAGAAGTGCCTCCCGCCAGAACGACGTGTTCCACTTTTTTGCCTTCTGTTTGAAGAAAATTCTGGCAGATTTTTTCTATTTCCAAAACCAAACTGTCAATTTGGGGCAGGATAACCGCAGAAACATCCTGCCTTTGCTGGTCCAGGCCGGTTTGGTTTTTCATGTTTTCGGCTTGAGCCAGACTAATCCTCAGCGTTTTACTCAGCTCGCGCGCCAAATTAGCGCCCGCGAAATCAAAGCTGAAACTCACTCTTAATTTTTTGTCCGTGGCAACGCTCACCGTGGTGCTCTGCCAGCCAATATCCACAAAACAAACCGGCTCTCCCCTGAAAGGGCCCTGGGGCGTGGAAGAACGGACTAACCCGAACACTTCGGCTTCCAAACCCCTAACCGACACGCCCGTTAAATCAGCCAAACGGCGGTAGCTGTCCAAAACCACGTTGGGCACGGCTGCCAGCAGAACCCTGAACTGCGTGCCCGAAACGGTTTCCGTTTTTTCAATAATCTGCCAGTCAAAATTGACTTCCGGCAAGGGCAGCGGAATGTAATGGCGGGCCTTAAATTCCACGGCCTGAGGTATTTCCGCTTCGTTCATCGGCGGCAAATCGAAAACAGTAAAAAAAGTGGCGAAATCCGGTATGGAGAAAGCGGCTTCCTTGGTTTTAATGCCCGCCCTGTCAAGCAAAGTTTGCAAAATAACAGCCACGTTTTCCGAAGCCAAAACCCGGCTTTCATTATGGAATGTCTGGGTGGCGTCCGCTCCGGACGGAAGATTAAAAGCGACATAATTTTCCAGTTTTTTCTTTTTGCCTGAGCCGGAAAATTCCACCGCCTTTATGGAAGCGGACCCGATGTCAATGCCAACGTATTTTTTGCTAAAAAGACCCATAATCTTTATTTATTTTACCAAATATTTAAAATAAAGTATATGCTGAAAAACATAAGAAAGTTTCTGCTTGACATCTTCTTTCCCCAGTTCTGCTTAAACTGCAAAAAAGAAGGAGAGGCAATTTGCGAAGACTGTTTGCACCTGATAGGGCTATCGCCCTATCAGTTTTGCCCGTTTTGTTCCCCGCCAAAAAGGGTAGTTGACCGGGGCAAATGCGAGGCGCACCGGAATTATAAACTCAACGGGCTTTTTTCCGCCGTATCATATCAGGAGCCGCTGGCGAAAAAACTTATTGCTAATTTCAAGTACGGTCCCTGTTTGAAAACCTTATCTTCCGCCCTTTCTTATTTAATAATATCACATTTTTTGCTAAGCGAAAACAAGTTTATTTTTGAACAAAAAGAAAAGTCGATTTTTATCCCCGCGCCCCTGGCAAAAAGAAAACAAAAAAAGCGCGGCTTTAACCAGGCTGAACTCCTGTCAGCTGGATTATCCGGATATTTCCAAATCCCCCTAATAACGGGCAATCTCGTTAAAATAAAAAACACTGCTTCGCAGGTCGGCTTGAATTTTCAGCAGAGAGCTGAAAACGTCAAAAATGTTTTTGCTGTCCGCAATCCCTCTGCCCTGCAAAACAAAATTGTCTTTCTGGTTGACGACGTCTTCACCACCGGCTCCACAATGGAAGAATGCGCCAGAGTTTTGAAAGCGGCCGGAGCCAGCCAAGTATGGGGCATCGCCATTGCCCGCGAACCGCTGCAATAAACATTATTCTCCCTGAATGCAGTAATAACCGCTTTTAAGGTTATTTTCTTTGTAGATTGGACAGCCCCCGCAAATGCAGCCGCTGCTTTTTACCGAGCAGGCGCTTTTTTGCGTTAAACAATACAAAGCCTCGCTGAACTGACGCATACAGTCGCCATAGCTTGGGCAGCTCGGGCAATGGCACCGAACCGTATCTTTGTTTATATCTCCTGGCATGGTTATTTGGCGGTTGAAACGAATTTGCTAAAATCAATTTTCGCTTTTGTCAGTTCAATCACGTTATTGGCTACTGCTTTTATATAATGTTTGACGGTTTCATTCTTGACAAAAAAGTCTTTATCGGTTTCGGGCAAAAAATCCTGGCCGTGAGTGCCATACATAATGCCGTAAGGCGCCAAAACACACCCCAAATTTTCCAAATACATAAAAATATCCAAAGCTGTTTTGTAAGCGCCGTCTTCGTGGCCATTGATTAGAATGCCGCAGGCCTTGCCGAGCATTGGCATTGAGCCGTTGAGCGAGGACATATTTTCAATAGCTGTCAACCTGTCCAAAAAATGCTTTAGAATAGCCGACATATTGTTCCAGTTTACGGGGGAGGCGACAATAAACCCCTTGCAATTCAACAATAAAGGATAAATAAACTTCATATCGTCATCCTGATTTTGGCAGGGCACACGACAAAGCTTTTCCTGCATTGAATAACAATGCCAGCAAGGGTCTATCCGAAATTCCGTTAAATGAACAATTTGAAAAGATTGCTTTTCTTTTGCGAAAACTTCGGCCGCTGTGTCCAGAAACAACCCAGTGTTATGATGACGGTGTATGGAACCGTTAATAAGCAAAAAATCGGCTGGTTTTAATTTTTTGGCCCGCTCGTCGCCTGGCTCAACGGGCATTAAGTCAAACTCTGCTTTTTCCGAGCCGCATCTAGGACAAAACTCCGGCGGATTATCCCCCTGATACATATATTTGCAATTGTTGCATCGCCACATTGCCATAATCAAGGAATAACAATTACTCTCCCCTGCATTGAGGGATGTATTGAACAATGATAATCATAGCTGCCCGCTGTTTCAAAAATATGCGAATAGGCCTGGCCATTGCTTATTTGCCCGCTTTGAAAATCAGCGCCGGTTATTGTATGGTTAACCGGATCCTGGTTTGTCCATTTTACTTCCGCGCCGACCCCTATCTGCAATTCCGCCGGCTCAAAAGCAAAATTCTTAATCGCAACTTGGACAACTTGGGCTGTTGATGGTGTTGTTGACGCTGTCAAAACAGATTCTTGACCGGAAGTATTGTTTGGCACGGACAAACTATTGCTGGCAGGATTTTTCTTTGGGAAAGAAAAATAATAAACTCCGCCAGCCGCGGCGATTATGCCTAAAATTACGATCACGATAATGGTTTTATTCATATGTTTTTTTAAATTAAAAGAACCACGACCTTATGCCGAAATAAATATGCGCCGAAGCTATCGCAATAATAAGCCAAACGACTGCTTTGTGCCGCTTCATATACTGCGGCTTGCCCTTTACCACCATAAAACCGCTAAAAATTTGCCAAGCCAAAAATATGGCCAAAATCATTCCCAGCCACACTTGAATTGGTTTCCCGAAAATAACCGGCACCGGCATATATGTTTAATTATAACTCATTCCTGACAAATTTAAACGAGATGTCGGAAAAAATCAAACCGCTTTCTTGGACTATTTTTTCAATCTGCTTGCATACTTCCTAAATACAAAGGTTAAACATACCACTTAATTCTGCCATGGCAGAATTAAGTGGTATGTTTTTGATTCTTCTTCATTCTCAATGCCTTGTTATTTCCAGCGAAACATTGCCTTTTTCTGCTGATAAGCTAACTTCGCCGCCAATGGGAAAGGTGATTTTGGGGTCGGTGTGGCCGAAATCAACGTTGGCTACAATGGGCAAATCCCGCAGTTCTTTTTTTGTTTTTATGATTTTTAGCAGCTTGTCGTCCGGCATTTCGCTTGCTTTCTGGAACCTGCCAATGACAATTCCCCGAACGCCCGCAAAGCCCGGCAAATGCAAAAGCGACTGCAAGTCGCGGTCAAAAGCGTGGGGCAGTGATTCCGCGTCGTCTTCCAGAAACAAAACTGAATTTTCCAAATTGGGAAAATACTCCGTGCCCTGCAATAAATTAAAAGTGCAAAGATTGGCTCCTAAAATCGTGCCCTGCGCCTTTCCCCCGTTAATCACCAAAAAACCTTTGTTGGCGATTAAATTCCTCTCCTTTTGGTTTTTATACCAGGCATCGTCGCTCCAGTTATCGCTGGGCAGAATGCCAAAACTTGTTTCGCTCAACAAACATTTCTTGAAATAGTCCAAGGTATAATCAAAATAAAGCCCCTGGCCGAAACTTGAATAATGCGGGCCCGAATAATTAACCAGCCCGCTTTTAGCGAAAATCGCGTTATTTAAGGCCGTGATGTCGGAATAGCCGCAAAATATCTTGGGGTTTGACTTTATCAAATCCCAATCCAGATATTTGAGCAGCTGATTGCAGTTGAAGCCGCCGATAACGGTTAAAATCGCTTTAATGCTTTTGTCGGCAAAGGCCTCGTGCAAATCCTCAACGCGCGCCTCAATGCTCGAAGACAAAAATTCGTCGCTTTCTTCAACGTGCTTTCCGAAGCACAGCTCAAAGCCGAGCTCCTCGAAACGCTTATTGGCTGTTTTTCTCGCTTCCTGTGAAATTATGGCAAAAGTTCTGGAAGGCGCAACAATTCCTACTTTGTCGCCAACTTTAAGTTTTTCTGGATAAATTTTTTCCATATTTATAGATTATCCACATGCCAAGCTATTGACTTTTTATTATACATTCGTATAATATAAACGACAACAGCGGATTCAATTGAATCCTGAAAGTCCGAGTTTTCTCGGGCTTTCTTTTTGTTTATATAATTTTTTTTTTTATAAGTGGAG
>JAMCXQ010000013.1:0-1079 GCA_023474835.1 Patescibacteria group bacterium | reverse complement strand
TTTGCGGCTATTCCGACATCACGGCCTTAAATAACGCGATTTTCGCTAAAAGCGGGCTGGTTAATTATTCGGGCCCGCATTATTCAAGTTTCGGCCAGGGGCTTTATTTTGATTATATAATGTTAAAATATAAATGTGGAGTCAAAGGGGCCACCTCTGGGAGGAATCCGCTGTTGTCACTTCGGATAGAGGGGTTCAATTCCCCTTGGCTCCACACCCTAAAAAACTTTGCGCGAGCAAGGTTTTTTAGTTTGTAATTGATTTTTTATCAAACGCAGATACTTAACGAATAGTCCAGCCGCCGTCAACCACTAAAACCTCGCCGGTTGTGAAATCCGACTCGTCCGAAGCCAGGTATAAAGCGGCCTGGGCAATGTCTTCGGGCTCGCCCAATCTCGGATAGGGCGTTTGCGCTTCAAAACCGGATTTTGCGGCAGTGTCAGCCAGCATATCTTTGGTCATTGCAGTTTTGATTACTCCGGGAGCAATACAATTAACATTGATTTTATTTTTGGCGTATTCCAAAGCCATTTCGCGCGTTAAAGCGATAATCCCGCCTTTAGAAGCGCAATAAGGTCCAGTGTTCTCAAAACCCACCAAGCCGGCAACCGAAGCAATGTTGACAATTTTGCCCTTGCCCTGTTTTAACATTTCCGGAATAACTTTTTTGCAAGACAGAAAAACGCTTTTCAAATTAACATTCAGCACCGCGTCCCAGTCGTCTTCGCTGGTTTCGTGCAACGGCCCCATTTTTACAATGCCAGCATTATTAACCAAAATGTCTATTCTGCCAAATTCTTTCAAACAAACATCCGCCATTTTAGCGACATCCTCTGCCTTGCTCACGTCGGTTTTAACAAACACCGCGCTTCCCCCTTGCTTTTTTATCATATCCGCTGTTTCTTGGCCGTTTTTCTCCGACCAGTCAGCCACCACAACTTTGACGCCCTCGCCGCTGAAAAGCAAAGCAATGGTTCTGCCAATGCCCGAGCCCGCTCCGGTAATAATCGCTGTTTTGTTATTTAATCGCATAAATGATAAATAAAAATTTAACCGACCTTTTATGACCCGCTTAAAAA
>JAMCXQ010000024.1 GCA_023474835.1 Patescibacteria group bacterium | reverse complement strand
AAACGCCGCTTTGACGGGCCATTTGGTGCTTTCAACGCTGCATACCAATTCGGCTGCGGGCGCCGTTCCCCGGCTGCTGGATATGCAGGTTGAACCGTTTTTGCTCACTTCAACTCTCAACATCATTATCGCCCAAAGACTGGTCAGGCGGCTGGTCGGCGAAAAAGAAAGTTATGTCCTTTCCGAAGCCGAACTGGAAAGTTTGGCGAAACATTGCGATTTGGAAAGGGTGAGCGCCATTTTTCAACAGGAAAAAATCATTGAAAGCGGCGAGGACCTGAAAAAAGTTGAATTTTTCAAGCCAAAGCCGTCCCAGGAAGCGGCCGACGGCTATAAAGGAAGAATAGGCATTTACGAAATTCTTGAAGTTTCCGAACAGGTAAAGGATATGGTTCAGCAAGGCACAAACATCGACGACTTACAGAAGCAGGCGCAAAAAGAGGGAATGCGCCTGATAATTGAAGATGGCCTTGTGAAGGCTGCCAAGGGCTTAACCTCTTTGGAAGAAGTAATGAGAGTTATCACCGAATAAGAATTTTCGGTTTTGAATATTACATTTATGCCTTTATATTCTTATAAAGCGAAGAACTTAAAAGGCGAAGAAGTAAGCGGCATTTTAGACGTTGCCAACGAGCATCAGTTAGCCACGGATTTGCACGACCAAGGGTTTTTTTTGTCGCAGGCAGTGAAATTGCAGGAAGATGAGGATTCGGGGAAGAAGTTAAAACCAGGTTTTTTGGCGAGTATCATCCAGCCGTCCCTGACGGAAAAATTGTTTTTTACCCGCAATCTGGCCTTGATGATAAGAACCGGAGTCGCTTTGGTAAGGGCTCTGGAAATGCTGGCCGGCCAGACAAAAAACAAGTCATTTCAGAGAACGCTGTTTTTAGTGGCTGAAAAGGTGAAAAAAGGCGATAGTCTTTTTACCGCCCTGTCGCAAGCTCCCAAAGCTTTTTCCGTTATGTACCGGGAAACCGTGAAGGTGGGCGAGGAAGCGGGCAAACTGGACGAGGTTTTGAAAATGCTTTCTTTGCAAATAGAAAGAGAACATAGCTTAAAATCAAAAATAAAATCGGCGATGGTCTACCCTTTGGTGGTTTTGGGGGTTACCGTGGGCATTGGCGCTTTGCTTTTGGTTTTTGCGGTGCCTACCCTGAAAAAGACGTTCGCTGATTTGAATCTTGTTTTGCCTTTTACCACGAGGGTAATTTTGGGCGTGTCCGATTTCGCGATTAAAAACTGGCCGTGGGTCGTTTCGGTTATTTTGCTTCTGGTTTTTGCCATTGCGCTGTTTCTGCGAACCGCAAAAGGCGGACGGTTCAAATCAAAATTAGCTCTGGGGACGGCGCCTTTCAACAAAGTGGTAAGACAGGTTAACTCAGCTATTGTCTTAAGGAATATCAGTTCGCTTTTGGCTTCGGGCGTTCCTATAGTGAGAGCTCTGGAATTGTCCTCGGGTGCGGTGAACAATTTTTATTTCCGCAATTCCCTGAAAGAAGCAATGAAAAGAGTGGAAAAGGGGGAGCGGCTTTCTTTGGCTTTGAAACCGTACCATCGCATTTTCTCGCCGATGGTTTTGCAAATGATGGAATTGGGCGAAGAAACAGGCGAAACAGCGAGCGTGCTTGAACAGCTGGCTGATTTTTTGGAAGAAGAAGTCGCCAATTCCGTTGCGCAACTGTCTTCAATGATTGAGCCCCTGTTGATTTTGTTGGTGGGAGCCGGGGTCGGCTTTTTTGCCATTTCAATGATGCAGCCGATGTTTTCCGTGATGCAGGGGATAAGATAACCAGCGAAAATGCAAAAAGGTTTTTCTCTTGTCGAAATACTTGTCGCCATTGCCATAATCGGTATTTTAGCCAGCGCCGGTTTTTTATTGGGTTCGCGGCTTTCGTCCGATTTGCAGCTGTCTTCCGCCGCCAACGACGTCGCCAATGAATTGCGCTATGCCCAGCAAAAAGCGATTGCCGAACAGGTTGATTACGGGGTTTCGTTTGATTCCTCCGGAAATAGCTACGTTTTGGTGAAAGATTACACGGAGCAAATCACCGGGAAAACCCTGCCCAAGTTCGTTTCTTTCGGTGAAATTTCCCTGCCCGAACAGCAGGCTGTTTTCAACGGCTACGGCGCGGCAAAAAGTTTCGGTTCGGTGGTTTTAACGGCCAGAGACAAAACAAAAACGGTTGAAATCAAATCCTCGGGGTTCATAAAGATAAAATAGAATGAAAAAAGAAAAATCTCCAACAGGGTTCACTTTGATTGAAGCGCTGCTCGCGATTTTTGTTTTTATGGTTGGCGTTGCGGCGATATTGCAGATTTTTCCTTTGTCGCTTAATTTGAACAGCGTCAACGAGAAACAAACCCAGGCGGTTTTTTTGGCCCAGGCGAAAATCGAAGAGATAAAATCGCAGTCATATTGGGGCATTGCCGTTGGCGTTTTGAACGAAGCCAAGCTGGCCAGCCCTTTTGACAAATTTTCCCGCAAAACAACGGTTAGTTTCGTGACAAGCGACTTAACTGCTACCACTTCCGACACCGGCCTGAAAGAAATTGACGTTCAGGTTTCCTGGCAGTCGCTTTTGAGTTTGAGCGGGAAAAAAGTCGTCTTCAAGACATTAATCGCCCGTAAATGATTATAGGAAAAGACAAAATGAAATTTCCAGCGGGGTTCACCCCCGCACCAAACCGGCGGCAAATGTCAGAGACATTAGGGGGTGAAACCCAGCCGCCTGTTATGGTGCGGGGGTTCACTTTGATTGAGATTTTGGTTGCTTCGGCCATTTTTGTTTTGGTTGTTTCAACTTTGTTCGATGTATTGGTCAGCGGTCAGCGGGTTTACGGCAAGGGCCAGAACAGAAACGAAATTCTGCAGAACGGCCGCGTTGTTTTGGACCGGTTAAGCCGCGAAATAAGGCAAGCCAAAGAAATGGTTTCCCCTTTGCCTCAGGCGCCCGACGACCCGGGTTTTCTCCCCGCGATGGCGGTTGAATTCCAGGACGGCCACAGCCCCTCGCCTTTCGCTTACCTGAACAGCGATTATTATTACATCCGTTATTCCGTGGCGACCACCAGCAAAGAGATTACCCGCCAATACCGCGTTTATTGCTTTGAAGACTGCGCCAGCTGTTCGTCGTTTTACCGCTGGAACGCCGCGCAGGTTGTCGGAGGGGAGACAACTATGGCTCATGCCTGCAATTTATCCATGGAAATCGTCGGTGAATACGTAAGCGGTTTGAAATTTTGGGGGTCTTCCGATTTAATCAACATTAAACTGGACCTGCTGCTTAATAAGGAGATTTTAAACTTGTCGACAAAGGTTTTTGGCGCAAACTTATAAATGATTCCATTTATGTTTTTTCCGGCGCAAAAAGGCAGCATTTTAATTTTAGCTTTGGTGGTTTTGGCGGCGCTGGTTTTTTTGGGTTCTGCTTTTTTAAATTCCAGCACTATCGGCTTCCAGATGACCAAAGCCCAAACCGCGGGAATTACCGCTTATTATCTGGCGGAGGCGGGCTCGCAAGAGGCGATTTTCAAATTGAAAAACGATGTCGTGTGGAAAGCGGCTTTTGAAACGAAATCCACCCCTCAGGACCCGCTCTGTTCTTCCTGGTCAATAACGGATATGGAGCGCGAGGATGTTTTTTCTGGCGGAGCAGGCTATGAAGTAAGCGTGAATAATCTGGGTTGCGCCCGGGCGGAAATAGTTTCCATTGGTTATGCTCTCGGACCATCGGGAGCCAAAAGCAAAAGAACGGTCAAAATACTGGTTTTTAAGCCGCTGGGCAATTTTTTGAGTTCTTATTCCTTGTTCGGGGGCGACCCCAGCGGCGATATTGTCGTTTCTTCGGTCAGCCCTATGAATATCCATTCGGGCGATTTGTTTTCCAACAACGATCTGCGGGTGAAAACAAACAGCGCTCTTTACGCGGACAACAAAATTTTAACCGCGGGCAATATTTTGGTCGACGGTTCCTCCCAGCTGTCCGCCACCAGCTGTTCCGCGAACAGATGCGACGGCGACTGCGTTGCCGCGCTGGAGTGCCCGCCCTCTATGATTGATATGCCCTCGCTGGACTTCGATTCGGCCAGTTCTTCTTCTTATTTGTCGCGGGCCCAAAGCGGCGACTGCTCTTCGTTCAGGATTGACAACGAAACAGACTGCGTTTTCAGCCCCGAGGAATTTGAAAAAACAATGTGGGCTTTTTATCCGGTTTTTTCCATTACCGCTTCATCAACGATTTACATTACCGGCGATTTTAATTTGCGGGCCGGCCAGATTTTCAGTTTGAACGGCGCTTTGGCTGCTGACGGGAACATAAATTTGGGCCGGGATTATTGCTGGGTAAGGCTGGAACCGCCGTTTTTGCGATGCGGCAATTCCCGGCTGACTCTTATCCGATCAGGCAGCATTCCGGCCGGCCTTTTAGCCAAAGGGAAAATCGAAGCCGGCGGCATGCTGGGAGTAGGCGGGAAAGCCCTGGACGTCAACGGATTGGTTTATGCCGGCGACGAAATTAAGTTCAGTTCGGTGAGTTCGCCGATTGTCATCAGGGGATCGGTGGCGGGCAGAAAATTATCGTTTTCCAGCCTGCAGGACGGTTTTGACGTTTTTTTGGATAAAAGCGTTATTTCCAGTATTTTAACCGACACGTCTTACGCGCTGGTTATTTCCGCGGACCACTGGGAAGAAGAGTATTAATTTTTTAATTTTTTAAATTTCTGGTATAATTAAAGCAATATGCGGGATTTTTTCGCGCAAAATCAAAATTTTGATTCTTTCGGTTTGGATATTTCCGAAACATCTTTGCGGTTTGCCAAGGTTAAACGCACAAAAAATGTTTGCGAGCTGGTTTCCTACGGATTTTGTGAAATTCCGCCCGGTATCGTCAGACAGGGCGAGATTATCAAGGGCGATGTTCTGGCAGGGCTTATCAAAGACGGCTTGGCTAAAGTTCGGGGCAAAAAAATCAAAAGCAGGTTCGTTGTCGCGGACCTGCCCGAGGAGAAATCGTTTTTGGATATTTTAACAGTGCCCACAGTTGATGGCGCGGCTTTGGACCGGGCCGTTCAGGTTGAAGCTGAAAGCCACATCCCCGTTCCTTTGAACGACGTTTATTTTGATTTCGCTAAAATCGGCGCGGTGTCCGCTTCGGCCCAGGAAGTGCTTTTCGTTGCCGTGCCCAAAAAAACAGTTGACGATTGTTTGGCGGTTTTGAAAATGGCTGGTTTGCAGCCGGTGGCGATGGAGCCTGAATCAATCGCCCTGAACAGGGCGATTTTTCCGGAGAACGGCTCGCGCGAGCCGGTTTTAGTTGTTGATATCGGCAAAAACAGCTCAAGGGCCATTATTACTGCGGGGGGCAGAGTGAGGTTTACCTCGAATTTGCCCATTACTTCTCTGGATATGACAAAGGCGCTGATGAAAAATCTGAACCTTTCCGAACAGCCGGCCGATGAGTTGAAAATAAAAGAGGGGCTGGTCGGCAAAAATGAAGTGAGAGAAGCGTTAATTCCCGTTTTAACCGACCTGGCCGAACAAATAAAAATGCATTTGGATTATTACCGTTCGCACAATATGCCGTTTGGCGCTGAAAAAACGATTAACCAGATTGTGCTTTGCGGCGGCGGCGCGGAACTGTCGGGCTTCGTTGATTTTTTGAGCCAAACCCTGGGCAAAAAAGTGAGCCTGGCCAATCCCTGGGCTAAAATCGCCAAAATGGCAAGGCGTTCGATTATTTTCAAAACTTCCCATGCTCTGGGAGCGGTTACTGTTTTCGGCCTGGCTTTGAGAAACTTTTATGAGTATTAATTTGCTTCCGCCAAAAGAATCGGCTGAAATAAGCCTGGAGAAATCAAGAAAGAAAATCTTTCTGGCGTTTTGTTTTTTGCTCATTATCCTGGCGCTTTTAGCCGTTATTCTGGCCGGGCTCAACGCTTTTTTGGCGCAAAAAGGAGAGGTTGTCCGCGCTAACGGCTTAAAGGACCAACAACTGATAGGGGGCGGCGAGTTTGAAAGCAGTAAAGATATTATTTCCGGAATTAACCGAAATCTTGCCTGGATTGACGAAGTGAGGCGAAACAAGGTTCCGGCCGATTTGTTTTTACAGAAACTTTCCGCTTCGGTTCCGCCTCAAATCGTTTTAAGTTCCATTTCTTTCAGAAAAGACCTGGTGGAAGCCGATGGTAAAAACGCTTTTTTTGCCACGGTCAGCTTAACCGGCACAGCCACAACCCGTGAAGCGCTTTATAACTTCGGGCAGAGCCTGGCGGCTGAAAAATCGTTTTGGGACATACGTTTTTCCCCTTCTTCATGGGTTAAGCCGGTGCGGGCGAGTTTTTATCTGGAAATGAAGTTTCAGCCGCAGTAATTTTTATGGCTAACCAACAAAAAATTTATTTGACAGCCGCGGTTTTCACTGCCTTTCTTTTGCTTTTGGTTTTTTTGGCGGTTGTACCCTCATTAAAGCTCTTGGGGGCTAATTCCATTGAATTGAGCAAACAAAGAGGCGAACTGGTTTTTTTGCAAAAGCAAATAAGCGGTTTGAATGATTTCCAGCGGAATTTTTCCGAAAAAAAGCCGCTTTTTGACAAAATCAGCAGCAGTTTCGTTTCAGCGGCGGCGCCGATAAGCTTTTTGGAGTTTTTGGAACAGGAGGCCCGGGACAATGGTTTGATTATGAACGTCGTGCCGCAGGGTTCGGCCGCAAGCGCGGATAATTTGTGGCAAAATCTTGATTTTAAGATAGTCGCCAGGGGCGATTTTGTTCCAACGGCGCGGTTTTTATCAAGAGTGGAAAACAGCGCCTGGCTTATTGAAATTTTACAATTGGACATAGCAAAAATAAGCGAAGCGGAGGCGGCAGGGACACCGGGCGGGGATATAAAATCGTCGGTGGTCGTGCGGGTTTTCGCCAAAAAACAATAAATGCCGGATAAAATAACAACCGGAATGCGGTTAAAAAGTGTTTTTCAGGGACTGTGCTCGAAAATCAGCTGTCATCTGATTTGGGCTTTGATTGCGGGCCTGATAATTGATTTGGTTGTCGGGGGGATTTTGTTTTGGCAGTTTGGCCTGAAGGAAACGGTTTTGCCCCCGCAGAACGAAGCCGGCTTTATTTTGAGCCAGGATTCGCTTAACGATTTTGCCTCATTTTCCGGCAAAAAAGAAGCTGATTTTCAGGCGGCAAACCAAAGGGAGTTTAGAGATATTTTTCAATAGAAATTCCTGCTGACAAAATAAAGGATTGTCACCCTGCGCCTTGTTGGTGTAGGGCTGTTTAATTTAGGTTGAAAAAACAGGCAAAGATGGTATATTAGAATTGATTCCGCCTTCGTAGCTCAACGGACAGAGCAGGGCTCTTCTAAGGCCAAGATAGGGGTTCGATTCCTCTCGGAGGCACAAACTTGAAATATCGAAATATCGAGTGGAGATCGTGGTGTAATAGCAGCATTACAACCTGTGGAGTTGTCGGAGCGGGTGCGAATCCCGTCGATCTCCCACAAGAAAAGAAAACGCCGGAAATCCGGCGTTCCCCCTTTTTCTTTTGGGCCGATTTTTAACAGTTTTACTCACAGTTTTACTCGCGGCAGCAATCAACGGCTTTTTTAACCAATTCGCCCAATTTGCGCAAAAACCCTTCGGGCTTTTTGTCGTGCTTGTTGAGGGCCTCGCCGTCAATTTTTTTTATGTTGTCAGTGTCGACGATTTTCATTTGCAGCCCCCAAAACAGGGAATAAAGCTCAAACGCTTTTTCAAACAAGTCATACGCTTCTTGTTTTTTGTCCTGGCCCAGCTGCTTCGTGCCGACTTCCATCAGCCGCATTGACGCGGCCAGCAAATGTTTTGAAATGCACCAGTTTTCCGAACCGTCGGATTCCTTGACCAGCTTTTTCAACAGCTCTTTGCGCATTTCCCGCACATCTTTGATTAAATCGTAATAGCGGGCGTTTTGGGTTTTCCCGCCGGAAAAGAAAAAGTGTTCTTCAATGCTTACCAGGTTCATCACGGCAATGCTTAAATCCTGGTCTGAAGACAAATCAAGCTTTTCCTGCTTTTTCATCGAGTCGACCCTGTCAATAAGCTCTTTTAATTTTTGCGAGATGTTTTCCATATTGCTAAATGGCTTTAAAAACAAAATACAGAATAAGGCTCAAAATCAAAAGCGGAACAACCGGCACGATAACCCGCTGGTAGGGGAAATAGCTTTTATTCTGGTTTTTTTGTTTGAGTTTCAAGTGCAGAAAACTCAACAGCAAAAACGCCGCGCTGCCGATTATTATGCCCCAGAGAAGTTTGTCCATGCCCCAACATTTGTTAAAAGGATGGCCGATGACATTGGTGAATTTCAGGGGCAGAAGGATTATCAGATAATAGCCGAACGTTATAATGATTTTTCTGCCATAGAACCTGATATTTTTTTTGTTGAGGAAATCAATCGTCCACCAAATCAAGGAAACAATCAATAAAAAAATATTTTTGCCGGTTATGCGGTCGTCAATTTTCAGCCATCTTGCCAGGCCCACGCAGGCGCCCACCGCCACCGTACAGACCGGGCAGACAGCCGAGGCTGTTTTGGCGACAATCAAGCTAACAAACGATAAAACCGGCAAAAATATTTTTTTATTCATAGACTTTTTATTTATAGGTTTTTTGGTTTGGTTTTTTCTTCCAAAACCACCCAAATTATTTTTTCTTTGTTTTTTCTCAAAATTTTGAAAGGAATTTTTTCGTTAATCGGACATTCCTGCAGAATATCGTTGATTGTTTTTTCCCAGGAAACCGGCTGGCTGTTGATTGTCAGAATAATGTCGGTTTCAGCCAGGCCTGCTTTGTGGGCGGGGCTTGCGGGAACAATCGCCTGCTGTTTGCCCGTTGAAAAATCATGCTCGGCGATTATCAAGGCTCCCTGGTTAACGGGCAGATTGAAATCCTGTCTGGCCTGCTCGTTAATGGTTAGATAGCGAACGCCCAGATACGGTTCAATCAAACGCCCGTATTTTTCAAGTTCAAACAAGTCTTCTTTGGCGTTGTTCACGGGCAGGGCAAACCCGATGCTTTGCGCTCCGGAAACCATTGCCGCGTTAATACCCACGGCATACCCCCGCAAATCAACCAGCGGCCCCCCGGAATTCCCCGGGTTTATTGCCGCGTCGGTTTGGATTAAGCCCCGTAACTTTGTTTTTTTCCGGCTCAGTTCGTTTTCCGCCTGGATTTCCCGCGAAAGCCCGGAAACAACCCCGCAAGAAACCGTGTTTTTGAACATTCCCAGGGCATTGCCAATGGCAATTACGGTTTGGCCCAGTTCAATTTTGTCCGAATCGCCCAAAAGAGCCGCGGGGAGCTCTTTTATTTCTTTCGGTCGCTCAATTTTCAAAATGGCCACGTCGTTTATCGGGTCGCAGGCCAGAATTTCCGGCTTTATTTTCTGCCCGGTTTGCAAAACCACCAGAAAATCGGCGGTGGCGTCTTCCAAAACGTGGCGGTTGGTTAAAATAATCCCTGATTCGTGCGCAATAAAGCCGGAGCCCCCCCCAACCCTGATTTTTCGTTTTTTAACGGCTGTTTTCGCGCTTAAAGCATCAACCCTGATTTTGGAAAAATCCAGATTTTTCGTCATTACAATGCTGACAACCGAGGGAAGAACTTTTTTTATCGCTTTGACAACTTGCGATGATGCAGTGGCAGGCATATTGATATATGAGTATTTTATCACTGGTTTTGGTTGAAAACAAGAGGAGAATTTGGTAGGATTAAAATACAATAAGGTATCGGGGTTTTTCTTAACGCCCCTCGACGAGCTCGGGGCTAAAAAACCCGCCAAAGCCAAAACTTTGGCTTTGGCCCTCAACAGCCAAACTGTTGGCTGTTGAGCCTTCGTAGCTCAACGGATAGAGCACGGCACTCCTAACGCTGAGATAGAGGTCCGACTCCTCTCGAAGGCAATGTATGGTGCGCAATAACATAAAAAAGAAAATTTTGGCTTTTATCGCGGTTTTATTTTCGCTGTGGTTTTCAGCGGTTTTCGCCTTGGGCATTTTATTGGGCTATATTGGCACGCATTTTGGCCATAAAAAAATCACTAAAAACCCCCGTTGGGCATCGGTTAATATCGGTTTTGGCAAATGGAGTTTGCATTTTCACCACTGGTTGATGAACGCTGTTTTTCTGGCTGCGAGCTGGCTGTTGAACTTTTTTTATTTGATGCCGCTTTGGCTCGTTGGTATGGCAGGCGGCATTATCGCGCACGACTTGTATTCAGACAGGGATTGGTTTAGGATAATAACGAAAAAAAATCAAAACTTTGCACATTGCAATGTTCTATGGTACAATAAGGCCAATGGACAGGAAAATATTAAAAGAAAAATCAATACAACTAAGAAAGAAAGGTAAAACTTATTCGGAAATTCAGAAAGAGTTAAAAATCAGAATACCCAAAAGCACGCTTTCTTATTGGTGCGGCGGGGTTAAGCTGTCTGATGGCTGTCAAGATAGAATCAAAGAGATTATTTCAAAAAATCGCGAAAAATCTCGCGCTATTGCTCTGATGGTGAAGAAAGAAAAGAGACGGCGGTTTTTAAAAAATCTTAAAGACGGCAATTTATATTTAATCGATAAGTTAGTTGACCGCGATTTTCTGAAAATTGTTTTAGCGATAATATACAGTTGTGAAGGCACTAAATGGAAAACTCACCCTGGCTTACTTTTTGGCAATTCGGATAAATTATTATTGCGTTTCTATATTAAACTATTGAAAAAATGTTATCCAAATGTTATAAGCAACGAAGTTTTTCGTTGTTGGGTTTCCCATAGAGCCGATCAGGATATAGACGAATTAAATAAATTTTGGTCAAAGGAATTAAATATACCATTGAAATGTTTTTACAAAATCAAACCAGACCCCCGAACAATCGGAAAACCGACTAAAAAGAAAGATTACAGGGGTGTATGCATAGTTAGTTCGCGGGGGTCGGAAATTCAATTAGAGTTAGAAGCTATCGCTAAAATCATTTTTGAAAGTTTTTAATCGGGCCATTAGCTCATTAGGTAGAGCGTTCCCATGGCATGGGAAAGGTGACCGGTTCGAATCCGGTATGGTCCACTTTATCTGTTTGTATCTATGGAAGTCACAGGGTTTCGCTCAAAAATTAAGCCGAATGCAAGATTGTCAGCTGATGGCAAAAGTTTTACCGTTAAAGAGGTGGTTAAATTCAGATTTGATGATGATAGTTTTTATATCAAGTGCTTTTTGAGCGACGATTATGTGTTTGCGGACGATTTAAACGAAAATGCGTTTGTTTTGGTTAAAGAAACAAAAACCGCCTTTTTGCAGCCATTTCCCCAAGAACTTGATTTTGACGGCAAAAGATTTCGGTTTCTATATACTGCCCACGCTGTCGCGGAGGAAATACAGGGAGAAGAGATTTTCAAAAAAGGAGACGCCGAGAGTTTTTTTGACTATAAAGCGGCGGATGACAGTTATTTGAGTTTAGGCGTTAATGACAACACCAAAGAAAAGTTAGATTTTTACGGAAAAGTCGTTAATAACAGCAGTGTTAAATTGGAGTGAGCAGTTTACTGTTTGGGCGGGCGAGGTCCGTCAGTACATTTATCTTTTTAAAGAAAAATGCAAGTAAAAGTTTTTGACAGCTCGCTGGAGAAATTCATTGAAGGGCTGGAAAAAGCCGCTATTGCCAAAGTTTTGCGTTCCATTGATTTGTTGGAAAAGTTTGGCTCTGATTTACAAATGCCGCATAGCAGGAAAATAAAAAATAATCTTTTTGAGCTTCGAGTTCGCGGGCAACAAGAAATTCGCATTTTTTATACATTTTGCCAGACGCAGATTATTCTTTTGCACGGTTTTATAAAAAAATCTCAAAAAATTCCTAAAAAAGAAATTGATCTTGCCTTGCAAAAAATGGCAGGCCTTGACTAATATAACATATGCGCTATAATTGAAATGTATGAAGAACTATAAACAACTAAAAAACAGATTATTAAAAGACAAAGAAGTCAAAAAAAGTTATGAAGCATTAAGGCCGGAATTTGAATTTATAACAGCGATTATCAAGAAAAGAATTGAAAAGGGTTTGACGCAAAAAATGCTGGCCAAAAAACTCGGCACAAAACAATCGGCGATTTCGCGGCTTGAATCCGGAGCATACAACCCCAGTTTTGCTTTTTTGAAAAAAATAGTTAATGCTATGAATTTAGAGTTGAAAATTTCTTTGGTGGAGAAGCAATAAATTCGTTCAGAAGTTAGATATCTGTTATGTTCTCAAACATAAACAAAGTAGTAAAGGCCCTGGTTTTTTCGGATTTGCTTTTGCTTTTCGGCTGGGGGCTGATTGACCCGATTTTGGCTGTTTATGTTCTGCAAAACATCAAAGGCGGGGACGCAACGGTGGTTGGCGTTGCCGTTGGCATTTACTGGCTTTTGAAATCAATCGTGCAAATCCCCATTGCCAGATTTTTAGACAAAAGGGCCGGCGAAAAAGACGATTTTTACGCCGTTATTTTCGGCACCTTAATAGCCGCTTTAATTCCTCTTGGCCTTATTTTTGCCAAAGAGCCCTGGCATTTGTATTTAATCCAAACAATTCACGCTATGAGCATTGCCTTTGCTTTGACTGCCTGGTGCGGTATTTTCACGCGGCATATTGAAAAAGGCAAAGAGGCCTTCAGCTGGAGTTTGGACAGTTCGGCCTTGGGTTTGGGAGCTGGCGTGGCGGGCATTGTCGGCGGGGTTTTTGTGAAAATATACGGCTTTACTCCTTTGCTTTTGGGCGTGGCTGTTTTCGGCGTTTTGTCGGTTTTGGTTATGCTGCCGATGAAAAAGCACTTGTTTTTGGAAAAAGAAAAAGACGGCAGCTACCCCGTGCCCAAACCGTTTTAACGATTATGAACCAGTATCAAAAACAAGTGGACGAACAAATGAAAAAACTGGGCTGGCATTACTGGCAGCCGCTTTCCATTTTAGCCCGTCTTTTTGAAGAATGCGGCGAGTTCAGCCGGCTGGTTAACCATTTATACGGCGAAAAGCCCAAAAAAACAGCGGAAACCGAGCAAAATCTTGAAGAAGAAATCGGCGATATTATTTACACTTTGGCTTGTTTTGCCAATTCCCAGGAAATTGATTTGGACAAGGCAATGAGAAAAAGCCTGGATAAGGTTATAAAGCGCGACAAAGGCAGGTATGATAAAGAAGGAAGCTAATAAAAGACCCCAGGGCTTTGTAAGATAATTTTATGGAAAAAGAATCAGGCCAATTAAACAATAATGTTGAAGAAGAAAAATTAGAGCAATTATTGGGCGAGGGAAATTATTCGGTTCAAAGCAGGGGCAGCCGCATAGAAATATCGGGTGGTTTTTCCGGGACATTATCTGGGTATAAAGACAGGCCGTTTGATCTTGAAAAAGTTATTGAAAGCTTAAAAATCGTTTTGAAAGAACTGGCTCCAAATTGCCATTTAGAAATCAAGGAGAATACTTTTTAGATTATGGAAAATAATTTTATTGAAAACGAGCATAAAATCTTGAAGTTTTGGCAGGATATGGGGCTTTTGGGGAGGATAAAGGAAAAAAACAAACAGGGCAAACCCTGGAGTTTTTTGGACGGGCCGATAACCGCCAACAATCCAATGGGCGTACATCACGCCTGGGGCAGAACTTTGAAGGACTTGTTCCCGAGATACAAAGCAATGCAGGGGTATGAGGAGCGTTTCCAGAACGGCTTTGACTGCCAGGGCCTTTGGCTTGAGGTTGAAGTGGAAAAAGAACTGGGTTTCAAAAGCAAAAAAGACATTGAGCAATTTGGCATTGAAAAGTTCGTCAACAAATGCAAGGAGCGGGCGCACAAATATTCAAAAATACAAACCGGCCAGTCAATCCGTCTGGGAATGTTGAAGGACTGGGGCGACTGGCAAACCGAGTTTGACGAAAACGGCGACTGGCTGCGCAAAAGCCACTCCTATTATACGATGTCTCCGGAAAACAACTATGCCATTTGGAATTTTTTGAAAAAATGCCAGGGGCTGGGGCTTTTATATAAAGGCAGGGACAGCGTGCCCTGGTGCCCCAGGTGCGGCACAGCTATTTCCCAGCACGAAATTTTGCAGGAAGAATACAAGGAAATAACGCACAAAACAGTGGTTTTGAAGCTTCCCGTTGTCAATCAGCCCAACACCTATTTTTTGGCGTGGACAACAACGCCCTGGTCTATACCGGGCACTATTGCTTTAATGGTAAATCCTGATTTTGATTATGTTAAAGCCGAACAGGAAGACAGCGTTTATATTTTATCCAAAGAAAGAATTTCAGCGTTAAAAGGAACATTCAAAATCATTGAGGAATTTAAGGGCAAAGAATTAATCGGCAAGACATTTTCGCATCCCTGCCAAGATTTTCCGGCCTTGAAGGGCCAGAAATTTCCAATAATCCCCGGCAAGGAGTTTGTCACTAACGACATTGGAACCGGTATCGTAACCGATAATCCCGGGGTTGGCCACGAGGATTACTTGTCTGCCAAAGAGGCTGGTTTGTTGCCGGTGGAATCGGTTGACGGGGCAGCCAATTTTTTGGGCGGTTATTCCTGGCTTTCCGGCCGGAACGCCAAGGACGAAAAAACCATTGAAGACATTCTTGGCGATTCGCAAACAAAGGGCTTTGTTTATGACGTTTACGATTTCAGCCACCGTTATCCGGTTTGCTGGCGGTGCAAAGCAGAATTGATTTTCCGCGTTGTTGACGAGTGGTATGTTTCAATGGATAAATTAAGAGAGTCTTTGGCAAGGGCGGTGGAAAAAATAAACTGGCTGCCGGGTTTTTGCCGCGACAGGGAGCTCGACTGGCTGCGCAATATGCAGGACTGGTTGATTTCCAAAAAGCGGTATTGGGGCTTGGCTTTGCCGATTTGGGAATGTGAATGCGGCAATTTCGAAGTAATTGGCTCTTTGGAAGAGTTAAAAGAAAAAGCAGTAAGCGGCTGGGCCGATTTCGAGGGACATTCTCCACACCGGCCCTGGATTGACGCAGTAAAAATCAAATGCTCCAAGTGCGATAAAACAATCAGCCGGATTGCCGATGTCGGCAACGTGTGGCTGGACGCGGGCATTGTGCCGTTTTCAACAATTTCCGACGATAACCGCTCGGAAAATTTACCCTATTTTCATAATAGCAAGGAGGAATGGCAGAAATGGTTTCCGGTTGATTTGGTTTGCGAAAGTTTTCCGGGCCAGTTCAAAAACTGGTTTTATGTTTTGCTGGTGATGAGCCAGGTTTTTGAAGACAGACCGCCCTTCAAAAATCTTTTGGGTTTTGCCAGCGTGGTTGACGAAAAAGGCGAGGAAATGCACAAGTCCAAGGGCAATGCCATTTGGTTTGACGAGGCAGTGGAGAAAATCGGGGCGGACGTGATGAGGTGGATGTATGTCAGGCAGAACCCGGCCGACAATATGAGGTTTGGGTATAATGCGGCGCGAGAAACGGAAAGAAAAATACTTACCCTTACAAACTGCGTGAAGTTTTTTGAGACGTATGTTTCAAATGAAAAATTAAAAATTAAAAATGAAAAACCACAATCTGAAATCAAAAATTTATTAGACAAGTGGGTTTTGTCAAAGTTGAATAACTTGATAAAAACAGCAACCGAGCATTTGGATAAATTCGACACAATGTGCGCTTGTTCGGCGATTGAGGATTTTTGGATTGGCGATTTGTCGCTGTGGTATGTCAGGCGCTCAAGAAAGCGGTTTCAAAGCCCTGAAAGCCAAAAGGATAAAGAACAGGCCGAGCAGACTTTTTATTATGTTTTGCTGGCCCTGGCAAAACTGATTGCCCCAATGATGCCGTTTTTGGCCGAGGAGATTTATCAATCGCTTCTCAAAATCAACAGAGAGGACCCTTCTGGAGTTCCAGAGGGGTCCTCTCTGGAGGATTTGGCGGCGGAGTCGGTGCATTTGTGCGAGTATCCGCAATGCGATGAAAAAATGGTTGACGGGCAATTGGAGCGGGAGATGGAAGAAATCAGAAATGTTGTTTCTTTGGCTTTGGCAAAAAGAATAGAGGCGGGGATTGGGGTGAGGCAGGCGCTGAACAAATTAAAAATTAAAAGCGAAAAATTAAAAATTGAAATTAAAAATTCAAAATTGTTGGAACTGGTAAAAGACGAAGTCAATGTCAAAGAAATTGTTTTTGATGATAAAATTGAAGGTGATATAGAGTTAGATACAGTTATAACCGACGAACTAAAACAAGAGGGTTTGGCGCGCGAGATAATCCGCCATATTCAGGATTTGCGCAAAAAAGCCGGCTTGACCCCGCAGGATAAAATTGATATTTATTATTCAGTTGAAAGCGAGCTGGCAAAAATTATCCAGGAAAACCAAGACCAGATTTTGGAAATAACCCGCGCCGAAAAATTACAGGCAAGTGGAAGAAAACCGGGCGAATTTTTAGCGCAAAAAGAAGCAAAGATTAATGGCCAAATGATTTGGCTGGTCATAGAAAAAGTTTAATTAAGAAATGTATGGAAAAGAAATCAACTTTTGAGGATGTGTTAAAGATAAGGAAAGGGAGTAGGAAGATTATTCGGAAAGGAAATGAGGGATGGCTGTATGATTATACAATGCCAAATGGCCCTTTTACCTACGAGGTTACATTTCAAAATATAATTGATGAGAAATGGGGCGATTTTTTGCAAAAACAAAAGGAAAAACAGGGCTCCACCGCGGCTATGGATTTTATGGGCGGGGGCACTTGTTTTATGAATTTACCAGTGGATAAAAAATTAGCTGTGCGATTAACAGATAAAGGATCGGACCCGTTTTTTCAACTGTCGCTTCAAGAGAAAGAACTTCTCTCAAAAATTGATGTGATAACTGGCGATGTCTTGTCAAAGAAAACATGGAAAGAGGTTTTTGTTTGGGTAGAAAAAGAAACAGCGGGCAGGGGATTTGATTTGATACTTAGCCGGCCAATCGGAGGGCTATTGCATATCACCTTTAATCTTGATGTTTGGTATTTTTTAATTGAGAACTTATGGAAGTCATTAAACAAGAACAGGGGAACGCTTTACACCCAATTGCCATTACCAAATTATGATCTGATGAGTGTTCCCCTGTTCTTGTTTAATGA
>JAMCXQ010000007.1 GCA_023474835.1 Patescibacteria group bacterium | reverse complement strand
TTTGCATTAAAGCACATTTCAAGGCAAACAAAAAGAGGAAGGACGGGCCTTCCTCTTTCAGGCTGGAAATTATTTTTTGCCCTCAATCTCTTTTTTTATTTTATCAACAAACTTTTGCAGTTTCATTGTCCCCAAATCGCCTCTGCCTCTCTGGCGGACCGCCACTGATTTGGCTTTTACTTCTTTGTCGCCGACAACCAGCAAATAGGGGATTTTTTGCATTTCGCCTTCCCTGATTTTTTTGCCCACGGTTTGAGCGTCGGTTTTCACCTCAACTCTCACGCCCTCGTTTTGCAGCATTTTGCCTGTTTCTTTGGCGTATTGGCGGTGGCCGGAGCCGACCGGAACAACCCACACCTGCACCGGAGCCAGCCACACCGGAAACGCTCCGGCACAGTGTTCAATCAAAACAGCGATGAACCTTTCAAAACAGCCGAATAAAACCCTGTGGAGCATAAAGGGCATTTCCTTTTTGCCTTTTTCATTGATGAATTCCATGTTAAACCTTTCAGGCAAATTGAAATCAAACTGCAAAGTGGAGCATTGCCACTCCCTGCCCAGACAATCTTTTATTTTGAAGTCAAGTTTCGGCCCGTAAAAAGCCGCCTCCCCCTCTTCCTTTTTGTAATTGATTCCCACTTCTTTGGCTATTTTTTCCAAAGTTCTCTGGGTAAATTCCCAGCCCTTGTCGTTGCCCGCGTATTTTGTTTTGTTTTTGGGGTCTCGCAAAGACAGATAAACGTTGAAATCTTTAAACCCGAAAGTTTTCAAAGTAGCAAGAATAAATTTGGCCGTTCGTTTCAGCTCGTCTTCCACCTGTTCTTTTGCGCAGATAATATGCGCGTCGTCCTGGGTAAAGCCTCTCACTCTGGTTAATCCGGAAAGTTCGCCGGATTTTTCGTATCTGTAAACAGTGCCGCATTCCGCCCATCTCATTGGCAAATCCCGATAGCTTCTTGGCTTTGAATTGAAAAGCACTACATGAAACGGGCAGTTCATCGGCTTTAACAGATACTCCTCTTTGATTTTTGATTTTTTGCCTTCCTGCGCCTCTTTCAGGGTTTGGCCAACTTCCAGGGGCGGGTACATGCTTTCATTGTAAAAACCCCAGTGGCCCGATGTTTCCCATAAAGCCCGCGAGCCGATGTGCGGACTTCTTACAAGCTCGTAGCCGTTTTTCAGATGTTCTTTATACCAGTAATCCTCCATAATTCGCCAAAGCATTGCGCCTTTGGGCGGCCACATTACCAGGCCCATACCCACCACCGGGTCAATTAAAAATAAATCCAGTTCGCGGCCAAGCTTGCGGTGGTCGCGTTTTTCAGCTTCTTCCAATATTTTAAGATAATCCGCCAGCTCTTTCCCCGTGGCAAAAGCAAGGCCGTAAATGCGCGTTAGCATCGGGTTCTTTTCATCGCCCCGCCAGTAAGCGCCCGCCACTTTGGCAAGCTTAAAAGACAGGGGATTGATTTCTTTGGTTGAGCCAATGTGCGGCCCGGCGCACAAATCAACGAAATCCCCGCTCTGGTAAGTGGCAATAGTTTGCCTGGGCTGTTGAAGTCCGACTTCAACGGTCTTTCTCTTGCCTTCCCCAATCTCTTCGATTAGCTCCAGTTTATAGGGCTGTTCGGTGAATAGTTTTTCGGCTTGGGTTTTATCGATGGTTTTTTTGACAAACCCGATGTTCTGCTTGATTAGCCCGCGCATTTCTTTTTCGATTTTGGGCAAATCTTCTTGGGAAATTTTAACGTTTCCGAAATCGTAATAAAAGCCGTTCTCAATGGCCGGCCCGATGCCGAATTTGACGTTTGGGTAAAGATTTTTAACGGCCATGGCCATTATGTGGCTTAATGAATGGCGGACGGTTTCTATTTTGTTGTTTTGATTGTTTTTCATATTTGTTTGAAAATTAATTCATTAAAAATTCATTGGAATTGGAAATTGTTCGTCCGCCCGCGGAACTTGTTCTTAATTGAAAATTTATGCTTATGCCTCCACAATTTCTTCAATGGCGTCGCAGATTATCTTGGGCATTGTTTCGTCTCTCCGGTCAACCCTGCCCGAAACGAAAACAATCTTGTTTTCCTGAAAAGCCACCGGATTGCTTTCCAGAATACCCGGAAAAACAACCACTTCGGTTGTGTCGGTTAGGTCGTCCAGTTTCACGAAAAGCATGGGCTGGCCCTTTTTGGTGATGATTTTTTTAATGCTGGAAATAATGCCTGCCACCCTCACGCGATAATTGAAAATGTTGTCTTTCAGCTCTTTCAGGGGCAGGGCTTTCTGTTGGATGACGGCCTGCACTCTGTGCAGGGGGTGGGCCGAAATGTAAAGTCCCAGAAGCTCTTTTTCCCACAAAAGCCGCGCGTCCTCGGACGAGGACTGGGTTTCTTTCAGCTTGAGCGCAGGGGCGCTTTTCGCGTCAAAAGCGAAAAGGTTTGCCTGCACGGCGTTTTTTTCTTTCCTTATTTCGCGGTTGAAACTTAAAATTTCTTCCAGATTGTGCAAAAGCCTGTTTCTTTCTTCAAATTTATCAAAGGTGCCGGTTTTTATCAATGCCTCCAGCGATTTTTTGTTGAAGTTTTTGGAATCAATGCGGCTGATAAAATCCGAAAACGACTTAAATTCCCCCCGCTCTTTTCTTTCGGCCAGAATGGCGTCAACGATGTTAGAGCCCACGTTTTTAATCGCCAAAAGGCCGAACCTGATTTTATCGGTGCGGGCCGCCACGGAAAAGTTTCTGAAGCTTTCGTTGATGTCGGGCGCTAAAACTTCAATGCTCATATTTTTGCATTCTTCAATGAGAAAGGCAACTCTTTCTATGTCCGCCCTTTCCGAAGTCAAAACCGCAGCCATAAATTCCACTGGAAAATGGGCTTTCAAGTAAGCGGTCTGGTAGGCGGTGATGGCATAGCCGACCGCGTGGCTTTTGTTGAAGCTATAGCTGGCGTGCGGCTCCACCCAGCTGAAAACTTTTTCGGCTATTTCTTTGGAAACGTTATTTTTAACGCATCCTTCAATAAACTTTTCTTTTTGCGCGTCAAGCAGGCTTTTTATTTTTTTGCCGATGGCTTTTCTTAAAATATCCGCTTCTCCCAGGGTAAAACCCGCCAAAATACGGGCAATTTGCATTATTTGTTCCTGATAAATAGGCAGGCCGCAAGTCGGCTCCAATATTTTTTCCAAGGAAGGATGTATGTACTGAACCTCTTTTTTACGGTGTTTGCGGGCGATGTATTCAGGAATAAGTTCCATGGGCCCGGGCCGGTAAAGAGCCACCATAATGGCGATGTCCTCAAAATTCGTGGGTTTTAATTCTTTCAAGTATCTTTTCATCCCGCCCGACTCAAGCTGGAAAACGCTTGTCGTCTGCGCTTTTTGAAAAACATCAAATGTCTTTTTGTCGTCGTAGGGGATAACGGATAAATCAATGCTTTTGTTTTTCACTTTATAAATCCGGGCCAGGGTGTCTTCAATAATGGTTAAATTTTTCAAACCCAGCAAATCCATTTTCAAAAGCCCCAAATCCTCAATGGAGTGCATTTCATATTGGGTAACGATTGTCTGGTCTTCCTGAGTGGGGTGCTGCAAGGGCACGATATTGTCCAGCGGCTCGTCGGAAATGATCATACCGCAGGCATGTGTTGAGGCGTGCCGCGCCACTCCTTCAAGTTTCATTGCCAGGTCAATCAGCTGGGTTGCCTGTTGGTCGGTGGCGTAAAGCTGGCGGAATTCAGCCACTTTGTCCAGACATTCTTTTAAAGTCATTCCGAAAGGAATCATTTTTGCCAGCTGGTCGCAATAGCTGTATGGCAGTTTCATTGCCCTGCCCACGTCCCGCACAACCGCCTTGGCGGCCATTGTTCCGAAGGTGATTATTTGCGCCACTTTGTCTCGGCCGTATTTTTCCGCGATGTAGCCGATAACTTCGTCCCTTCTGCGGTCGGTGAAATCCAGGTCAATGTCGGGCATGGAGATGCGCGCCGGATTTAAAAAACGCTCAAAGAGCAATTCATACTTCATAGGGTCGGCTTCGGTGATGTTCAAAAGATACGATACCAGCGAGCCGCCCGCAGATCCCCGCGCCCTGCCGACAATGCGGTTCTGGCGGGCCCAATTGACGAAATCATGCACGATTAAAAAATAAGGCGCGAATCCGGTTTCTTTTATCACCGACAATTCGTAATCCAGCCGTTCCCTGGCGGCTTGCTTGTTTTCTATTTTTTTTGCTGCATCGTCCAAACCGGCCAGGCAGAGCTCCAAAAGATAGTCGTTGGCCGGTTTGCCGTTGGGAGTGGTGAAACGCGGCAGTTTTACCTGTCCCAGCTTGAACTCAAAGTTGCAAAGGTCAGCGACAATCTGCGTGTTGGAAACTGCCTCCGCGGCTCCGAGCTTTTCGCAGAAAACCGTCAGTTCTTCGGCGCTTTTCATTGAAAAATCGTCGGATTTCATTGTCAGGCGCTCGGGGTCGTCGGATTTGGCGCCGGTGTTTATAAGCATTAAAATATCCTGGGCTGTCGCATCCTCTTTTTTCAAATAGTGCACGTCGTTGGTTACAACCAAAGGAATGTTCAGTTTTTTGGAAAAGTCAATCAAAACATCGTTCGCTTTTTGCTGGTCGGGAATGCTCGGGTGGTCCTGGATTTCCAGAAAAAAGTTTTCTCTGCCGAAAATATCCAGGTATTCCGTTAAACATTCCTTGGCCTGCTCAATCTTTCCGGTTGCCGCCAGATAAGGCACTTTGCCCCTAACGCAGGCGGATAAGGCAATCAGGCCTTCGGAATGTTTTTTCAGCAGCGCGTGGTCAACTCTCGGTTTGTAATAAAATCCTTCCAGCTGGGCTTTGGTGATAAGTTTCACCAGGTTGGCGTAGCCCCGCTCGTTTTTGGCCAAAAGCACCAAATGGTATCTTTTGTCGTCAACGTTGGGCCTTTTTTGCGACATTCCTTCAACAGCCACGTAAACCTCGGCTCCGATAATCGGCTTTATGTCGGCTGCCTTGGCTTTTTTGTAAAATTCCACCGCGCCATACAAAACTCCGTGGTCGGTCAAGGCCACGGAGTTCATAGCCAGTTCTTTGGCATAATTCAAAAGCTCGTCAATTTTTGGCAAACCGTCGAGCAAAGAGTAGTGCGAATGGACGTGCAAATGGGTGAATTTGCCTGGCATAACGAGGAATTTTTATCTTGCTATTTCACTATTTCTCCGTATTCCGCTCCTTCCAAAACCAAATCGCCTTTTAAGGCCGCGTTTTTCAAAATTATCGTTTCTTTTACCCTGATGTCTTTTAAGTTGACATTGCCTTTAACAACAATGTCTAGCATGTCAAAAGAACCCTCCACGAAACAGGACACAGCTTCAATGTCGCCGTAAATCGAAGCCTCTCTCATTGAAATGTCGCCTTTTATCACTCTGCCCGCCTGGTATGCGTCGTTGATTTTCGCCCTCGACAAGTCAATGTCAAATCCCACACTGACCCGCGACAAGCTTAAAAATCCGCTGGTGGTAAGCTCTTTGGCCAGCAAAGAGCCGCGGATTTTGGCGTCGATCATCACCGCCGACCCTTTGACGTTCGCCCTTTCCAAAATCAAATCTCTTTCAATTTCAGCCGAGCCCAGATACAGGGAGTCCTGCACCACGATTCCGGTTAAATCCAGGTTGCCGTTGATTTTCGCCTGCTCCAGCGACAATGCCCCCAAAACAACGGCATCTTTCAGGTTTATTCCGGTTTCAATGCTTTTGCCCTGCAAAAGCATGGCGGGCAAAAGCTGGCCCTGGAAATCAGCCGGCCTGTTTTCCAAAGCGGCCCTCGCCAATTCCCTTTCCACTTCCAAAATTGAAAATACCTTTTTTTCCGGCATATTTTTTGCTAAATTAAATTCATACATTATACAACCCTATGTTAAAAAAAGCAAAAATTGTTTTCGGGGTGGACGAGGTGGGCAGGGGGCCGTTAGCTGGTCCCGTGATGGCAGTAGCTATCACGGTCCGGCAATTTTCAATGTTTAATGTTCAATTTTCAAAAAATTTCCAATTAAAAAATTTTCAAAACAAGGATTCTAAGAAATTAACTGCCAAACAAAGAGAAGAGGTTTATAATTTTCTAAAACAAAGCCCGGAAGTTCGTTGGGCGACGGCTAAAGTGGGGGAAAAAGCCATCGATAAAATAAACATTTTGCAGGCGACAAAACTGGCAATGGGAAAAGCGGTTGTGAGTCTGGAAAAGAAACTGGGCAAAAAAGCGGATTTGCTTTTAATCGACGGCAGCTTCGGCATTGCCTTACGTCGGCCCCAGAAAAGCATTATCAAAGGCGATGAAAAAGTTTTTTTGATTTCTCTGGCGTCCATTGTGGCAAAGGTGGAAAGAGACCGCTTGATGGCAAAACTTCACAAAAAATATCCGCAATACGGGTTTGACAAACACAAGGGATATGGCGTGAAAATTCATCTGGCAAATCTGGCGCAATTCGGCCCCTGCAAAATCCACCGAACAAGCTTTAAGCCGATAAAAAAACCGTGAGCAAGTTCTTGCCTTAAATAAAAAAGAATTATATAATACCCCATTAAAGAATTACATACATCAAGATTATGCAAAAAGCTAAGATTTTGGTCACTGGCGGAGCCGGATTTATCGGCTCGCATCTGGTGGAAAAGCTGGTGGAATTGGGGCATGACGTTTTGGTGATAGATAATCTATCCACCGGCAAAAAAGAAAACGTGCACCCCGAAGCGGAACTGCACCAGGTTGACATTTGCGACTTTGAAACCCTTTCGCTTTATTTCAAGGGCGTTGATTTCGTTTTTCATTTGGCCGCCCTGCCCCGGGTTTTGGTTTCAGTGCAGGACCCGCTTACCACTTCAAAAGTCAACATTTTGGGGGCGATAAACGTTTTTGAGGCATCAAGGCAAAACAGCGTTAAAAGGGTTGTTAACACTTCTTCTTCCTCGGTTTACGGCAATCAAAAAACCCTGCCCCTAAAAGAAGATATGGTTCCCAATCCGCTGAGCCCCTACGCCGCGCAAAAACTTGCCGGCGAGTATTTTGCCAAACTTTACGCGCAGCTTTACAGCCTGCCGGTTGTTTCTTTACGGCCCTTTAATGTCTATGGGCCCCGCATTGACGTTAATTCCGAGTATTCTCTGGCTTTGGGCAGGTTTTTGAAATTAAAATCGCAAAACAAGCCCCTAACCATTGAGGGCGACGGTGAGCAGACAAGAGGTTATTGCTTTGTCGGCGATTTGGTGCGGGCTTTTGTTCTGGCGATGGAAAGCCAAAAAGTCAAAGGAGGAGAGGTGATAAACGCGGGCAGCGACAAAGCGTATTCCATAAATTATCTGGCGGATTTAATCGGCAAAGAAAAGGTTTACGGTCCCGCCCGCCAAGGCGACGTGCGCCACACCAAAGCCGATGTTTCTTTGGCAAAAGAACTTTTGGGCTGGGAGCCGGAAAAGGATTTGGCAGAAGGAGTGGAGATTACGAAAAAGTGGTTTGAGAAAAATAATTCCCAATTAACCTAATTTCTAATTTCTAAATAAGCCCCAATTAAAAAATGACCAATGAACAAAAAGAGCGGTATTTTTGGTCATTGGGACTTGGTTATTAGATATTGTTTAGTAATTAGTAATTAGAGCAATTAGAAATTCAATCGTATGTTCAACAAAAAACTCAATGAAATTAGCATAGGAATAATCGGTATTGGTATGGTCGGGGGCGCTTTGCGCCAGTATTTTGAAAAAAACAACCGAAAAATCAAAGAAGGCCTTTTTATCTACGACCCGGCCAAAGGGTTTGATTCAGTCGAAGAATTAAACAAAGCAGACATTGTTTTTGTTTGCGTGCCAACGCCTTATCTGAAAGACGGCAAGGGTTTTGATTTGTCGTATATTGAAGACGCCTTTTCTAAAATTAAAGGAGAAAAAGCAGTGGTCATAAAATCAACTGTTTTACCCGGAACAACCGAAAAAATGCAGGCGAAATACCCTAATTTAAAAGTTTTATTTAATCCCGAGTTTTTAACTGAAATAACCGCAGAACAGGATATGGCTTACCCGGACAGGCAAATAGTCGGCTACACCCAAAACAGTTTTACTGTTGCCAAGGATGTAATGATGCTTTTGCCATTAGCGCCCTATGAAAAAATAATGCCTTCAACCGAAGCGGAAATGGTCAAGTATTTTGGCAATAACTGGTTTGCCGTAAAAGTGGCCTTTGCCAACCTGATGTTTGATGTTTGCCAAAAAGTTGGCGTCAACTACGACACTGTTATGGAGGCGGCTTCAGCTGACAAAAGAATAGGGCCATCGCATCTGGTTGTCTGGCACAAGGGTTATCGCGGATACGGAGGAAAATGCTTGAACAAAGATATCCGCGCGATGATTCAGTTTGCCGATTCTTTGGGCATTGACTTAAAATTGCACAAAGCCGCCGAGCAGGTGAATGATGAACTGATGAGAATACAGAATATCGAAGACCCGGAAAAATACTCAAAACGGGAATAAAAATAATTATGAAGCTTGCCCTGTTTTTTTCGCACGGCATTTCGCTCAAAGATTGGGAAGACATAGGTCATCTCAACCGCGAGGTTGAGTTTTACAAAAAACTGGCCGATGATTTGGAAGAAGTGATATTTCTCACTTACGGGGGCAAAGACGATTTGAACTACCAGGCGATTCTTACGCCGAAAATAAAAATCAAGGCAAAGCCGAAAATTCTGCCTAAAGCGCTTTACGGGTTTTTGTTGCCTTTTATTCATTGGTCAAAACTTAAAACAACTGACGTTTTCAAAACCAACCAGATGTCTTCCGCCCTGCCTGCGGTTATCGCCAAAATCATTTTTCCCAAAAAAAAGCTTATTGTCAGGTGCGGCTACGAGTGGATGAAAATATTGGTAAACGAAAAAAAATCCCGCTGGAAAAAATTAGCCGTTTACTGCTGGGAGAAAATCGCCTATAAAGCCGCCGATATTATCATTTTCACTTCGCAAAAAGACAGGGATTTTGCCCAAAAAAAATTCAAGATCCCGCAAAGGAAAATCCGCCTGATACCCAATTACATAAACACCGAACTTTTCAAGCCGCAAAACGTCCAAAAAGAAAAAAACTCCGTTGTTTACGTGGGCAGGCTGAGCAAGGAAAAAAATCTTTCCAATTTGATAACCGCTATGGCCGGCCTGCCCGCAAAATTAACAATAATAGGCCAGGGGAGCCTGCAAAAAGAGCTTCAAGCGCTTGCGAGAGAAAAAAACGTTACGGCTGAATTCAAAGGCAAAATAGCCAACCAGGACTTGTCCGTTGAATTAAACAAGCACAGCATTTTCGTTTTGCCTTCTTTTTACGAGGGTTGCCCCAAGGCGCTTCTGGAAGCGATGAGTTGCGGTTTGTGCTGTTTGGGCGCGGACGTTGAAGGAATAAAAGAGGTTATCAGCCATAAAGAAAATGGCTATTTGTGTCAAACCGATGCCCCGTCGATCCACAGGGGTTTAGCCGAGCTTTTAACCGATAACACCCTGCAAAAAAAACTCGGCGCTCTGGCCCGGGAAACGATTGTCAATAATTTCAGTCTGGATGAAATTTCAGCCCGCGAGCTGGCTGTTTACAAATATGCCTTTACAAAATAAAACAATTTTAATAACCGGCGGAGCCGGATTCATCGGTTCCTCCATTGCCGAAAGGCTTTGCGGGCAAAACAATGTGATTGTCTTGGACAATCTTTCAACCGGCAGCAGGCTGAATCTGGAAGGGCTGAACGTTGATTTTAGAGTGGGGGACTGCCGCGACGTTTTTGAAAGGGTTCCGGAAAAAACGGACCTGATTTTGCATCTGGGAATGGCTTCCAGCACCACTTTGTATTTGGCTGACCGCGATTTGGTGGCTTCACAAATCAGCGGCAGCCTGGCGGTTTTTGAAAAAGCCGCAAAGGATAAGGCAAAGGTAGTTATCGCTTCGTCTTCATCTTTGTATAATCACGGGGCAATGCCTTCAAAAGAAGAGCAGGAAATCAAAATCACCGATTTTTACACAGAATGTCGCTTGTGTGTTGAACGCCTGGCCAGGCTTTATTCGGACATTTACGGCATGAGAGCCGTTTGTCTGAGGATGTTTTCGGTTTACGGGGGCAGGCGCGAGCTGGCCAAAGAAAGGTTCGCCAATATGATTGTCAAGTTTATTTTGGAAATAAAAGCCGGCAGGGTCCCCAGGGCGTTTTCCGTTGCGCCGGCTGAAATCGAGCGCGATTTTATTTTTATTGACGATATCGTTGACGGCTGGCTGGCCGGAGCCGAATATGAAAAAGAAAAATTCAGCATTTTCAATCTGGGCTCGGGCGAAAAACACGCTTTCAAGAGCGCCCTGGCGGTTATCAACGAAGCAATGGGGACGTGCGCTTCAATGGAATACGAAAAAAATCCTCTGCCCAACCTGGTGCTGGTCAATTGGGCGGACACAGCCAAAGCGAAAAGAGGTCTCGGCTTTAAGGCGAAATATTCTCTGAAAGAAGGGGTTAAAAAAACATTAAGCAACCTTGAATACGAAATGAAGAAACAAAAGCCGGCCACCGGCAAGGAAACCGCCGTTGTTCTTGAGGCGAAACCAAAAACCGGTTCGGCGGCGCTCTATCGCATGCTGCTTACCCTATGTCTGAAAGCCAGCAATTTTCTTTACAAGGCGATTTCGCGCCTGGCAATAAAAAGCGAGGGCGGCCTGCACCCTAAACACCGTTTGATTAACTACCACAAATTTTTTGCGGACAACATTTCGCAGCAAGATACGGTGCTGGACGTGGGGTGCAGCGAGGGCAGCTTGACTTTTGATTTGGCGAAAAAAGCCGCCAAAGTCGTGGCCATTGACTGGGATGAGGCAAAAATCAGCCAAGCCAGGCAAAAACACCAGGCCCCCAATATTGAATATATAGCAGGGGACGCCGCATCTTACGGTTTTCAGGGAAAATTTAACGTTGTGGTTTTGTCCAATGTTTTGGAGCATATCGTCAACCGGATTGAGTTTTTGGAAAAAATGAAAAAACTGGCTCCGGTTTTTCTAATCAGGGTGCCGATGCTGAACCGCGACTGGCTTACTTTGTACAAAAAAGAAATGGGAGTTGAGTACCGCCTGGACAAAGGCCACTTCATTGAATACACTTTTGAAAGTTTGCAAAAAGAGCTTAACAGGGTAGGCTTGGAAATAAAAAACTTTTCCGTGCAATTCGGCGAAATATGCTTAAAAGCAAGTTCAAAATAATACGGGATTCTTTTGTCAACCTGTTCGCCTCGTGCGGCGCGCGGCTTGCTTACATCGTTGAGCCGGTTGACTGGTCAATTGCCTGGGACGGCAAACAGATTGTCAGGGGCCTCATAAAACAGAATTTGATTGAAGCCCGGGTTTCCGCTTCAACTTGTTTTTTGAAAAGCACGATTGTCCATTTCGGCTCCAACAACACTTTTCATTATTTCGGCTTGCCCAAAAAATCCGCCAAGCCGGTTTTAACCTGGTTTCATTTCGTAGCCGAAGACAAAAGAAACGGCAAGGTGCTCAAAAGCCAGGATAATTTTCATTTCATTCACACTTCCTGCTCGTTCACCAAAAAAAACCTGGCTGACTTTGGCATTGACCAGCAAAAAATAAAAGTAATACCTTTGGGGGTTGATTTGGACTTGTTCAAGCCTGCTCCGGAAACGATAAAACAAGAATTAAAAAACAGGCTGGGCCTGCCCAACGACAAATTCATTGTCGGTTCTTTCCAGAAAGACGGAGTTGGCTGGGGCGAGGGCCTGGAGCCGAAATTGATAAAGGGCCCGGATGTTTTAATTGATGTTTTGAAAAAATTGTCAAAACAGTTCCCGATTTTTGTTTTGCTGGCCGGGCCTTCCCGCGGTTATGTCAAAAACGGTCTGGCAAGGGAGGGAATAGGCTTTTTGGATTGCGGCAACTTGCCCTTGCAAAAAACCGCCGGACTTTATGCTGCTTTGGATTTGTATGTTGTAAGTTCGCGGATTGAGGGCGGGCCCAAAGCCATTTTGGAATCAATGGCTTCCTCGGTGCCAGTGGTTTCCACTTCAATGGGTATGGCCCCCGACATTAAGCGTGATTTTCCGGAATTTTTGATGGCCGGCATTGAGGACAGCCAGGGCTTGGCTGATTTGTCGGCTAAGGTTTTGGGCGACAAAGCCTTTGCCTTGGATTTGGCGCAAAAACAAAGAAAAACAGCGGAAAGTTTTTCCTGGGACAGAATTAGCCAAAGATATTTCAATGAAATGTACTCAAAACTGCAATGAAAATTTTCATTATTTACAATTTTCAGCAAGGCCCGGGGGGCGGGGGAGGCAACCAGTTTTTGAAGGCTTTGGCGGGTGTCTGGCAAAAGCAGGGGGTTTTGGCTCAAAGCCCGAAAGAAGCCGACGTTTTTTTGTTCAACAGCCACCAGGCCCTCAAGCAGGTTTTTACTTTTAAGAAAAAGTTTCCCGAAAAAATTTTTGTGCACCGCATTGACGGCCCGATGCAGGGCTACCGGAAGAGCGAAAAATATCTTGACGATTTGATTTTCAAAATCAATTCCCTGGTGGCCGACGGCACTGTTTTTCAGTCAAACTGGTCGCGCGAGGCGAACAAAAAGCTTTTGCCTTTTCAGAAACAATTTGAAACAGTGATTTATAACGCTTCCAACCCTTTGATTTTCAACGCGCAAAATAAAGAACCGTTTAACCCCAAGGGGAAAATCAGGCTGGCGGCCGCCAGCTGGTCGGCAAATTTGCTCAAGGGTTTTGATACTTACCAATATTTGGACGGGCATCTTGATTTTAAAAGATACGAAATGGTTTTTGTGGGCAAAAGCCCGGTAAAATTCAAAAACATCAGGCAAATTGACGCTTTAGCGCCGGAAGAACTGGCGCAAATGCTCAAGCAAAGCGACATTTTTGTTTTTGCCAGCAAAGTTGAATCCTGTTCCAATTCGCTCATTGAGGCGATAAGCTGCGGTTTGCCGGTTGTCGCTTTCAACGGCACGAGCAATCCGGAAGTCGTGGGCGGGGGAGGAGAGTTGTTTGACAACGACGGCCAGGCAATTGAAAAAATTGAAAAAGTGGCTAAAAATTATCTGTTCTACCAAAAAAACCTGCCGCGTTTTGAAATAGGCAGCGTTGCGGGCAAATATTTCAATTTTGCCAAACGGATTTTTGACGAGGCCCAAAGCGGCTTTTATTATCCTTGCCAGGTCGGGTTTACGGCAGGTTTGAGTTTTGCCAAGGACAGGGGGGCGGCTTTTTACCAGAAAATTTTAAGCAAGCTTTTTAGCAAATAGTTTGCCGGGGGAGAGAGAATTTGCCGAGGGCAGCCCTCCCCAAGACTGCATACAGAAGTTTCCAGGAGGGGAGGGCTGCCCTCGGCAAATTCTCTCAGCAAACTGTTTGTTAATAATATGCCAAACAATTCTCAAAACAACTTGGACAAATTCGGGCTTTTGAGCAAAAACACCTGGAATCAGCTGGCCAAAGAAGACGCGGAGTATTATATTTTAAGCGACAAAGAGAAAAAAGGCGGTAAATGGGACAAAGCCTCTTTTTTGGCCAGGGGCAAGGAGCAGTGGCTGGGTTTTAAAAATCTGCTTTCGCATTACGGCCTGGCGCAAGCCGTAGCCAGGGATAAAACTGCCTTGGATCTGGGGTGCGGCGTAGGAAGGATGGCTTTTGCCATGTCTTCGGATTTCAAGGAAGTTTTCGGGGTTGATGCGGCCGAAACAATGATTGAAAAGGCGAAGGAATACCAAAAAGCCCTTGGAACGGCTAACGTGGAATTTTCCGTGAACAACGGCTCGGATTTGCGTTCTTTTGTTGATAATTCCCTGGATTTTGTTTTTAGCTACATTGTTTTACAACACTGCCCTTCCTCATGGCAGGTTTTAAAATATACAAATGAATTTTCAAGGGTGCTCAAAAAGGGCGGGGTTTGTTTGTTCCAAACCCGGGTGAGCCCCACTCTGGGGTGGTTTTTGAAATTCAACATCCAGAAAAAGATCCGCCGGATGAAATATTGCGGCAAACAAAACAATTACGTTAAAGAAGCGGTGATGGGCAACTGGGTGTATTATCCGCGCCTTTACCGGACGTTAAAAAAGAATTTTTCCGCTTTTTACCTGGTGTTTTCGCCTCCGGAGATTTATGAAAGCGATTTCTGGAAATTGAACAGCGAGTTCGACCGCTGGAAAAGAAGTTTCGTGATTTGCATAAAATGATAAATAAATTTGACAAGGTTTGCTTAAATATAGAAGCAGAGTTTCAAAAGCAAGACAAGTTGTTGGAAAGCTCAGGAGAAGGGCAGACCCCCAGAAATCTTAAGAGCCCAGTTTTGGGGAAGTCTGCCCTTCTTTGTTTGGCAAAAATGTATTTTGCCGGTTTTTTGCAAAAAACCGGCTTATGGCAGAGATTGGTTTTGAGCAACCAGGCG
This sequence comes from Patescibacteria group bacterium, assembly GCA_023474835.1. Lineage (GTDB taxonomy): Bacteria > Patescibacteriota > Minisyncoccia > Minisyncoccales > CG1-02-41-26 > JAMCXQ01. The sequence goes on along the minus strand of JAMCXQ010000007.1, from coordinate 2,870 downwards.
TTGGGGTGGTTCAACGAATTCAGGAAATTCTGGGTTGGCTGCTTGGAAAACCGGCCGATTGACGTTTTTGATTTTCATTATTTAAGAAACGTTTACCGGTCAGGTTTCCAGGGCGTTTCAGTTGAAAATGAAAAAGCGGGCAAAAAGTTTGAAGCTGCGTGGCAGGAGAGCCCTGATTTGTTTTTGCTTTTCCAGGCAATCTGGCATTATGGGCAGAAGGCTTACCTGACTTTTTATCCTTTTTTGAAATATATTCCCAAAGGAGCCGGTCTGCTGGAATACGGCTGCGGAATTGCTCCGGTAACGCAGGGGCTGATAAAATATTGTTCTTATAAAAAATTGAAATTTACCATCGCGGACATCAGGCAAATAAATTTTTTGTACGCCCGGTGGAAGCTGTCCTTTTCGCCAAATGTCAATTTTATAACAATTGACTCTGCTCTGCCCGATAATCTGCCGGCCAACGAGCTTTATGACGTTATAATCTGCCTGACGGTTTTTGAACATTTGCCCAACCCGCTTTCGGTTGCGCAAAGTTTTTACAGCCATTTGAGAACAAACGGAATTTTAATTTTTGATTACGTCAAACAGGCGGCCGACGGCCTGGACACGAAAGCCGGGCAGGGGCAAAGGAACAGGGTTTTGCAATTTGTTGAAAAAAATTTCAAAGTTATTGAGGGAAAAATTGATTATGAAAACAATATGGGTTTAACAATTGCCAAAAAGCAACAGCAAAAATGATTTTTCCGTTTAATCACATAAAACAATCGCCGCACCGAAATCAGCTGGAAAAGCATTTGGAAAAGACGCTGCCGCAGCTTTCGGGCAGTGTTTTGGACGTTGGTTCCAAAAGCCGGAGATACGATTATTTGCTCAAAACCAGGCCCGAAGCCATTGATTTGGCGCCCGACGAAGCAAAAAACATAAAGTTCGGCGATGTCTGCGATTTGCAGTATCCCGACAATTTTTTTGACAACGTTCTATGCCTGGAGGTTTTTGAATACTTGCGAACGCCCCAAAAAGCCGCAAGTGAAATTTACCGTGTTCTGAAACCGGGCGGGAAGGCAGTTTTATCGGCGCCTTTTATGTATAAGGCCCATGGCGACCAGCTAAGATACACAGCCGGTTTTTGGGAAAAAGAGCTTTTGAAAGACTTCCCAAAAAAGGAAATCAGGGCCATCGGCAATTTTTATACCATTATTTTGGATATTCTGCGGGGTAATATCGCCAAGCTGAAATTCAGGCCCTTGCGCTATATTTTGTATCTGCCTTACTTGTTTTTGGTTTTTTTCGTTCCTTTGTCCTGGCTTTCCCGCGACCAGAACTACATTTCCGGCTATTTCATAACCGCTGAAAAATAATATGTAAAAAATAAAAAACGGATTTTTGGCAATAAAATTATGTTCAAAAATATTTTTAAGAAAAACAAGAAAGAAGAGAAAAAGCTTTGCTTGTGCGATTACAAAGATATCTGGACAAAATTTTGTTTTCTTGATGAAAGCGGGAGCTTATGTGACCCCAAAAATCCGTTTTTTACAGTAGGATTTATTAAATGTTCTCAACCTTATTTTTTGCAAAGCAAAATTACTTACGAAAGAGATAAGCGTAATTTTCATGACGAAATGCATTTCAATAAGCTCTCTAAAAATAATATTGAATTCTGCAAATGGGCACTTGATGCGTTTTTTGATACGCGAAGCATTTCCTTTAGTTCTTATTCGTTAGATAAACAAGGAGAATATTTTAACAAAAGATTTAGTAGTGATCCGTGGCTGGCTTATGAAGAAATTACTATGGAGGTTTTAAAGCCAGCGATATCGTCTAACGAAATTGTTATTGTAATTGCTGATTATATCACAGCACCAAAGGAGGTAAGGTTTGAGGTTAATGTAAAAAGAAAAATAAACAATTTCTACAAAAGGCTGGCTATTGCTGGGGTATGCCGTTTTAATTCAAAATCAAACGATCTGTTGCAAGTTGCTGATTTGATGATAGGCGCTATAAATTACGATTTAAAGCTATCAACTGGCATAATTCGTAGTGGAGACAAGCATAAAAAGAGATTCTTATCTTATTTTAAGGAGAATTTGGGAGTTCAAGAATTTGTCAGCGGTTTTAAAAATAAAGCTTTTCATATTTTTGTTGATAAAGACGTTAAACAAAGGTTACCGTTGAATTTTAGCGACACAGTGAGCGAGATAAAAGAAAAAAGGCCATCGTCCTAACGGTCGACGCCTTTTTTCGATACGGTACAATAATTGTAGCATATAATTCTTTGTCAATCAACCCTCCTGTGGAAAAATAATCTAATTGAACATAATTTATGACTTTTCGTATAGACGACATTGGCGCTTCAAGCAAGCGATTTGAACAGCACGGCCGATGGAGAATAGGCAATTTTTGGTTTCTGAAGCGGCTTTGGCCGTTCAAAAAATGGGGGCCTTATAAAGAGCTTACAGCGGGGGAGTGGGAACGGATTTTAAGTGTTTTTGAAAAACAGGGGATAATTCCTATCGTGGCGATCACTGCCTGCTGGGTTGAAAAAGACGGCAGTTCGATTCCTTTTCCAGAAAAATTTCCCCAGGAAGCCGAAATCCTGAAGAGGGCGTTTTCAACAAATAAGATTATCGTGGCCAACCACGGCTTAACCCATTGCGTGGTCGGCAAACATTTACCTAAATTTGCTGAATCCAACCGGAGATTCCACCGCGAGTTTTGGCCGGATTTGTCCAGGGAAACGCACACCGGGCATGTTGTCAAATCGCAGGAAATTCTGGAAAACTTTTTTGAAAAACCAATAACTATTTTCGTGCCGCCCGGCAATGTTTGGAGCAAAAAAACCTGCGAGGCGCTTCAAAAAAACCAGCATA
>JAMCXQ010000027.1 GCA_023474835.1 Patescibacteria group bacterium | reverse complement strand
TCGCCCGAATGGATGGAGCCCATTATTTCCAGTGACTTCCAGAAATTGCCGATTAAGTGCTCGTTGCCCAAAACCAAAATGTTTTCCAAGGCGGCAAAGCCCAGGGCAACGATAATCATATAAAGCATCAGGTCAAGGGGCTCGTCAAACTCCACCGACCGAAAAACAGTCAGGCGAACCGCCAAAAACTTGACCAATTCTTCGATTAAAGCGACGCCGACAAAAATATAAAGAATCGTTTCCGTTGAAATTGAACCGCTGAAAAAAGCGTGAATTTTCTGAAAGCTTCTTTCCAGCAAAATGGCGAAAAAGCCGGCAAGCATTCCAAGGGCGAAAATTTTTATTACTGTTGAATTTGATTCGGGGTGGCTGTCTTTGCGCAAATAAAACAAAAGCCAGGCAAAACTGGGAAGAAAACCGAGCAGATAAAATAAATAATTAAGCAATTTTTAAATTGGCCCTGGCTTTTAATTTTTGCCAGGCCAGTGTTTTATCGCGATGAAAATAACCCGCCATTGCCGCCATCGCGCCGTTGTCCAGGCACAAATTCCCTGGCGGAACAAAAAAACGCAGGCTTCTTTTGCTGCTTTCCGTTTCCAGCTTGTGGCGCAGGGCGCTATTGGCCATCACTCCACCGCCAGCCAAAATGGTTTTTGCCTGGAAATTTTGGGCGGCTTTCATTGTTTTTTTAACCAAAACGTCAACGATTGACTGCTGGATTTCATTTGCCATTTCCGAAACATACCCGCCTGACTTTCTGGTCTTTGGCGAGCGTTTTTGCCAATCGTACAAAACAGCTGTTTTCAAGCCGGAAAACGAAAAATCAAAATCCTTGCTGTTTTGCATCGGCCGGGGCAGGTTAATTTTGAATTTTGAATTTTGAATTTTGAATTCAGCCGCTTGGGCGGCTATGGCCGGGCCGCCCGGATACCCCAGCCCCAAAATTCGGGCTGTTTTGTCAAAACACTCCCCAGCCGCGTCGTCTCTTGTTTCGCCTATAATTTTATACTTGCCGATGCTTTTTATCAACACCAGCTCCGTGTGCCCTCCGCTGACTACCAGCCCAACGGCCGGCCAAGGAGTTAAACTCCTTCCTTTGTGCAAGGAGTTTAACTCCTTGTATCCCCCGAGAAAATTAGCCAGCAAGTGCGCTTCAACGTGATTAACCGCAATTATCGGCAAATTCCACCAATACCCGAGGGCTTTGGCAAAATTAACGCCCACCCACAAGCACGGCTCCAAACCAGCGCCCGCAGTCACGGCAATAGCGTCAATTTTCGGTTTCTGGTATTTTTGCAAAAACTTATCCAAGCTATCAAACAAAATCTCTTCTCTACGTAAAATCGTCTTTAGTTTTTTTATTTTGGGATTTAGGATTTGGGTATTTTTTCGGTATTCGGTATTCTGGTTTCGGACTTTTAACAGTTTTGCTTCTTTGAGCGCTTTAGCCAAAACAGCAACAAGATTGCTTTGGTGCTCCCTTTTCGCCATCATCGGGTAAACCCCGCCGTATTCGGCATGCAATTCCACCTGTGATGAAACAACATTGCCCAACACCCTGATGTTTGGTGATTGTTTCTTGGAGCTCGGGTTTTCCGCCGCCAAAATGGCGGCGGCAGTATCATCGCACGAAGTGTCGATTCCTAAAATTTTCATATACCCGCATTTTAGCCAAATTATTGTAATTTTTCAATTTTTCAGGTAAATTAAAAGGAATACCCCTGGGAATTTTTTAACGGCAAAGCGCTCCGCTTCGCTCCGATGCTTTGCCTAAAATTCCCCTAAAAGCCGGCAAATTGGCTTTTAGGCCCTATCGTCTATTGGTTAGGACACTTGGTTTTCAACCAAGTAAGCGGGGTTCGACTCCCCGTAGGGCCGCAAGGAAAAAAATCATGCCCTGGCAGTTTTTAACGCTCCTCGATGAGCTCGGAGCTAAACTGTCCGTCGGGCTCAAAACATTGAGCCCGACCCCTGGGTTTTTCTTCACGCCCAGCAAGCTGGGCTAAAAAACCCGCTGAAAACAAAACTTTGTTTTCAGCCCCCATAGGGCCGCATCCGCGCCAAAAACCACCAGATATATCTGGTGGTTTTTGGCGCGGAGCCAAGGGGAATCGAACCCCTCAACCCGCGAGTGCTAACCAGGGGACGGTCGCCAGAACTAGCCCCTTGTACTCCACGAATTTATTATAATATAAAAAAACTCGGACTTTACCCGAGTTTTCAGAGTTACGATTCGCATCACGTGATTAACATTTTCATTATACAATTTTGGAAGCTTATATCAAGAGACTTAATGTCTTTCAATCCCGCGGACTTTTACGCCCGATGATTCAATAATTTTTTGGCACTCTTTGGAAAAATCATCAAAGAGTTTTTTATTTCGCAGGATTGCAAAGCTCGCAGGAAATTTTTTCTGTAAAATATCGCCAAATTCCCTACCAGCTCCCCGCAAATTCAAAAACTCAAACCAAAAATAGTCAACAAACTTTCTGGTTTTTTCAATAATTGCCCGTAAATCAATCAAGCCCGGAATAATCGGACTTATAAACGCATACGTCTTAATGCTGTTCTGGCGCAATTTTTGCAGGGCTTTTATCCTTTGCTCATTGCTTGGAGTTTGCGGCTCAAAAAATTTCAATAACCCGTCAAAACCATTTATAGTCAAACCAACTTCCGCATTCTTGAATTGCTTTAATAAATCAATATCTCTTAAAACCAAATCCGACTTTGTTAATATGGAAAGTTTGGTTGACTTATCCAAATTTTCTAAAATCCCGCGGGTTAATTTTAATTCTTTTTCAACTGGCTGGTAAGGATCGGAAACACTGCTCATAAAAACCCAGCCGCCGACTTTTTTGTCTTTTGCCAGCTCTGGCGCGTTTATTTTTGCTTCCACCCATTGGCCCCACCTGCCATAACTATTTCTCTTACCCCACCGCGCCATAAATTTCGCGTAGCAATACAAACATCCGTGGCCGCAGCCGACATAAGGATTTATCGCCCAATCCGGCCCGGGTAATTTCGTTTTTGTAAAAATTGATTTGGCTTTAACTTTTATTGCTTTCATAAAATACAGAGGCCACCTCTCTGTAATCTTACAGAGAGGACCCCTCTGGGGGTTTTTCATCAATACAAATTTCAGTTTCGCTAATCTGCCAAATCTCTCTTTTGCTTTCTTGGTATGCTTTTTCCTGACAACCCAAGGCCTTTAAAAATTCAACGCCATTGTTAAAATCATCAATTTTCAAACAAATTTCTTTTTGCTCATCAATTCTACCAATCCCGCCATCATTAACAATTTTAAAACTCATAGTAATTTTATCGCCCTCGTCTCTTACCCTTGCCCAAGCGCATTGTTTATCTTGGCCTTCAAACAAGTTAAAGGTATAGCGCTTCATTAAAACCTCTGGCTTAACCAAAACCGCCCCAATCTGCTTGAGTTTTTCTTTAACTTTATCTTTATCAATATTTATAAAAGTCGCCTCATATTCTGTTTGCATAAATTATTTTATAGCGTTTTCGGATTTTAATATTTTTATTTTATTCTGCTCGCCTCGGTTATATCCGCCGGGTTGACCGTTGCTTTTTATGACGCGGTGGCAGGGAACTTTCGGATTAAAATTTTTAGCCAATATATTGCCGACCGCCCGGTAGGCTTTGGGGTTTCCGGCCATTTCAGCCACCTGCCTGTAAGTTAATGTTTTGCTTTTGGGAATTTTTGCAACGACTTGCAAAACTTTTTTGCTGAATTCCGCCATAAAAATTACCCCTTCAATAAATTGGTTATTACCTTGATTATTGTTTCTTTCTCTTTCGCCTCGCTTATAGCTATCAATAATGCCAAAGTGGTTAGGGCGTTATCGTTTATTTTCTTCTCGCCGCTGGCTTTCCGCAAAAAGTCATTGCATTCCAAAAAATAAATAAAAAGTATGGAAGCAATTCTTTTATTGCCGTCAATAAAGGGGTGGTCTTTGATAACTAAATAAAGCAAATTTGCGGCTTTTTCTTCCAAGCTGCCGTATAATGCCTTACCTCCGAAAGTTTGATGTAAAGCGCCGATAATCCCTTGTAATTGTCCGTTGTTTTGAACGCCAAACAAAACGCTCGCTTGTTTTTTCGCCAAAAGATTGTTTTTTACTCTTTCCACAACCCTGTTGGCATCGTCATAGCTTAAAACAAACTTTGCTTTTTTATTTTTCTGCAAAACCAGTTTTTGAGCGTCATATTGTTCAAGTAAAACGAGCGAATCCGAATAATCAGCCAAAATATCAAGCAACTCTTGCGCCTGGCCCTGCAAAAGAAAGCCGCGGGATTTGTCTTTAATGAGCTTGATGGCTTTTTGCAGTTCTTGCAGTTTATTTGTTTGTTCACTCAAGCGTTTTTGATTTATGGTATAACCATTTATTAAGTGCTGTTTCAAAATCTTTGTTGCCCAAACTCTAAACTGTGTTGCCCTTGTTGAATTAACGCGATAACCAACCGAAATAATCGCATCAAGATTATAAAATTTTGTTTTATATTTTTTCCCGTCAGCCGCAGTATGTTCCAAAATGGAACTAACTGATTTCTCCGGCAATTCCCTATTTTTAAATATATTATTCAAGTGCTTGGTTATTGCCGGCCTTTGGGTGCCAAAAAGATTGGCTACTTGTTCCTGTGTGAGCCAAACAGTTTCTTTTTCTAACCTAACATCAAGCCGGGCCTGACCGTCTTTTGACTTATATAAAACCACCTCGCCCCTGCCCGTATTTTCATTTATTGTCTTTTTTGTCATAAAATTTCCAGAGACCACCTCTCTGTAAGCTTACAGAGAGGTGGTCTCTGGGGCTGTTGCTTTGTCGGCGGCGGTTTTGCTTTTGCTGTAATCGCGGGAAAAATTGTAATCCATTTTTTCAAAATAAACTTTGGAAAATTCTTTGCCGGAAAACTGGTAGCGGTTGAGAATGTCCGCCAGAAACATATAGCAATCAGCAAGCTCTTTTAACATTTCCCGCCGCACTTCTTTGTCGTTCATTATTTTTTCAGCCCCTTTTTTCTTGACAATGTCCAAAACCTCGCCGATTTCGCAAATCAACCAGCTTATCCAGTAAATGTTTGATTCCGGAGTTGCCTCCTTCCATTCGTGTCTGTGTTTTTCGTACAAGGACTTGGAAAGCTCCAGCATTCCTTCAATTGTGATGTTTTCTTGCATATTTTTAATTCCCAGAGAGGACCCCTCTTGGGGGCTTATTTACATTTTGTTGGGCGATTTAATGCCAAGAATACCAAGCGAGGTTTTAATTACTTGGCCGACGGCAAAAGTCAAACACAAGCGAAATTGCTTTTCAACTGGAGTTGGAGCTTTGATAATGGGAGATTTGTCGTAAAACAAATTATAATCCTGCGCCAGCTTAAAAATGTAATTGCAAAGCAGATTGGGCGAAAATTCCACGGCGGATTTCTGAACAATTTCCGGAAACCGAACCAGCTCTCTCAAAATCTTCAATTCCTGTTCGTTGGGGGCGGGCGCTTTGGGAACAGCCCCGGGACTATCCCCGGCTTTTTGCAGAACACTTTGGCACCTTGCATAAGTGTATTGCAAATAGGGGCCGGAGTTGCCTTTTAAGTTCACTATTTTATCCCAGCCGAAAACAATGTCTCTTAAATGATGCTGGGACAAATCATTGTATTTTACCGCCCCAATGCCAACCTGTTTGGCGAGCTGGTGTTTTTCCGTTTCAGACAGACCGCGGCTTGTTTCCGAGTTATTTATAATATCGCCCGCCCTGTCAACGGCCTCCTGTAAAACGTCTTCCAAATGCACGGTGTCGCCTTTTCGCGTGGAAAACTTGCCGGTTTCGGTCCGCATCAAACCGTGCGCTATATGAATGAATTCAACATCTTTCGTCCAGCCGAGCATTTCTGTTGCTTTGAACAGCTGCCTGAAATACAGCGTTTGGTCCGTTCCCACCTCGTAAGCAATGATATCCGGCTTCCATTTGGAAAACCGGTATTTTATCGTGGCCAGATCGCGCAAAAAATAAGTGGTGCCCTGGTCTGATTTTATAGCTATCAAAGACGGCAACTGGCTGTCCGGAAATTCCATTACCCAAGCACCCTCGGACAATCTTATCAAACCCTTCTTTTTCATTTCCTCAACAACCGGCTGCATTTTGCCCTGGTAAAAACTTTCGCCCAGGGCAAAATCGATTTTTACCCCGAGCAAATCGTAAATTCTGTTAAATTCTTTCATGCTGATTTCAACGCAGGCCCGCCATATTCTTTGCGCTTGTTTGTCCCCGTCTTCCAGTTTTTTGAACCATTTTCTCGCTTCGTCTTCCATCTCCGGCTTTTCTTTGGCTTGCCGGTGAAATTCTACATATAGCCGTTCTAATTTTTCTATATTCAATTCCTTAATTTTTAATTTTTCATTTTTAATTTTTAATTCAATTTGGTAAACAAGTTTACCAAATTGCGTGCCCCAGTCCCCCAAATGGTTGTCGCCAATGCATTTATACCCCAAAAATTTATAAAGATTATAAATCGCCTGGCCGATAATGGTGGAACGCAAATGGCCGATGCCCCTACACGACGCTCTTCCGATCTCTGAATAATCAATAACGATTGTTTTACCCTTGCCGGCATTGCTCTGCCCGTATTTTTCTTTTTCTCTGATGGCTTTTTGCAGTTCATCAAGCAAAAAACGCTCGCTCAAAAAAAAGTTGATAAACCCGTTGACAACTTCCGCCTTATCAAACAGAGCATTACCATGAAGTTGCTCGGCAATTTCCTGGCTGTTCAGTTTTTCTTTTATCGCTGCATTGGTTGAAAAATCGCCGTGCTCAAAATTATCGGGCATTTCAACAGTTGCCTTTTTGCCGATGATTTTTTCAATTAAATTTTCAATTTCTTTTTTTATCGCCATACTATAATGTTAAGTCGTCATGGCTGTATCCTTTTTCCCGCAAACGGAGATAAAGATCGAAAAAATCGCCTGTCAGCAAAGGCCTGTAATCTTTCTCTTTTTCGCAGGCCCAAAAAAAATCCTCCAAATCCTTTCTGGAAAAACCCAATTCCTCAATTGTTTTATCAATGTCGTGAAAAAATTCGCGCGGGGTCATTCCCCGCCTTTTTCCTTTTTCTTTTGAAAAAATAAGCTTATCCATTACTTCGGAGCTCTCAAAAAGATTTCTCGCTTCATCGGGCAGACGATAAACAAAATTGTTGAAAAAATAAGTAGGCCAGCACCTTTTGCAAAAGTCCCCTCCCCTTTCTTTTACCTGGCTGTTATCAGAATAGCTTTTTTCGCACTCAGCCATCTCCCGCAAAACATTTTCCCTTATTCCTGCTGATTTTTCCTTTTTTGGCCCAAAATTTTCCGTTTTTTGTTCGGTCATATCCTTTTCCTTTATATTATCCGATTTTCTGCTAAAATGAAAGTGCGGCTTAAACGCAAACATATATGGAAATTTACGCGGAAAACAAACGGGCTTCGTTTGACTATGAAATCCTGCAAAAATACGAAGCAGGCATTGTTTTGACCGGCCAGGAAGTTAAGTCAATCAGGTCGGGCAGAATGGGGCTTTTCGGGTCCTTTGTCGTTTTTAAGAAAGAGGAGCCGTATTTAATCGGAGCCAACGTTCCGGCCTACCAGCCCAATAACCTGTTTTCCGAATACGATCCCCAGCGCTCCCGCAAGCTTTTGCTTACCGCCCCTGAAATCAAGGAACTGGTGGGCAAATCGCACCAGAAAAGCTTGACGATGGTGCCGTTGAGGGTGTATAATCACAACCATAAAATCAAAGTGCAATTTGCCGTTGTGCGGGGCAAGAGAAAATCGGATAAAAGAGAGGCAATAAAAAGAAGGGAAGCGGAGAGAGAAATAGCCAAAGCGCTGAAGAGCTAAATTGGCTGGCAACGGCTTCGGGGATGATTCGCTTTGACAGGGATTTTTCGCCAAACGAGCAGGCCGAGCTGGAAAATCTCGTTAAACTTTTTCAAAAACACAAACGCAACTTATCAGTATGCGCAAGAACCGGCCTTAGTTTACGCATAGTAAATAGACCGATTCCATCCCGTTGCCAATTCTCAATAGGCGAGCCGGGGTGTCATATATTGAGATAGGTTAAGGCGACGCCCGGCGCCTTGGCCGAAGATTACGGGCTGTAGCAAAAAAGAATTTTGTTTGTTTTACATCTTTTTTGCCGAGAATGAAAACAAAAGACGTCTGTGGAATTGTTTGGCGACCATTCTTGGACGCGGGCTCATTACCCGCCATCTCCACTTAAACGATACTAATATACGAATTGATACTAATTTATTCGTATAATTCGTATGTATTAGTATATTGGTATCGCGTTTTTGCCTAAAGACGCAATAATCAATTATCAAATAAAAGCGGAGAAAATCCAGCTGGTGGACAATGAAGGAAAAATGCTCGGCGTTTTTAGCTTTCAGGACGCCGCGCAAAAAGCCAGGTCCCTTGGATTGGATTTGGTGCAAATCACCGATAAAACAGACCCGCCGGTTTGCAAAATAATTGATTTTGGCAAATACCTTTACCAACAGAGCAAAAAAGAAAAAAAACAAAAACCCGCCAGAGCGGGCGAAGTTAAAGGAATTAGGCTGAGTTTGGGCATTTCCGAACACGACCTGCACACAGGGGCGGAAAAAGCGGAAAAATTCCTTAAAAGCGGCTTCAAGGTAAGAGTGGAAATGCGCTTGAGGGGCAGGGAAAAAGCAATGGCCGAATTTTCCAAACAAAAAATAAGGCATTTTTTGGAGATAATCCAGGCGCAAACGCCGGTCAAAATTGAAAGAGAGCTGAAAATGGAACCAAGGGGCTTGTCAATGATAATAGCAAAAAACACGTAATGTCACAGGTATAAATATGAAAACGAGAAAGGCGCTGGCGAAGCGCTTCAAAATAACAAAATCGGGCAAGGCGTTAAGGAGAGTCGGCGGGCAAAACCACTACAGGGCCAAAAAATCAGGCAACGCCATCCGCCACAAAAGAAAAACAGCCGGACTGCCGAAATTTTTGGTTAAAAAGTTAAAAAAAGCAGGATTAAAATAATCTAACTATGCCAAGAGTAAAACGGGGAACAACCGCCAATAAAAGGCGGAAAAATTTATTGAAACAGACCAAGGGATTTAAGTGGGGCAGAAAGTCCAAATTCAAACTGGCAAAACAGGCTGTTTTGAAAGCGGGCACTTACGCTTACCGCGACCGCAAAGCCAAAAAGCGGACTTTCCGCGCTTTGTGGCAAATTCAAATCAATGCCGCCTGCCGAACCAATGAAATCTCTTACAGCAAATTCATCGCGGGCTTGAAGAAAAACAGCATTGAAATTGACAGGAAAATTTTAGCCCAGCTGGCCCAGGAAAAGCCCGAAACATTCGCTCAAATCGTTGAAAAAGTGAAATAACAAAGAAATTTAAAACCCCTCCGCTTAAAAAGGCGGAGGGGTTTTGGTTTGTAGAAGATTACCCACTAAAAGAAGTGATGTACTGATCTAATCCAAAATTCATATTCTGTAAAAATTTCCCATTAGTATCTCTTACGCCGCTAATCTCTAAAGTCCACGAACAGGCAGCGCAACCCAAACCAAATTTTGGCTCAACAATTAAAACCGTCTTGTTGGTATAACCTGTAAATGATAGAACCACACCATTGGCAGGATCTAAATTATTATCTCTAATACTGGAGCAACTTTTACTTCCGCCCGATCCTGCGCTTACGCTATTAGCGCAAATTTTTACTGTGTCATTCGTAATTGTTGTTTTGTCAACTGCCCCACTAAATTCAATGCTTATTCCTTGGTAATCTTTTTTGTTGTTGTATAAAGTAGCCGAAATAATTTTAGCCGTAACAGCGGAAACATTACAATCTTGCGGGCAATTGCATTGGTTTTCGCCGAGGCCGCAAACCCCATTGCCACAAGCAGTACACATATAGGCATCGGAGCCCAATCCGCTACAACCGCCTTCTGGTAATGGTTTTGAGCTTTCATTGTCTTTAATAGGAACCAATCCTGAACAACAGACGCCACCTGGAATTGCTCCGTATTGCCCGATATAATCTATTGTTATTTTCGCGCCCTCTTGCACGCAATTGCCTTGGTTTACTTGGCCTCCTTGCTGATTGCCTTTTTGAGATAGCTGGTTTTGCAAAGCAGTAATCTGCTGTTGCAGGTTATCGGCCATTTCATTGGTAGTGTTTCTCTGCCACACTAAAACGCCAATTAACGCAACAACCAAAACTATTAAGATTATTGCCCATACGGGCCTAACGCCACTAATGCTTGATTGACCCTGCGGGCTATAATTTTGTTCCATATTTTTTGAATTTTTAACCTTTCAAAAATTATAACATATGGTAAAATAAAAGTATATGATACCAAAATACTTGCATAAATATTTTTGGGACACTAACCCAAATAATGTTAGCGCAAAAAAGGACAACCGAGATATTATTTATAGAATTCTAAACGAAGGAGATGTTTTGGCTATCAAATGGATGTTTAAAAATTTTGATATAAATTTAATTAAAGAAGCCCTGATGAAAAGGCGCGGGTTTACACCAAGATCGCTTAATTTCTGGCGTTTGTTTTTTGATATTCCTAAAAATAAAATTTTATGTTTGAACAAGCCCTGCAAAAAGGGGCAAAAAATTCTTTGGCCATATTAGGGCAAAGCGGATTATTAAAAAACGCTTATTTGGCCGGGGGCACCGGTTTGGCTTTGCAATTAGGACACAGAATTTCAGTTGATTTTGACTTTTTTACCGCTAAAAAATTTAAAGCCAGATCACTGGTTGAACAATTAAGCAAAGCGGAACTTGATTTTAAATTAGAAAGAATTGAATGGGGCACTATTATTGGCCATTTAGGTAAAACAAAATTCAGTTTATTCTTTTACGACTATCCCCTGATAGATAAACCCGCAAAATTTCTGGGCAACAATATTGCTTCCATTAAAGACATCGCGGCAATGAAGCTTTTGGCAATTTCTGAAAGAGGAATAAAAAGAGATTTTGTTGATTTGTATTTTATTTTAGCCAAAGGAAAACTTTTAACCTTAAAGGAAGTTTTTGAACTTTACGAAAAAAAATTCAAAATATTGAGACAAGATAGTGCTCACTTGCTCAAAAGTTTAACTTATTTCGAAGATGCCGACAAAACAACGGTTCCAGAAATGTTGAAACCAGCCGACTGGAAAAAAGTGAAAAAGTTTTTTGAAAGAGAGGTAAAATATTTAGCCAAACAAGAATTTTAACTGCAAAAAACCCCGCTCCACCCAAGGCGGAGCGGGGTTTTTAATTAGCGGCTATCTGTATATCAAATAGGAAGCCAGCCACATTAGCAAAATCGCGGCAATGCCCAGGCCAATATGCCAGAATTTGAGCGGTTTTTGCCGGGGCGCAACGGCCGGATTTTCCTGTTGAATTGTTTCCTGTTGAGTTATTTCTTGTTGAGACATAATTAAAGTTTTAACCTACACCTAAAAAATAATGGACAATGCCGTTCACAAACCTGGCGCACAAACAAATGGCCAGGCCGGCCAAAGCCCACATAATTATTTTTTTGCCGTTTTTCGCTTTTGTTTCGTCGCCCGCGGCCGAAACGTACCAGAAAGCGCCAAGCAAAATAAACAAAGGGGCGATAATCAAACCAAGCCAGAAAGCAACATCGCCCACCCGGGCAACCACACCCATTATGCCCTTCTCGCCTGTGCCCATACTGCCGCCCGATTTTGAAACATACGGGCCGAAAGTAACTTCATTCGGATTTTGGCACCAGCCAACGCCTTTTTCCGTCTGCAGATTGCACGAGCCGTCGGTTGCCATGCCTTTGCATATCAGATTCAAAGGCGGCGAACTGCAATCGGAAGCGGCACAACAAGGATTGCCCTCGTAATCTTCGGCCGTAAGCACATCGGTGAAATGGCTTGTCTGCGCGGTGAGCGTGTGATTTTCCTTGTCAACTTTTGTGGGCAGGGCCTCCCACATATTTGTCGTTTCGTTAAAAATGTAAATAACCAGCCGGTCTTCATTTTTCACGTCGGCTTTGTCGTATTGCAGCGTGATGGTAACGGGCTTGTCAAAAGTATGGATTTCTTCGCCGCTGTTCGCCACGACTGAAAAATCAAATACCATTCCCCCGACTATTTTCTTGCCCATTCCCGACATCACGGAAACTTCCTTGGCAACCGAAGCCGAATTGACCGAAACGGGCACGGCATACGCCACAGCGCCCTCCCTGCTGTTTATCGCTTCCGCCGGAATTTCCAGTTTTGCCCCTCCTATCGTCAACTCGCTTTTTTGCTCCGGTTTTATAACAGCGCCATTGTCACTGGCCGGGGGTTTTTTGCACGCTCCATTCTCACAGCCGTATCCGCATTTCACCTCTTCCTTGGCTGCCGTTGTGTCAAAACAATAATATTCATAGAGAGTGAATGAATCGGCCGGATCGCAATAATCGCTGAAAACCCCTATTTTTGAATCGTCCGCGCCAAGGCCTTCGGCAGCGCCAAATAGAAGATAATTTCTGCCCTTGTCCGAATCAGTGCATTTAATGGCGACCGGAGGCGCGCTTGTCGGAGTGGTAGTGGCAGGAAGCGGGACAACGGCGTTGCTTGCCACGGTTAAAACATGCGCGGCATCGTCAAGCCGGGCAGTGAAACCGCTGTTCGCACAATTGGAGCAGGAATAAACCCCATGTTTGTCCTGCGCCGCCACTGAATAGCGCGCCCCGGGAATCAAATAAACAAAACAGGTTCCGGTTTTATCCGTTGCGCAGGTTTCCGTTGCCAGGGCCCGGCCAAGCTCCGCGGCAAAATTGACTGGCTTTAAAGAAACCTCAACTCCGGCCGCGGCCTGCTGATTGCCGGTCATAGCCCTGAAAAACGTTTTAACCCCGCACGTCGCGCAATAATCATTTTCTTTTTTATCGCAAAACTGATCATTGAGCTCCAAAAAATTGCCTTCCCCGCCGCACTGGTCTCTCCAGGCGGAACGGCTGGCGCACCACCAGCCCGCTCCGTATTCTCTCCGGCAGTCAAACAGCGAAACCTGCGCTTTTGAGGCGAAATAAAGGTTGTGATAAGACAAAATTCCTCCGGCCTCGGCGGCCTTTCCTTCCCCAAAACAAGACGTTGTGTTTTGGCATTCGTAACCCTCCGGCGCGACAGCCGAATATTTGAAAGAAACGCCCGATTTCAAAGAAACGCTGCAAACTCCCTCCGGCGACGTTTTGCAGTTAAAGGCGGCAGTATTTTGGTAAGCCCCGTTTCCCATTAAAAAAATGTCCACCCTCGCGCCGGGCACGGGGTATTTATCCTCATCAACGGCCTTGAAAAAAACAACGGCAGGAGGAACGGCCTGCTCTTCCATAACCAGAGTATGCGTGTAATCGTCAAGCCGGGCCGCGAAAGAACCGCTGGCGCAATCAGCACATTTGTAGCTGTTTGCCGGGTCTTCTGCGCCTACCGAATACCTGACATAGGGAATCAGAACAACCGAGCAGAAACCTTGCGCGTCGGTCGTGCAACCGGCCTTGCCAACGCTCAAGCCCGAACTGGTCGCGTTCATCGGGCTTAGTGAAACCTTAATTCCGCCGATGCCCCCTCCGGCTTTGCCAACAACGCTGAAAAACGTTTTGACTCCGCACGTCGCGCAATATTTGGCGCCTTTTTGGCTGCAAACCTGGCTGGTTAATTCTCTGTATGTTCCTTCGTTGTAACACTGCCCTTTCCAGTCGGAATAATCGCCGCACCACCAGCCAATGCCATATTCTTTCTGGCAGTCGACTGCCTGCGGCGGGGCCGTGACATTTTCACAGGCGCATTGCGCGTCAACGCATCGCGGAACCTGGTTAACCGGACAGGGGAAACCGGGGCAAACGGAAACGGCGTTTGCCGAACACTTTGTCAGGGCGCAGGTAACGCAACTGGCGATGGCGGCATTTTTGTCGCAGGTTTGCCCCCCACCAAGCGGCTGTAAGCTTCCTATGCCCGAGCCGCATTGGCCTGCCCGGTCTTTTTCCGTTCCGCACCACCAGCCCGTTCCGTACAAAGAAACGCAATCAGCTGCTTGAACTTTTGCCTGAACGGCCAAAACATCCGAACAATTATTGTTTTCATTCGTTTCAGCAATTTCTTTGGGGTCGTCGTCAACGCAGGCGCGAATGTTATAAGCGCCCGGCGCAGTAAAGCTGAAACCGCCGAATGTAACTGCCGAAAGCCCGTTCTGCCCAAGAACTGCGGGCTGGATTATTCGGCTCAGTAGTTTCCATGATGAGCCGGCCACGCTGTAGAGATTGGTTTTCGGGGCAATGGCCGTGGCAGCAATGCCCTGGTTTTTTATGGTTATGGAACATCCGGAAATCGTTTCACCGGTATTGTAAGAAGTTTTCGGGCAAGCAAGGGCGGTTGTCACTGTTAAATCGGGCAGGGATTTCCGGCAGGCGCATTTCTGCCCGGAGCAAAACGGCTCTTCACCGGCCGCGCAGGCATGAGTTTTGCAGTCAACGTCTGTTTCACATTCCGGCTTGCATTGAACGCAATAATTTCCTCCGGTGTTGCTGCAATATTGGCCGACACGCAATTGGTCATAAACAACTTCTTTGTCGGGACACTGCTCTTTGAAGACCTCCATTTCCGCCAAGGACTTGCACTGTAAATCAGCCAAGCCGGACAGCGCGGCGCAATTTTGCAGGCAGGCGCCGTCATAACAGCCATTGGGGCACGTGAAACTGACAAAACTGGAGCTGGTGCTCGAACAGGAATACTCTCTTAAAACTGCTCCGCTGCAACTGTCCGCGTTCCCCGAAAAAGTGCGGCTGTTCGTGCTGTAAGATCTCACCGCCCCTTTGACAAAATACGGATTATCTTCGTTAGCGTCGGAATCCGCGCAGAAATTAGCCGCTGGCGTTATGGATTTTATTTTTAATTCAAGGTCAACGGCTCTGTCAACAACCCGAAACTGTAAGGGACAATCCGGCGCCGAACAGTCAATAAACGTGTCAGCGGGCAAAACCCTGTATTCGCCGCTGGGCAAGCTTACGGAACAGGCATTGCCCAAACAAATTGCCCGAAGAACGCCGCCTATGTCCTGAAACAAAAATTTTACGCCCGCCAAACTGACGGCCGGCTCCACCTGAACATAAAGATTAACCGTTTGGGTTGCGTCCTGGCCCTGAAAGCTAACTTCTTTGGCTTGGGAAGTATTGTTAGCTTCATTGGATTCCTTAATCGCGCCATCCGGGTCTGCTTTGGCTGTTGTGTTCACATACATTGCGCCCGCTGGAATATTTGTTGATGCCACAACGCATTGTTTGGCAAGCACTCCCCCGCCGGCATTTAAAGTTGAAATATCTGTCTTGGAAAAATCAAAAAAACAAACTTCTTTGCTGCCCGTTCCGACGGCCTGGCGGTTCGCGTCAAGAAAGCTGGCGTCAACAACCAATCCGCGGGACAAAGAGTTTTGGGCAATCGGTTGAGAAATGTTTGCAATAGAAATTGAACATGCAATTGGCGAACCAGGATTCAACCGCTCTCCGCAGTATATTTGAGAAACCATTAAATCCGGCGCGCCGGTGTTTATGGTCGGAGACGCAACATACAAATATGGATTGGCAGAATAAAAAATAATATTATACGGATTATTGTTTGTTGGCGTTATTGCGCAAGAAACATTTTGCCCTTCCGGCGAATTAACCTGACTATAAAAAAGCTTGGCATTGTCGCCAGTATTGCAAAAAGAGGCAACAAGATACCTGAAACTAAAATTGCCGGCGATATCATTTCTAATCGGAAAACCGGTGTTTTTAACATTGACTGCAAAAACTTGAGCGGGATTTAGTTTATCGTTCGGGTTATAATACGGTGGAAATTGGGTAAAAGACGCTTCGAGAACAGGGTACATGGGCTTGATGATATCATACGTTGTAAATGGATTCGTATATTTATCATTAACCCCGATTTTCAATTGGCTGTTGGAAGCCGGCGGAACATAATCGCTGGCGCACTCAACGGAAGTTGTTTGCCCCGGCCCAATCACGGGCAAAACAACGCTGCACACCTCAGTTTCCAAAACAGTGAAATAAACTTTTCGCTCAATCTTTTCTGAATTATAAGCGTCTTTATCGCTTGAATAAATGCTTGTATTTTTAACCGTTGCCTTATAGCGGACAAAATGGGAATCAGTTGAATCCAAAGAAAAAGATACGCCAGTTATATCCAGCCCTATGGCTACTTTAGCATAAGCAAAATTATAAAAATACAAAACCGCGCCCGCCGTTACCGCCAAAAAAACCGCCAAAAAAATCATTGGTGATGTTTTAATCCTTTGACACATGTTTTTGAAAAATTTTAAGCGGTTTATCCGCCCACTAAAATATATTGGATGAAGCCATAGACGCCCCGCGACGCCAAAATAACCGCCAGGCCGATTATCGCCCACTGAATGAGTTTTTTCGCCAGGTTTGTTTTACCGGAGTCGCCCCTTGATATCAAATACAAAAATCCGGCGATAATGACAATCAAAGGGCACAAAATAATTGCGAACCAAAAAATCCAGTTTATCAGGTCCTTTATAAAACTTTCCACGTCAGTGTGCGTGGAAAACGGACAAATGACATTTTGCGGCTTGCCGTCGACACCGCAAATGCCCGGGGTTTTTTCAGTGCACGCTCCCGATTCAGTCGTGCCCGAGCAGCAATAGCACTTTTCTCCCGCGGGACAGCCGCCATTCGCGAAATTATTGCTCCTTTCGGTGCAAATAGTTCCGGTTGCCAAAACAAATTGCGTTTGCAATAAAATAACAGCGGACAAAACAAAAAAAATAATTTTGAATTTTGAATTTCTCATTTAATAAAAACCAAACCGTAGTGATACTCTCCGGCCTCAACTTCTTTCTCTTTTTGAAAACCTGTTTCTTCGGCAATGTCCTCAGCCTCAAATTCCGAAACCCGGCCGGTTTTAGGCCCCAAAATCGCTTCTTTGCGCCAGTCAACGACAAGCAGTTTGCCGCCCGGCTTCAAAACCCTAAAAGCGAGCTTGAAAACCGTTTTTTTGTCTTCAACCTGGAATAAAAGGTTGGTGGCTAAAACCAAATCAAACGCCTCGCTTGCCAGCTGCCGTATTTCGTTTTCCGCGTCGGCCACCAGAGTTTTGATGTTCGCCAAACCTTCCAGGCGCGCCCGGCTTTGCAAAGCCGAAAGCGGCTCTTCCAAAACGTCAACGGCCGTTACCTGGCCGTCTTCCAAAATCCTCGCCAACGGCAAAACCCAGCTCCCAGAGCCAGAACCCAAGTCAACCGCGGACATTTCTTTTGATAAGCCCAGTCGCTTCAAAATTGTCGCTGGTTCAAGAAACATAACTTAATAAATAAAATTTTTAATTTCTAATTTTTAAATAATTTTTAATGATTAAAAATCAAGAAATTGAAAAATACACTAAAACATTAAGTAAACTTATCTCTTTTCTATTGCCTTAATAAT
>JAMCXQ010000008.1:31974-61812 GCA_023474835.1 Patescibacteria group bacterium | reverse complement strand
AAGGCAAAGAATCCAGAATGGTGTAGCAGGTTGTGCGCTGGATGCCGGCCTTGCGGGCAATAGCGCTTACTGTGCCTTTGCCAAGCTCCAATAAGGCCAAGTAAACCTTCATTTCTTTTTCTGAGAAGCCGAAATCCTTTAAAGATGTTTGCAGGGAAATGTTAGTTTTTGTCATAAATAATCTGTAGGCAGTAAGCTGGTAAGTAGTAAGCTAATTTTTTAATCTTGCTTATAGTTTACAACTTATTGCTTCATTATAGCTTAATAATAGCATATACATATCCTGTGTCAATAGTTGTAGACAAAACCGCAGACAACTTGTCTAGTGTTGGCAATGGAATGGCAGCCTCTGAACCTTTCTGACTAACCTTATTGACAGCTTTGGAATAGAATGCTACAATAGGGGCATAAAAAGGTCAAACAAAAAAAGTCCGCCAGAGGCGGACCCATCCATCAACACGCTAATGTTTTCAGGATTTTTGATTGTATCACCCTGAAAACTAAAATACAATACGAGCAATAAGCAAAATTTAGTTTTCTTTATTATCGGAATTTTAGTAGGAGCAATAGTTGTTGGCGGAATTTGGTATGGCACAAACAGGAAAAATACAGCGCAGGCCAACTCTGTTATTAAAATCGGCTTAATGGGCCCCTTAACAGGAGACGCGGCAATTTACGGCGCCAGCCCTAAAAAAGGCGCGGAATTAGCTATAAGCGAGATAAACGCTAATGGCGGAATTAATGGTAAAAAATTAGAATTAGTTGCCGAGGATTCGAAGTGCGACGCGAAAGAAGCGGTTAATGCTATTAACAAACTTGCCAATATTGATAAAGTAAAGTTTATCATTGGCGGAATGTGTTCGTCTGAAACATTGGCCGCTGCTCCAATCGCAGAAAGCAACAAAGTGGTTATGGTTTCGCCTGTTTCAACCAATTACAAAGTTTCCCAGGCAGGTGACTATATTTTCAGAACTGTTGCCTCCGACGCTTTGCAGGGCAAAAAGGCGGCAGAGCTTGCATATCAGATGGGCTTTAGAAAAACAGCCATATTATATATCAGCACCAACGATTACGGTCCTGGCCTGGAAATGGTGTTTAAGGCAGAGTTTGCCAAGCTCGGCGGGCAAGTGGTAATTTCCGAGAGCCACGCAGCCGGAGATGCGGATTTTAGAACCCAGTTAACCAAGATGAAATCAGCCAACCCTGATGTTTTGTATCTTCCCAGCCAAATGCCCGAAAACGCTTTGGTTGTGAAGCAGGCAAAAGAGCTGGGTATTGCATGCCAGATTATCGGCACTGAAACAATACAGGATGAAAAGTTTATTGAGGCAGTGGGTGAAGCAGCTAATGGTATTATCTTTACTTCTTTTACACAATACAAAGGCGCTACTGCCTACGCTTTTTCCGCCAAGTTTAAACAAATGTTTGGCGAGGAAAAAGCCATTTACTCTGATTATGCTTATGACGCTGTTTACGCCCTGTCAAAAGCAATGGCGACTTGTAAAAACCCGCAGGATTCTGAATGTGTGAAAGCAGAGCTGTACAAAACCGATTTTGTCGGCGCGACAGGCCCGGTTGCTTTTGACGAGAACGGGGATGTGGAAGGAAAGGACTTTGCGGTGTTTAAGATAGAAAATAACAAGTTTGTGAGCCAACAATAATCCGACAAGAACCCCGCACCCCAAATTACGGCTGATCAGCCGTAATTTGGGGTGCGGGGTTTTGGGTTATTCTGGCAATTTATTCCACAGCAAATCAAACACAGCTTTTTCGGATTTGGCAATTTGCGGCGACTTTATAATAATGCCAAATTGAAAGCCCCTGAAATTCATTAAAGCCACTTTGTCTTTGTAGATATTTTTTTCAATACTAGAGGGAAAACTATATTCAGGAACTAATTTTATATGCCTTAATTCTTTTTTATCTTTTAGCTTTCTTTTTCTGACCGATTCGGAATCTTTGGCAATTGCCCTCATTTTAATTCCTTTGGCTATTCTTCGTTTCATATAATCAAAAATATAATCCGGTAAAACATCGTAAGAGCCCTCCACTGCCAGGCAATTCAAAATCTCGTCTCCTTTTTGGCAAGAAGTTAAAGTGTCTTCATAGGCCGCAATAATGCCTTCTTTACCCTGGTAGAATTTTACTTCTGGCCGTATATTGCTCTCTGCTTTAGATACTGCTAAAAGATTGGGGATGGCTTCTAACAACTGCTTTTCTTTTTGCTGAAGCACGCTTACCAACTTTTCCGGTGGTTCAGCGGAAAATTTTTGGCCCCTTTTGTCTCCAAACTTGCTTAAAAAGCCCTTTTTCAATAGTGATTCAATAATACTGTAAACAGTGGTTCTTTTAAAACCGGTTTTTTGGCTGACTTGAATGGTAGTGGAAGCGCCAAGCTCTAGGCAAGCTAGATAGACGGCTATTTCTTTGTCGGAAAGGCCGATATTTTTTAACGCCTCGGTAGATTTTTTATGCATATATTTATGGCGACATTTTTCGTCGTCTGCTTTTAGGCTATATTATCAATTTTTAGGCCTTTGTCAATAATATCTTTGTTTCAAGGCAAAAAGAGGCGATTTTGCTTGATTTGGCGGGGTTTTTCAGATATGGCGAAATTTCTTGACACTTATTTGTCAAAAAGAATAAAATGGGAACAAATTAAATAAAAAACATATGAAAAAAATGACAAAAATCGTTATTGTTGCCGCAATAGTTTTGGCCGTAGCGGGTATTTGGTATGGTGTTGCCAGAAATAAATCAAATATTT
Source organism: Patescibacteria group bacterium (assembly GCA_023474835.1). Taxonomy (GTDB): domain Bacteria; phylum Patescibacteriota; class Minisyncoccia; order Minisyncoccales; family CG1-02-41-26; genus JAMCXQ01. The sequence goes on along the minus strand of JAMCXQ010000008.1, from coordinate 59,045 downwards.
TATTTGAAACAGAAAAACCGATTAAAATAGGAGTTTTAGCTGATTTATCCGGAGATTACACCTCTTTTTTAAGGGGGATACCTCGGGGCGCGGAATTAGCCATAGAAGATATAAAGAAAGAAACCAGCAGGAAAATAGAATTGATTTTCGAAGACCAGAAGTCCTGCGATGTCAAAGAAACCATTACAGCTATTAATAAGTTAGTTTGGGTTGATAAGGTAGACATGGTAATTGGCGGAAGCTGCAGCAACACCACTGTGGCTGCCGCGCCTGTGGCAAACCAAAGCAAAACAATTATGATTTCCCCGTCTTCTTCTGCTTCCTCGGTATCCCAAGCAGGGGATTATGTTTTTAGGACCTGCCCCTCCGATGCGTTAAAGGCAAAAGCAATCGGCCAGTTAGCTTATGATTTGGGCAAAAGGAAAATGGCAGTTTTTGTTGAACTGTCAAACACTGCTGATATTGAAGCGGCCAATGATGTGAAAGAAGCATTTAAAGGTTTGGGCGGTGAAATAGTAATTGAGGAAAAAATTAACAGCAGCAAGGAAACTGATTTCAGGACTCAATTAGCCAAAATTAAAACAGTTTCACCGGATGTGCTGTTGATTAGCATTACCAGCCCCGCCCAGATAGCGTTGGTATTAAAACAGCTTGGAGAATTGGGAATAAAAATTCAGGTTGTTCATCCCATGGAAGCCCCGGAAAATCAAGAAGTTATAGATATTGCTGGAAAAGCGGCTGAAGGTTTAATTTACGCAATGCAAGGCGCTCCCCCCAACTCAAAAGAGTTTCTGGATTTGGAGAAAAGATACCGAGAGAAATATGGCCAAAAGGAAATCCCCCAGTATTTAGCAGAATCTTACGATGCCGCAGTGCTTGGCATAAAAGCGGTTTTAGCCAGCAATGGAACTAAGGAGGATATTAAAAACAAGCTTTATGAGATTAGCAGGGTTTATCAGGGCGTGTCGGGCAACGTTGCTTTTGATGAAAACGGCGATGTAAACAAGCCGGTGATTTTAAAGATTATTCAAAACGGCCAGTTCGTGCCGTATGAAGAAAGCGAATAAGTGGCCGGGTAATTGAGTGATTAAGAAAACCCCTGTCGCATGAGGCACGACAGGGGTTTTGATTTAAGCAAGTTTTTTCCACAAACAAACTTGACACTTACTTTTTTGCATACTAAAATAACTATAATATGCAGAAAGCATCTTATTTGCTTAATATAAATAAAAAAATATGCAAAAAACCTTGTTAAAAACAATAGTTTCTAAACAAAGCAAGGAAAAAGACAACTTGCTGAGCTTGACTTATGTGGAACGCACAAAAGCCAAGCAAGACAAAAAATGGATGTCTTCTAGTTTAATAAAAGTGGTATTGGGGCCTCGTCGATCAGGCAAGTCTATTTTTTCGCTTATGTTGCTCAAAGACCGTCAGTTTGTTTACTTTAACTTTGACGATCCGGCTTTGGTGGGCGAAAAACTTGATTTATACAAGCTGATGGATGAATTGCACGCAGTTTATGGGGATACCAAATATATTTTGTTTGATGAAATACAGAACCTGCCTGGTTGGGAGTTATTCGCCAACCGTTTGCATCGCCAAGGATATAATTTGGTTTTGACGGGCTCGAATGCCAACTTGCTTTCAATGGAGCTGGCCACCCACCTCACCGGTCGGCATTTCCCCATAGAAATACTGCCATTTGATTTTAAGGAATTTTTACGAGCTAAAAACTATAATTTAGATAATGGCGAAAATTTAAAACTATTGGAGCAATATATGATGTTTGGCGGTTTTCCTGAAGTTGTCATAAAAAATCAGCACCCACGCGGCTATCTTGATGTGTTGTTTGACGCCATGCTTTTCAAGGATGTGGTCAAACGGCATAAAGTCCGTTTTTCTGGGCAGATAGACCAGCTGGGTTCATATTTAATAAATAATATATCCAATCAATACAGCTTTCGCAAACTTGCTAATATGTTAAAATTCAAAAGTGATGTTACGCTTGAGCGGTATTTGGGTTATTTGGAAGAAGCTTACATAGTATTTTCTCTTTCCAGTTTTTCCACGAAGGTCGGCGAGCGGCTTAAATCTCCTAAAAAGAATTATGTTGTGGATAATGGTTTTGTTACCGCCAAAGCTATCCAGCAATCGCCAAATAACGGAAAACTTATGGAAAACTTAGTTTTTATGGAATTAGTTAAAAGAGGCCATAATCCTAATAGAGATCTATTTTATTACAAGACCCGTAATGACCGAGAGGTCGATTTTGCGCTAAAGGAGGGAACAAAAATATCTGAACTAATACAGGTTTGTTATGATCTGACAGATTCTGATGTTGAACAGAGAGAAGTAAAGGCTCTCGTGGAGGCGGGAGAAGAATTGAAGGTTGCAAGTTTAATCATATTAACTTGGGACGAAGAACGCGAGACAGAGAAGGGTGGAAAACAAATTCATTTTAGGCCTTTATGGAAGTGGTTAATTGGGAAAGCAGGTAAGTTGTAAGCAAGTGGTAAACAGCATAAACTAAAACCCTGCCGCCTCAGGCGGCAGGGTTTTAGTTTAATTTGGCAGGCGTTTCCAGATACTTTCAAAAATTTCTTTTTCTGATTTTGCAATTTGAGGCGAGCGGATAATTACGCCAAAAGGGATACCTCTGAAATTCATTAACGCCACCTTGTCTTTGTAAATATTCTTTTCAATGCTTATTGCCAGTTCGTTGGCAGACATTATTTTTATATGCCTCAAACTGCGTTTGTCTCTGGCTTTGTAATAAAGAGTTTCCTTACAGTTACGGGCAATGACTTTCATAAAAATGCCTTTTTCGGTTCTCCTTTTAACATAACCATCCAGATAATCAGAAAAGTTGTAAGCGTCAACAGCCGAAGCAAACGATAAAATCTCGTCTCCTTTTTGGCAAGAAGTTAAAGTGTCTTCATAGGCCGCAATAATGCCTTCTTTACCCTGGTAGAACTTTACTTCCGGTTTAATATCGCTATCTCCAGCATTTGTGATAGCTAAAAGATTGGGTAAAATTTTACTTAATTCCTCTTCTTTTTTTTGGAAAATGGCAATCAGTTTTTCAGGGGATTCGGCTAAAAACTTTTGGCCTCTTTGGTCTTCAAATTTGCTTAAAAGCCCTTTTTCTAACAAGGTTTCCACGATGTTATAAACAGTGGTTCTTTTAAGTCCGGCCTTTTTAGCTATTTGAATAACAGTGGCCTTGCCCAGTTCTAAGCAAGCCAAATAGGCACTTACTTCGCTGGAGGTAAACTCTACATTCAAAATTTTGACTAAATTTTCATCCATATTTTTTGTTGTTTAATGTCGACGACCGATGACATCGGTTATTTTGCATTTTAGGGCTTTTTTCAGAGAAGTCAAGATTCGCCCAGTAGACAGAGTAAAAATAACCATTTTGGCTTGATTTGGCGGGCTTTTTTAGGTGTGTCTATTTTAATTGACTAAAAAAGCCCAAAGGAATAGTATAAGGCAAAGATTTCAAATTTCATCAAGCGTATGGACAAAACAGCAAAAATAGTTTTTATTGTTATCGCTATTGTTTTGATAGCAACAGGTTTTTGGTATGAAGCGGGCTACAACAAAAACAGACAAGTAGTACAAAAAGAGCTAATTAAGATTGGCGCTATTCTGCCATTAACTGGGGAAGGAGCAAGCTATGGCGAATCCTTTAAAAGAGGCATAGAGTTGGGAGTTTCAGAAATAGAAAAAAAGTATGGCAAAAAAATTACAGTTGTTTATGAGGATTCGCGGATGGTTCCAGCCGATGCCGCAACTGCAGCCCAGAAGCTAATAAGCAGCGACAAAGTTAAAGCAATCCTTATCGGCAGTTCACGTGAAACATTAGCTGTTGCTCCAATTGCTGAACAAAATAAAACACTCTTAATGACTGCGGGGTCAGCTCCTGAAATTACCCAAATAGGAGATTATGTTTTCAGGACTTGCCCTTCGGATTTTTACCAAGGCAATGATTTGGCTGATTTAGCTATAAAAAAAGGGTACAATAAGCCGGCCATTCTTTTTATGGGAGATAATTACGGCAAAGGTATTTCTGATGTTTTTACGAAAAGAATCCAGGAAAAAGGGGGCACCATTGCGGCAATGGAGAATTTCACGGCCCAAGGCACGGGTGATTTTAAGGCCCCTTTAACAAAAATAAAAGAAGCGCGGCCGAATGTTATTTTAATCATCGCTGACATAAACCAGTACCCCCTGATATTAAAACAAATGAATGAGCTGAATATTAATCTGCCGATTTTAGCCAGCGAATGCCTGAAAGCACAAGAGGTTTTAATTAATGCTGGCAGTTTAGCCGAAGGAGTTTTATTCACTTACTATACTGAACCCAAAACCAAAGAATACGAAATTTTTAATTCCCTATATAAAGAGTGGTTTGGAGCGGAGTCCGGCCCTTTTGCAGCTGAATTTTTCGATAATACCGAGTTGCTTTTATCAGCTTTAATTGAGAGTAGGAGCGATGTTGAAAAAGCCAAATTCTGGCTTTATGCAGTAAAAGATTGGAAGGGCGCCACTGGCACTACAAATTTTGATGCCAATGGGGATGTTACTGACAAAAGCTACACTATTTACACTGTTAAAAACGGCCAGTTCGTGCCGTACGGGGATTAATTTGGTAATGAATCCCACATATAGTTGAACAGGGCTTTTTGAATAGCGGCCAATCCCGGGCTCTCTATAATCACCGCTTCGAAATCATCCAGTAAAGTGAACATTGCGATTTTGTTTTTCCAGACCATAACCGAGCCGTGGTATTGGTATTTAGGCGGGATTATTTTCATTTGCCGCAGCTGTTTCGGGCCAAGCTTTTGCCGTTCGCGCGCCAATGGCGAATCCCAGCAGATTATTTTAATCGGAATTTTTTTGCTTACCCTTTTTTGAACAAAGCGGTTTAAAAAATTATTCAGCTCAGCAAAAACGTCTCGGGGAGAATTGAAGCTTAATAATTCTTTTGCTTCTCGCAGTATTTCGTCCAGCACTTCGTAAATTCCTCGTTTGCCCTGGTAGAATCTTACTGTTGGCTGAAAACGTGATTTTAACTGAATATTGTTGAAACCTTCTAAGCATTTTTCAAGCATTTTTGCTTTCATTTTTGCTTCCCTGATAATTTTTTCTGGTTCCTCTGCAGTAAAGCATTTTACTGTTTTTCTGCGGAAAGTTGTTATTAGCCCTTTTTCTTTTAAGGATTCTAAAATTTCATAAGTAGTGGAGCGCGCCAGGCCAGCCTTTTGGCTGATTTTTTGTACTGTGGAACTGCCTAATTCCAAGCAAGCTAAATAGGTACGAGCTTGTTTTTGGTTTAAGCCAAATTTTTCCAAAGCCCTTTCTAAGTGTGTCATAATATTTTGCCGTCAAAACCGACGGCTTTTTATACATAAAAAATAGCGTTTTTAAGCCAAAAAGTCAACGCTTTCCTCTAAAATCGCCGAAAGTATTGACGCTGCTTTTCAATTGTTTAAAGTAAGGGAAAATAAATTTATGAGGAAAATAATCATTATTTCGCTGGTTGTTTTGTTAATAATCGGCATCGGGACTTGGCTTGGCTTGGAACAAAGAAAAGAGGCGCCAGTAATAAACATTGGTGTGGTTTCCTTGATGTCTGGCAATATGGCAAGCTATGGTGAAAGAGCGCAGAAAGGCCTTTCCTTGGCAATGCAGGATATTCAAAAAGAGTTCCCTGGATTGAAAATCCAGCTTTTTTATGAAGATAGTAGATATAGTCCTCAAGACGGCGTTTCTGCTTATAGGAAATTGAGAGATTTTAATAACGCGCAGGCGGTCATTGTCCTTTCAAGCCCTGTTGCTTTAGCTATCGCTCCTTTGGCCAATCAAGAAAAGGTTATAGAAATGGCAATAACTGCTTCAACGCCAAAATACACCACAAAGAATGATTTTACCTTCCGAACAACTGCCCGGGCTGAAGTAGAAGACAGGGCCCTAGCCAAAGCGGTTATGTCTAAATATAAAGACGTAGCTTTGTTTTACATCAATGACGAGCGCGGCTTGGGCCACAGGGATGCTATTAGAGCAGAAATAGAAAAAGCAGGGGGCAGAGTAGTGGCCCAGGAAATAATGGCGCCTGGGGATTCTGACTTTAGGGCCCAGCTAACAAAGATAAAAGCAGAAAAGCCAGAAGCTATTTATGTGCTTACTGAAGCAAAAAGCACTGGCCTTTTTGTTAAACAGGCAAAAGAAATGGGCATTGAAAGCCAGATTTTTGCCACCAGAAGCACACAGGAAAAAGATTTTTTGGCTGTGGCAGGAAACGCGGCAGAAGGAATAATTTACACTTATTCTTTTGATCCAGCATCCAATAATCCGCAAGTCAAAGATTTTACGCAAAGGTTTAAAGCGAGGTATCAAGAAGAGCCGGATTATGTGGCAGCAGAGGCCTACGACAGCTTAAGATTGGTTGTAGCGGCAGTTGAAGCGTGCGGCTTAAAAAGCGAATGTATGAAAGATTATTTATTGTCTGTTAAAAATTACCAGGGGGTTTCGGGTAATTTAAGTTTTGACGAGAACGGAGATGTTTTTTATGAGTACTCTCTCAAAACCGTAAAAAACGGTGAATTCGTTCCATACCAGCAGTAAGCATGCGAGCAAACAAGGAAAAACAGACCCCAGGGGTCTGTTTTTCCTTGCACGGGTTTTTGTTTCAATTAATTTTTGCTAGAATAGAAAAATGTTGGAAATAAAAAATCTAAAAGCAGGGTACAATGGAATGGAAATTTTAAGAGGGGTTGATTTTGCGGTTGAAACAGGAGAAATCGTTGCCATAATCGGGCCCAATGGCGCAGGAAAGAGCACTTTGTTAAAGAGTGTTTTTAATTTGGCTGACATATATTCAGGAGAAATAGTTTTCAAAGATAAAAACATTATCAAACTGCCAACCCATCAGCTTATTTCCTTAGGTATAAGCTATGTTCCTCAAGGCCGGCAGGTTTTCGGCAATTTAACCGTTTTGGAAAATCTGGAAATGGGAGCTTTTGTTTTTAAAGATAAAGAATTAATTCAAAGAAACATTGACGACGTGTTTGAGAAATTCCCAATGTTAAAAGAAAAGAAGAGCGAAGAAGCATGCAATTTGTCCGGCGGGCAGCAGCAAATGCTGGCCATTGGCAGAGCGCTTATACAAGACCCGGAATTGCTGCTTTTTGACGAGCCGTCTTTGGGGCTTGACCCAAAAACAATGAAAGAAGTGTTTGCTAAAATCCAGGAAATAAACAAAGAAGGCATTGCAATAGTCATTGTGGAGCAAAACGCCAAACAAGCGGTTGCCATTGCCAATCGCACTTATGTTTTGGAAGACGGAAAAATCGCATTGCAGGGCGGCAGCGAAATTTTGCGACAAGAAAAAATAAAAAGCATTTATTTGGGGGGTAGCCCAAACAAAAAAAATCCTGTTTCGCATATTGCGAAGCAGGATTTTCGCTTGCTGCTTGCCGCTTACTGCTTATTTGTCAGCTTGATTTAATAGGCATTAAAATGTAGAAATACGAATCGTCGCCAACCCCCCGCAAAACTCCGGGTTCGTCTTTGGAGCTCAGTTCAAAAACAACTTCCGAACCCTTGATGCTATTTAGCCCGTCCGCCAGGAATTTGTGATTAAAAGCGATTTCCGTTTCCTTACCGCCGCTTATCTGGCAGGGCATAAACGATTCGCTTCTGCCCAGTTCCGCGCTTTGGGAGAAAATTTTTATTTTTTGCTCTTTTTGCAGAACAGTTATTTTCACTTCAGCCACCCGGCCGCTGAAAAGCCCTGCTTTTTTTATTTGGTTGGCAAAATCATCTTTTCGCGCCTGTATTTTCATTTCGCTTTTTTTGGGCACAATTTCCTGATAATTGGGGTAGTCGCCGTCAATCAAACGGCTTATTAAATGCGTTTTCGCGTGTTTTATCTCCTCGTCCATTACTTCAAACAAAACCTGGGAAACCCCGACAACAACATTGACCGTTCCGGTTTCGGGCGATAAAACCGACGCCAGTTCGCGGGCGCTGGCCTGGGGAACAATAAAAGAAATTTCCTGGCCGTTGTCCGCGCCCAGGCTTATGGTTTTTTCCGCGAGCCGGAAACTGTCGGTGGCGACGATTTTCATTTTGTTCTTTTGCAAAGAAAAATAAACACCGGTGATTGCCGGCCTTATGGGAGACTGCGAGGGAATATCCATTATCTGGGCCAGCCCTTCGGCCAGCGCCCGGGCGTGAACCGTTATTGGTTTGGTGTTTTTCGCTTCCACTTTCGGCACTATCGGAAATTCCTCGGGATTCTGGCATTGAATCTGCGTTTCCTGGTCTTGGGAAACCAGAACCAGATTATTGTCCTCTCCCGCCCCCTCAATTTTCTCGGCGGAAAACAAATTAACCACGCTGGCCAAAAATCCCGCAGGAGCCAAAACACTGCCCTGTTTGCCGATTTTCGCAAGCACCCATGTTTTCACGGTTGTTTCCAGGTTGGTGGCGGTTAATTCCAAAAAATTGCCCTCGACCTTGATTAAAACCCCCTGCAAGGCAGGCAAAGCGGTTGTTTTGCGCGCCACCCTTTCAACCAGGCCGACGGCTTTTTTAAAATTTTCTTTTAGAATTTCAAATTTCATATTTTTAATTTTTTAATAATAATTATAATTCTTTTTATTTTAAAAAAATATTATTACTATTATTAAAGCCGGAAAATTTCAGGCGGCTTTCATTATTTCTTTATTTTACAGCATTTTCGGATATTCCGCCTGTTGATAGCCGGTGGACAAAAATCTCAGAACAGACTTGATGGCGCGGTATAATCTTTCACTTTTGTTTTTTGATGTTTTTTTGTCCGCTGATTTTAAGCGTATTGCCCGTTGTTTGTCCACAAGTTACCCTCTTTGAAATTGTTTTACACTTCGTTGTAAAGCCGCTGTTTGATTAAGTTCACTTCGTTCAACAGCGAGTCGTCTTCTTCAAGCTGTTTGGCGATTTTTTCGAAAGCGTACATCGCCGTGGTATGGTCTTTGCCCTGAAATTTTCTGCCAATGGACGGGTATGATTCGCCGACTTCCTGGCGCAGCAGATACATGGCGATTTGGCGGGGTTTGACGATTTCTTTTCTTCGGGTCGTCAGTAAAATGTCGTTTTGGTTGAGGTCAAAAAACGAAGCTACCGCCTGGATGATTTTTTTCGCATTGGTTGTTTTTTTGGGAGGCGCGATTATGTTTTTGAGTATCTTTTTGGTTATTATCAAATCCGGAGAAATCTTGTTTATTTTGTAATACATCGCCAGCCGGTTGAGCGCCCCCTCCAGCTCCCTGATGTTCCGCTGGATATTCGAGGCGACAAATTCCAGAACATCCGCGGCAAGTTTAATGCTCATTTCCTCCGATTTTGTTTTGAGAATCGCCATTCTGGTTTCAATGTCGGGGCTGTTTATGTCGGCAACCATGCCGCCTTCGAACCGCGACTTCAGACGTTCCATAATCGCGGGGATGGCGCCGGGCGCGCGGTCGGATGAAAGAATAATCTGTTTGCGGTTTTGGTGGAGGACATTGTAAATGTGGAAAAATTCCTCCTGGGTTTTGTCTTTGCCGGAAAAAAACTGGATATCGTCAATGATAATCACGTCGAGCTGCCCCATTTTGCGTTTTAGGTTTTCAATTTCCTGGTTTCTGATAGCTTCAACGATTTTGGAAATAAACCGTTCGGCAGTCGTGTAGCTGATGTTTTTTTGCGGGAAAGAACGGGCGATTTTGTTGCCGACCGCCTGCAAAAGATGGGTTTTGCCGACTCCCACCCCTCCGTAAACAAACAAGGGATTGTAAACGGCTCCCGGGCTGTCGGCTACCGCCATTCCCGCCGCATGTGCCAGTTCGTTGAATCCGCCGACCACGAAGTTATCAAAAGTGTAATGGGGGTTGAGGTTGGTTTTTTGGTCAATTTTGAACTCCTCAAACTGCATCTGCGGTTCAAAGAGCTCTTCGGGCAGGGCATCGGCTGTTTTCTGTTTCGGCTGCGCTTCTGTTGTTGAATCCACCACAAAATCAACCAGGCGGATGTTCGGGTCGGCAGTGCGCAGTATTTTTAAAATCAGCGCTCGGTATTTGCTGTCCAGCCATTCTTTTGAAAAGGAGTTTGGCGCGGCCACGGTAACTCCGCCACACTTGTTTTCAGTGATTTTGGTATTTTTAAACCAGGTGGCGAAGCTCGCCCGGGAAACACTGATCTGTGTTTGCGCCAAAACCATTTGCCAGAGTTCTTCGTTGTTCACGGTGTGTCTTTTTAATTTATTATTGGGAAACCGCAGCCAACCTTTGAAATTTATAAGTCATTATCCGCTCATTCTCAAAATACTGCAAACTCCCATAAAAATCAACTTTGTTCGGCAAACTGCCTAAAACCTGTGGATAATTTGTTAAGAAGGCGGAAAATGCGGATTTTGCTTTTTGGATTTGTTTTTGTTATAATCAATTAAAGTAAACTTATTACATTATATGTCTTTTACCTACAAGCCAAAAAAGAAAAAAAGAAGAAACACGCACGGATTTTTGAAAAGACAGTCCACGAAAAGCGGCAAAAGGGTGGTGGCAAAAAGAAGGGCGAAGGGGAGAAAAAAGTTAGCGGTTTAACCTGGTGTTTTAATGTTGTGCAAAGCCAACCGACTTGTAAAAAAGAATGATTTTGCCAAGGTATTGAAATCCGGCCGTTCGGCTGCCAGCGAATTTTTGGTTTTGAAATGTCTGAAAAACGATTTGTCAAACGCCCGCGCCGGTTTCGTGGTAAGCCGCAAAATTTCCAACAAAGCCGTTGTGCGCAACTTGGTTAAAAGGCGGCTGAGAGAAGCGATGAGAGCCAATTTGGAGCGGACAAGGCCGGGCTGGGATTTAGTTTTTTTGACAAGGCCGGGCATTGAAAAGAAAAAATTCGCGGAAATGAAAACAGCGCTGGAAAGTTTGCTTCGCCGTGCCAGCCTGCTCGCCTGTTAGCTTATTGCTTATTATCTATGCGCGCGCTAATCATAAAACTAATAAAAGCTTATCAGATACTCATATCGCCTTGTCTGGGCCAGCACTGCCGGTTTTATCCAAGCTGCTCGCAGTACGCGGTTCTGGCAATAAAAAAACAAGGCGTTGTGCGCGGGCTGGCGAGGGCAATGTGGAGAATTTTAAGGTGCAATCCGTTGAGCGGGGGAGGGGTAGATGAAATATAGATATGAACTTCATAATCCAATTTTTTTATTATATTCTTTACCAGCCGCTGCTGAACGGTTTGGTTTGGCTTTATAATTATCTACCCGGGCACGATTTCGGTTTGGCCATAATTGTTTTGACTTTGCTAGTGAAAGTTATTTTGCACCCTTTATCCATAAAAGGGCTGAAATCGCAGCAGGAATTGGCCGAGCTCCAGCCGAAAATAAAAGAACTCCAAAAAAAGCACAGCGGGGATTTGCAGCAGCAGAACAAGGCGGTGATGGAGCTTTACAAAAAACACAAGGTCAACCCTTTTTCCGGGTGCCTGCCTCTTTTAATCCAGCTGCCGATTTTGATTGCCCTGTACCAGGTATTTTTGGAGGGCATCAAACCGGATGTTTTGCCCACACTGCTTTATCCGTTTGTCGCCGACCCCGGGCAAATCAACAACGTGTTTTTGGGATTTTTGAATTTGCACAGCACGGGCTTTATTGTCGGTTTGGCGGTTCTCAGCGGCATTGCCCAGTTTGTCCAGGGTAAAATGGCGGCAAAAACATCCGCGGCCGGCAACACTAGCGCAGCCGGAATGGCGAATTTCGGCAAAATGATGCAAACGCAAACCGTTTATTTTTTCCCTTTGCTGACTATTTTCATTGTTTGGAAATTCGGCTCGGCCATCGGGCTTTACTGGCTGGTGAGCACGCTGTTTTCAATCGGGGAACAATGCATCATTAACAAAAAGCTTAAGGCGAAGCTTCCCCTCAAAAATTAAAATCTAAAATTATGACACCGGAAAATCTCGCTAAAATTGAAGCTCTGTTAAAAGAATTTTTTGCCAAAACGACTTTTGACATTGATTTTGAATTGCACGAAGAAGGAGAAGATTCGGTTTTGGTTTCGGTGAGAACTCTCGATGCGTCGTTTCTGATTGGCAGAAACGGCGCGACGATGCTGGAAATGCAAAAACTGCTGGGCCAGATGATTTCCAAACAGCTGGACCGGAGAATTTACGTTTATCTGGACATAAATAACTATCGCGAGGACAGGCTGCAGTATTTAAAGGATATGGCGCAGGATTTGGCCGACAAGGCGGTTGCCCTGCGCAAAGAAGAACTTTTGCCCCTTATTTCTTCTTATGAAAGGCGGATTGTCCACACGGAGCTGGCAAAAAGAAACGACGTAATAACCGAAAGCCAGGGAGAAGGCGAGAACAGGAGGTTGGTCATTAAGCCAGTGTAAGAAGCAGTTTTAACCTGCGATTATTGGCTTACAACTTATTTATGCAATTTGTCGTTCCAAAGTTTTTAGAAAGAGAGTCGATTATCGCTTTCGGCCTGACTTTCAAAAAACTGGCTGTTTTGGGCGGCTTGGGCCTTGTTCTGGTGGTTTTGTATTACATTACGCCGCGCGTCGTTTTTATTACAGCGGCCATCGTGCTTGGCGCCGGTTATCTGGCGGCGGCCTTCGTCAAAATTCACGGCGTGGGCATTCCGGAAATAGTGCGGCACGCTTTCGGATTTTTGTTTTCCGGCAAAATCTACATCTGGGGAAAAAAACACCAGCAAACCATTCAGCTGGTTCCCCGTAAAAAACAGGAAAAAGGAAGCCATGAAAAAGCGCTTTTGAAATTTACGCCCGAAAGCCATTTGAGCGGCATTAGCTCAAAAATAGAAATGGGAAACTTGCCCCGTTAGAAACCTTTTCGCAGCTTATTGCTTGCCGCTTACTGCTTATTTGTCATATGCCGTTTAATTCCAGCCAAAACTTTTTGCCTTTTCAAACCATCAAAGACGGCGTTGTTTTGTTGAGAAACAGGGCCCTGCGGGGGATAATGATGGTTTCTTCGATTAACTTTGACTTGAAGTCCGAAGAAGAACAAAACGCCATTATCTACCAGTTCCAGAGTTTTTTGAACTCTTTGGACTTTTTTTGCCAGATAGTTATTCAGTCAAGGCGGTTGAACATCACCGGCTATTTTGAAAAGCTTCGGGAGCTGGAAAGAAAACAGGGCAACGAACTTTTGAAAGCCCAAACAACTGAATACCGCAAGTTCGTGGAGGGGCTGGTGGCCGGGGGTGTGATTATGTCCAAGCAGTTTTTTCTGGTGGTGCCGTACAGCTTGGGGGAAACAAACGACAAAAAAGGGGGTCTTTTGGGCTTGAATTTCAAAGCCGTTGCCTCAATGGATGAAGAAACTCTGAAAATGTGCAAAGAACAGCTGCTGCAAAGAATGGAATTCGTGGCCGTGGGATTGAGAAGGTGCGGCTTGAACGTCGTGCCCCTGACAACCGCCGAAATCATTGAGCTTCTCTGGAGCTGGCACCACCCCAAAGAGTCCGAAGTTGGGTATTATCCGGAAATCATACCGGAGCTGGTAAAATAATCCCTAAAACGGCATTCTTTATGTTTTTTTCCAAAAAACAAAATACTTCAAACGACGAGTCGCTGCAAATCAAATCCGAGCAAATAGAGATAGCGGACATTATCGCCCCGTCCCTGATTGAAATAAAACAAAACGAACTGAAGCTGGGCGAACGGCTTTGCAAATCGTTTTTTGTTTTTTCTTACCCGAGATACCTGTCAACCGGCTGGCTTTCCCCGGTGATAAATTTGAGCTTTCCCATTGACATTTCCCTGCACATTGTGCCGGTGGACTCGGGCTCCATACTGAAAAAGCTGCGCAAAAAAATCACCGACGTTGAAGCGGAAATGGCCGAGCGCGAAGAAAAGGGCTTAATAAGGGACCCGTCTTTGACCACCGCTTTTGCGGACATAGAAACGTTAAGGGACGAGCTGCAAACGGCCCAGGAGCGGGTCTTCCGCCTAGGCCTTTACCTGACCATTTACGGGGACACGGAAAAGGATTTGCGCGACATTGAAACAATGCTCAGGTCGCTTTTGGAGTCGCGGCTGATTTATTTAAAGCCGGCTTTGATGCGCGAAAAACAGGGTTTTGTTTCCACTCTTCCTTACGGCCTGGACGAACTGGCCGTGTACACGCCAATGAACACCGCCCCCCTGTCAAGCATTTTCCCTTTTGTTTCCCCGGATTTGTCGGCCAACGAGGGCATTCTTTACGGGGTGAACATGCATAACAATTCGCTGGTTTTGTTTGACCGGTTCACTTTGGAAAACGCCAATATGGTGGTTTTTTCCAAATCGGGCGCGGGCAAATCGTTTATGGCGAAAGTGGAAATTTTGCGCTATCTGATGCAGGGCATAGACACAATCGTCATTGACCCGGAAAACGAATACCAGTTTTTGTCGGAAGCGGTCGGGGGCTCGTTTTTTAAAATTTCCCTTACTTCTTCCCACCACCTCAATCCCTTTGACCTGCCCCTTCCCCGGGAAGACGAATCCGCAAACGACATTTTAAGAAACAACGTCATCAATTTAGTCGGGCTTTTCCGGCTTATGCTGGGCGGTTTGACTCCGCAGGAAGACGCTATCATTGACCAGGCGCTTACGGAAACCTACGCTTCGCGCGACATTACCCCCCAAAGCGACCCGATGAGCTGGCCGCAGAAAGTTCCGCTGATGACCGACTTTGAAAACGTGCTCATGAACATGGAGGGAGCGGGTTCTTTGGTGGACCGTTTAAGAAAATTCACCAAGGGCAGCTACGCCGAGTTTTTCAACAGCCCCACCAACATTGATTTAACCAAAAACTTCGTGGTTTTCGGCATCAGGGACATGGAAGACGCCCTGCGGCCGATGGCGATGTTCGTTATCTTAAAGCACATCTGGACGACGGTGCGCACCGTCCTGAAAAAACGGATTTTGCTGGTTGACGAGGCCTGGTGGATTATGCAGCAGGAAGACGGCGCTTCGTTTTTGTTCGGCATCTGCAAAAGAGCCCGGAAATACTGGCTGGGCGTTTCCACCATTACCCAGGACGTTTCCGATTTTATGAAATCCGAATACGGCAAGCCAATCGTCAACAACTCTTCTTTGCAATTTTTGCTAAAGCAAAGCCCGGCCGCCATTAGCGTTGTCAAGGACACTTTTAATCTTACCGAAGAGGAAAAAAACCTGCTTTTGCAATGCGACGTGGGCGAAGGCGTTTTCATTGCCGGCCAAAAAAGAGTGGCCCTGAAAGTGGTGGCTTCTTACACCGAAGAACAGATTATCACCAGTTCGCCCGAAGAGGTGCTGAAAATAAAAGAAGCCAAACGCAAATTGGCTCAGGGATAAAAAGGGGACAGTCCCGGGACTGTCCCCGTGGAGTTTTAATTCCATGGGGGGATTTTATCGAAGAATAATTTTTTTTGGATGTTTGCTGCTGCTTACTTTTGCCGTAGCCAGTCCGGTTTGGGCGTTGGAATTTTCCTATCCTAGTATTTTCGGCGGGGGCCTGGATAAAATCAGCCAACTGCCCCACGACCAGCAATTAACCGCTTACGTCCGGTTTGCTTTGAATTTGATATTCGCCGTTTGCATCGGTGTTGCCGTTCTGGCCCTGGTGGCTGCCGGGTTTATGTACGTTGCGGCCAACCAAAGGCCGGACTGGGTGGTGAGAGCGCGGGAAACAGCGCAGCGGGCTTTGTTGGGCCTTTTTATTTTAATCTGTTCCTATCTGGTTTTGTACGTTATTAATCCGCAGCTTTTGGTTTTTAACGTTAATCTGCCCTCAATAAAAACAATTAAACCGGTGAACCCCCTGCCCCCGACCGACAAAAACATTGTTAAGGTTGTCACTTTCAATCCCCTGCAGTCAGCTGTTATCGGCACGGCCAATTTGGCCGCAATCCAACGGTACGATACCCGGGCATACAACGAGGTTTATGATAACACCGGAAAAATAAAGCCGCTGAATTATTTTTCCCCCGACCGGCTCCTCGCCCGTTTGCCGGACCTGGTGAAAAATTTTATTTCTTTCGGAGCAAATCCGGCGAAAGCGGAAGATTCAATGGTTTGTTCGCTGAACAGCCAGCCCGAAGACGGCAAAATTTGCGTTTACCAGGCGGAAATTCCTTTAAGGGATACCGAAAGGATTTTACAACAGGTTAACGACACGGTTGACAAACTGGCTGAACTTTTGGGAAAATGCCAATGCGGCGGCGCTTATTCGCACAGCACCTGGGAATGGGAAAAGAAAATAAACGCCGAAGAGAGCGAAGCATCAATGATTTATACCGGCAATTGCTACGGCGGAATGTCCGAGCAGGACCTTGATTATAATTTTGGCTCGCAAAAAATCACCCAGCAGAACGTTTGCCATACAAAATGCAAAAATTGCGGCGACACAGCAGCCCGGACAATAACAATCGCCACGGATAGCGGCGTTGTTCCGGTTTCCGTGCCTGAATGCGATATGCGGCCGGTTTCCATTGAAACAAAACAAACCACAGGTCCCGACGGAAAAGCAAGCACCCAGTGGAGTATTTCCATTAACCGCGTTTATAAAGAAGATTTGGGCCAGGAACCGCCCAAAGACCTCATGGGTGCTTTTGTTTTCAAGGATAATTTTTTGGTTTGGCAGCCGGTTGCCGGCCCGGCGCCACAGGGCGCTGTAATGCCTTCTGTTTTCATGGAAAACTCCATCAGCTTTTATAAAGCAAAACTGGAAATTTTGCAGGGGATTTTGCTCAGCCAAAAAAGCAAGTTTTTTCCGGAGCAGGGCGAATTATTGGGCGACACTTTAACCGTTAATTCGGCTGATTATCTGCTTGGAAATGCCTGGGGTATGGAAGGCCCGAAAAATTTGGGAGAGGAGGCCCTTTTCCAAAATGATTTTACTCCAAAAGCCGCAGAGTGGACGGCCCAGGGTTTTGACGTGCAGCTGGAAACGCCCAAGCAATTCATTGCTGATCAGGAAACAGCAGCGGGCGACGCGACGAATCCGGTGGCCGGCGCGGGCTGGCATTCTTTTTTCGGTTTTCTTTTCAGGCCGGCTTATGCCCAGGATTTGTTTTTGAACTCCCTGCAAGATCGCTACAACGGCGCCGCCTATTATTTCGTAACTTACGGCCCGGTTATGGAGGATAAGGCCCTGGACCACAACCAGTTTGTTTTAACCGAGTCGGGCCGGGCCAACCTCCCTTCGGTTTTGATGGATTTGTCTTTGGAAAAAATACAGGGGTTTTTCAGGGAGTGCCTGGTTTCTTCTCTGGGCCAGGCCGATTACCAGATACCGGAAGAAGAAATAGCCAAAATAGTGCAGGGCGCCATTGACACCGGGGCGGCGGACAGCTTGATAAACGCCCTGAAAAACAACGTGCAGGGCTTGGCTGATTTTATCGCCAGCTCCACCAAAACCCAGTTAAGCGGAAGTTTTGAAAGCCAGCTGAAAGCGAAATGCTGCGAGCAGGCCGCAAGAATTTGTTTGGGCGCCAACCCCGCTGTTTGCGACAACCCTTCTTCCTGCGTTCAATCGGAAATTGACGATTGCATAAAAAACAACTTGCCTCCTGACTACGTTTCGCGCAAAATTACCGCTTTTTTGGGTTCGGACATTGTTTCCTGGCTGAACGTTGACGATGAAATGCAGGCGCAAATGAAGACATTTTTAGGGGAAAAAACGCAGGCGGCCCTGGCTTCGCCAATGGGCAAACTTTACGATGAAATTTTCAAGGGCGCCCTGACCACCTCCACCGAACGCCTCGTGCCGGGTTTGACCAAGGCGCTGGACATCAAGCTGGCTGACGTTAAGTTTTTGGGGGTTGTCATTGATTCTTTACAGGATATGGACAAGTTTTTGCACAAGAAGTTTGGCGATATGAAAACAAAAGTTAGCGGCTACACCGAGCAGTTCATAAACGGCCTGATTAGCGATTACATTGGCAAGCCGATTAACGAGAAAATAGAAAGTTTCAAAGAAAACAACCCGGATTTGTTCGTGGAGAATTTAGCCATTGACGATTGCTATCAAAAATTAAGGCAGGGCTATGTTTTTGTTCTGGACACAAAATATGATTATGGCTGCCAAGGCGGGGGCGATATTTTGCCTCTTTACAACGAACACGGAGAGCCAAACAAGTTCGGCATTTGCAAAAAGCAAACACCCGAAGAGCTCAACGGATTTATTGACGCGGTAAAAAGGGGAAGGGCCAAAACAATACCCGTGAGCTTGCGGGACGACGGCCGCTTGTTTTGCAAAGACCTTGGTGAAGAAGGAGCCATAGCCCAGATGTGCCAAGGGATGGGTTATTGCTGGAGCGAAAGCCAGACAAAATGCCAAGAGTGCCAGTGGATTGGCCAGGGCGGCGTGGTGCAGGGGCTTACCGGAGACAGCGAGGAGAGAAGCGAAACCCTTAAAGAAATAAAAAGAAGCGCTGTTGGCGGGGCGATCGGTTTCGCCCAGCAGCTGGGAGCCGGCTTTTCCGCGATGATAGTGCATGCGGCAGTCAAGTATGCCGGTTTTATCGTGCAGGATATGATTATTGCTCCCTTAATGCCCTATGTAAGCCAGGTAATTGACTTTCACAATTACGTGGATAAGTTTTTGTCTTCCACAGTGCGGGATGTTTTGCCCAATGACGTCAAACAGGTTTTGTCGTCAAGTTTGGAAGATTTGGTCGGCCAGGTATGCAAGGAATACAGGGAGCAAACAAAAAACAAAACAGCCAAACAGCCGGACGAGCCCGGCTTTACTGTGCTGAAATTTGACAGCGTTAAAGTCAAAGACGAAAGCGGCAATTTAAAGCCGTTTGAAATCGGCTTTACTCCGGAATTCAGCCAGAAATTCGGCGACAAAGTGTGCCAATTAAACGCAGATTTGCACACCACTCTGCTCAATGAAATCGCGGCAAGCTCGGGCACGGGCAAAGACATTGCCGATTTTCTGAACAGCAAAGTGCAGGACCATTTGTCGTGCAAAGCCCGGTGCTGGCTTAGTATGAGCCCTGCGGAAATTGTTTTTGCTTCAACTCCTTTGAAAAACGTCGCCCAATTGCTCAATGCCACGCCGCAGGATTTGATTTGCGGAAATATATATCCGGACACCAGTGGCGGATGGGATAATCCTTTTGACACTTGCAGCAAATGCGGAACCGACTCGTCAGGAAAGTGCAACAGTTTTTGCCAGAATCCTAACGCTGCGGCAAACAAAACAGCGGCAAACCAACCCGCGCCAGCACAGCCCCAGGCCAACAGCCCGGGAGCCAAATGCGATTCTTTTGGTTTGGCAATGAGCCCTTTGCCCGACGCGCAAACAGCAGGCAAACTTTTCGGATCCAATAATTCGGTTTTCGGATTTTTGCCTTTGGTTGATTCGGAAAACCAAAATTACAAAAATTTGAGCAAGGCCGACCAGAATTTTTACTCCTTTTACTGCGCTTTCCGCAATGTTGCCTGCAAAACGCCAAGCGAGGTTTTCAATAAAGCGGGTTTGGCGGGAGTTCTGGCGCAGCTGGTTCAAACCGGCTGCGCCTTGGCTGACAAACATATCAAGACATTGCCTGATAACAGCCCGAATGCGGCCTGTGGCCCCAATGTTTGTCTGGCCAAGTTGACCAACGAACAGTTCCGGCTCACTCAAGCCAACAACAACGTGAATTGTCCGGAATGGTTAAAATACGGCGTTTGTTGGACTTGCAGCGTTTTAACACAAAACACAATGGCGGGAACATTATTCCATTATGCCATAAATAATGACTTTGGCGCAATTTCGCGAAGGGCCCAGGACCCCGAACTGAAAGGCAAAGAAACAGAGGTTTACCAGTGGCTTTTGGTTTATTTTCCCAAGCTGGGCGAAGACATTAAAATAATCGCTTTGAGCAGGGGCTTTTCAGCTGATGATTGGGCAGGGCTGAGCAGCGAGGTTGCCGCAGCCAGAAGTTTCAATTTCAAAAAACTGAAATTATCCGAACTGGGCGCCGAAGGGTTTTTAAGAATGCTTGTTTCCTGGCGGCTGTCGGGCGCGCAGTTTAAGGGGGAAACAGCAACCGTAAAAAACATTTTAACAAGTCTGCCCTTGGACATCATTGCCAGCCAGACATCTTTTTACGCGAAACAGCAAACCGGCCAATCGGCCAATTTTTTGACGCAAACACCCGATAAAATCGTTCAGGACGTTTGCAACGGCATTGACAGCAGTTTTGAAAATGATTTTCCCAATCTGGCTTTGGCAAGAGTTGAAAGCGATTTGCAGGCGCAAGCAAGCCAGCAAGCCGGCGCGGCCGCGGAGTTTTCTGCGGAAAAGCTGGACAACACCATTTTATTCGATGCGATAAGGTTTGTTTATAACGGCGCAGCGCCAGATGGCAGCAGCGTGCCCGACGAGCGAAAACTGCCTTATTTGTTCTGCAAATCACTGGAATTTTCACCGGCCCAGCTTTTGGGTTTGGACGAACCTTTAATAAGCTTTATCCGGCCAAAGGAATTGCAGATTTTATTTCAGATAATGCAGGACCCCGAGCAGGGATTAAGGCCCGATGAAATGCCGGAGTTTTTGAATAATTTTCTCAATTACATCAATGACAGCAATCCTCTGGAAGCGATAAGGGATTTGTCTTCTAATATTGAACATAAAGCGCCCGAGACAGGCGATATGAAAAAACTTTTCAACGTGGTTTTAACGAGCGAGGAAAAAATAGGTCTGAACACCGCCGGCAAATTTTCCGATTTGCCCGAGCACTTAAAAAACGCTTTTCCCGCCCGCAGCGGCAGTGTTATAATTGGCGACAATACGCCGGTAAATTACGGCAATGTTGACCCGAACAATTTTGAAATAGGCGTTATCGGCGAAAGGTATTATCTGGCTGGTATTAAAGTTCAGGGCGAGATGACCACCGACTGGATAATAAAAGTTTATTACAGCGAGGCCGGCCAGGCCGAATCCGCAAGGCTTAACCAACTGGCAAGTTTCTTAACCACTCCGCTGGGCGAGCAGATAAGTTTCGGCGGCAGAAAACTGATTGACGTTATTTGCGAAGAGCCCGTTGAAATTGACTTGAACGCCAACAATATTATTGACGCAAACGAGCGCTTTGAGGGCGGGGAAAACGGCTGGTGCTCCTGGTCATTTAACGAGAGCCTGGAAAGCGCGGCTGCGCAAAAGCTCGCGGCAGTTGAAAAAATTCTGGGGCAAACCCCGCTTGAATGGTTGGTAAAAAACGCTCCGCAAAAATTGCAGAAAAATCTTTTTGGCGGGGCTGATTTAACCAGTCAGCTTACTTTAATGGATCAGATGGCTTTGAAAAAGCCGGTTTTGAAACAGAAACTGGCCGACATTTTGGGCTCTGTTTTGAACGCCCAGACAACGATTTTCGGCATGAGCGATTTTACGGGAACAGCCAGCAACGCCGTGGACAACGGTTTGGCTAAAACCAAAGAATTTACCCAAAACTTGACCGATGAAATCTTCGTCAATAAACCCACCGAGGCCGTGGAATCGTTTATGGATGTTTTGTCAAGATGGTGGGCGGAAAAAACCGGACAAAAAACAAGCGATGAAATAACCGGGGTTTGCCGCGATAATACCGCGTCCGCGCCGATTTCCAAAAAAGATGATTGCCGCGAGGGCGAGGTTTTCAGAACAACAAAAAACGACCAGGGCAAAGAGATTTATCAGTGCTGTTCTTTGGGCAGGTCGGCTGTTTGCGAAAACCGTTGCCGCACGCCCCAGGCCGGGGAACAGTGCGATTATCTCGGGGGCGAGAAAGAAGAAAATAACAAATGCTGTTTTGCCAAAAGCGATGACAAAAAATCCTGTTTGCAGAACTGCCGGCTGGAAAGAGCCAATGACGAGGGCAAATGCCACGCTGACCAGGGCGAGGAGGAACTGCCCTCGCAAACAAACAGCAGCTTAAAAGACAATTTGTGCTGCCGCAAAAACGCTTTAACGATAGTAAAAGAAAAGAAAGAGGGCGGGGCCGAGGGCGAAACAGTTGACGTTGAAAAATGCTGTAAAACAGCGGTGCAGTGCGTTGCCGACAAATACGCCGTGCATTTGAACAGTTTGGCGGAAATGATTGCTAACGGCAAACTGCTTTTGCGAAGTTTCAGCGGGAAATAGCTTTGGCAGAAATTTTTAATTTTTATTTTTTAATTTTTAATCAATTCCTAATGTTTCAAATTTCAACCAAAAGATTTGTGAAAACATTTGTTTGTGTCTTTGTCCTGTTGAATGTAATTTTACTGCCGGTGCAGGCCTTGGCTTTTTCCGCCGCGGATGTGAGCAAATTTTTGAATAAAATAATGGCAAAAATCCAGGTGCCCGACGAAATCGGGCTCACCCCGACCGGCGGCATCAGAATGGGTTCAAGCGCCGACCCTAACAAGAATTTATTTAATTTTGACTGTTTGACCAAACAGGATAAAAACGGCAATTTGTTTTTTTGCGGGTGCAAGACAACCGGCAAGCTGGCCAACAACGACTTAAAATTGAAATGCGGCTGGAAAAACAATCCTGATTGCGGGGGCCTGCAAAGCGGAGAAACCTGCACAAACCCCTTTTCTTCTTTGGGCGGCCAGGCCCCGCAAAAACTTTTTGACGAACAGGGCCGGGAAACGGTTCCCAAATACAACCTGCCCCCGCAGTGCGAGCTTAGAATTCCTCCGGCCGAGGATTCCTGCCAGAAACAATGTGTTGAAGCAGCCAACCAAAAACAGTGCGTGGCTGACTGCGAATACGGCAAGGCGGCGGAGCGAACCGCCTGTTTGCAGTTCGCCAAAGTGCAGGCCGCGGCCAGCCAGATGGTTTATTTGGCCAAGCAGATTTATAACAACACCGACCCGCTGTCGGGCTGTTTGTTTTTGAAAAACTGCAAGTCACAGTGCTCTTTGCGGTTCGGCGAGGTTTCCTACACCATAACGCTGCTTGACATCGTTTCTTTTTTCACGCCGGTGGGGGCTTTGACGGTTGTGCAGAAAATAGTCAGCGCCATCGCTTTTTTCAAAAAAATAATGCAAATAGCCGGCCTGATAAAAAGCCTGATTGCCCAGGGTTCCTCCATTATTGACACTCTGGTTTCAATGGGCAACACCACTTTGCAAACCGGCAAAAACATTTTCGTTTTGGGAAGCGCTCTGCAAAATCTGGGGGTTAAGTGGTCGGACGTTTTGGTTTTGAGTCCGGCAGCAATGGCCGCGGGCCAAACCGAAGAACGGCTTGGCGGGGCGGCTAACGGATTTTTGCAGATGATTGACGATTTTTCCGACAATATGATGAACTATCAAACCACCAAAGCCCAGTCCGTTGATCTGGCGGATAAAACCCAGCAAGGAGTAAAAGATATTTTACAAACCGGCAATGCCAGCCAGAACACTTACGGTTTTTGGAACGAAAAAGAACTGGGGTTTTTGTTCACCCCTTCTTCTGCGGGCAAAAACAGCCCGACAGCCTGCCAGGAAAACGAATATTACGCCAACGACGTTTTAACGGGAAATGTCTGCCGGCGCCAGGCAGCTGACGCGGCCGTGGCTGATTTTCAGACTTTATTTATTGATATGTCCGGGCTTTTGAATCAAATCGCTGATTTGGGGGTTTTGATAACCGAGCCCGCGACAAAACGGGGATATGACGCAAGCTGTGAAGAAAGGGCGCTGAAACTTGATCCGGCCAATTCTGAGAAAAACGGTCCTTGCAGAAAATACGACGAATTTAACCAAAATTGTTTGGACCAGGGCATAAAGGCAAATACTGTTGAAATGTCGGCCTGTCAAGACAAGTTGGCGGATGAATGTGTATCAGCCAATTGCCCTGAGGGCGGTGCCATAAAAGACGGATTTGAAAACCAGATATTCATAGGAGCAAATGATCCGCAAGTGAAAACCGATTTGAGAAACGACAACAATAATCTTCATCCGCAGGACAAAGCCCGTTTTGATTACACGCTTGACAGCGATTTGGCAACCTGTCATCAGTGGTATGGCTCGTCGGGCGAAGTAAATATGTGCGTTATGACCGAAAGGGTTATGCCCAGAGAAGCGGCTTATGATTTCCGCCCGGCCGAACAGCTTCTTACCGGTATTTATATTCAGGGTGTTATTGAAAGCGCTCTTTACCGGCGCGAAAGCGGTTTGCAAAAATATCTGGATTATAACAAAACAGTGTGGAAAGAATACTGGGAGCAATTGGCCGCTTTTTGCCGCGGTTATGACTGGGTGCAGCACAGGGTCAATTCTGCTTTTGAACAGCAATACGGAAAATACGTCAGCGATCCAAAAAAACGGCATCAGGCAATGCTCGCGGCCTGCGAATATGAACAAAACGGCATAACGCCCCGCGAGAACTGGCCTGATTTGCAGGTTTTGGCTTCTTTGGACAATGATTATCGCCAATACCACGGAGACGACCCGGAAAAAATAGACGCGTCGCGGAATTATATGCAAAAACTAGCCGAATATGAACAAAACCCTTTTCGTTTTCCGGAGCAAAATGGCGCCATTTCCTGGTTCAGCACCTTCAAGAATGTTTTTGCGGAAATTTCCGATTACCAGACGATTTTCAGATCGCTTGACACAAAGTATATAAAAGAAGCAATTGACAAAGCGCTTGACAAAGCAGGCGAGATTTACAGGTATAACAGCCTGGACCAGACAAAAGGCCAGTGGCGGCTTTATTGGGAAAATTTGGCGCGCGCGTTAAGGGTAAGAGTTGACGGTGATGACGTGAACGCTATTGTCGCAGAAAAGGATATGAAGGATGCGCATATAATAATGATAGACGCTTGCGTTGAAAAAATTCCTGCTTTGGTTGCGATAGCCATGCTGGACAATGAGTGGAGAAAGGCAAAAAATTTCGGGGATTTTTGTTTCCCGGTGCCCGACAGCGCCAACGTTAATTTTCTCGGCTGGCAAGTGACCGGCTGCGACACAACGAATTTTGAAAAAGAGTGCGGCAAAATTATTGATGGAATGACCGGGCCGAAATGCGTTGACAGGAAGTTAAACGATTTTGACGGGGCGCTGGCTGTTTTTTACCAAAAAAATAGACTGTTGTTTCGAACCGACACCGTGGCGCAGCTGGATATTGTTCCTCAAAACATTGAAATCTTGAAACAGCAGAATGAGAACTTGAAAATAAATTATCGGGATAATCTTCAGCCGAACGCGGAAACGCAGATGACAGAGAATAATATAAACAGAGAGAAAGTCGATTACGGCAAAGATATCAATCCGTATTGGCAAAACCCTTTTTATTGCACGGGAGATGTTAA
Source organism: Patescibacteria group bacterium (assembly GCA_023474835.1). Taxonomy (GTDB): domain Bacteria; phylum Patescibacteriota; class Minisyncoccia; order Minisyncoccales; family CG1-02-41-26; genus JAMCXQ01. Next base: position 33,751 of record JAMCXQ010000008.1, on the reverse strand, counting down.
TTGCGGCACAACTATTTTTTCTGGCGGAAAAGCAATTGTAGACAACAGGACAGACGCCGGGGACAAATTCAACGATAGATTTCCTGAAACCTACAAAGACGACATCGCCGCTATTTCCGACTGGGACGGCCGAATCAGCAAACTGGCAGGTTCAGTCGAGACATTCAAATTGATTGAGTATGGTTTGTCGCAGGGTTTTTCTCCCAAAACTCCGGCTTTGACCGTTCGCGTGGACAAAGCGGCAAAGGATTTGGAAACTTTGGCGGGGAGCATTGACAAGGCGGTTGTTGATACCCGCAATGTTTTGCAGGACAAAAGGGACAAATTTTGCAACGAAGTTTATTGTCTGAAAGAAGAACACAGGCGCGAAGACGCCTGCAGCGCGTTCGCGGATTATTGGGAATACAAAGACAAAGAAGCCGAATACGAGGATTTTTGCCCGGCCTGCCAGAGCAAGTGCGAAAGCGATTGCCAGCCCGGCTGCCGGAATAATTGCCAGGACGCGTATGGAACATGCAAGGACGACGCGTGGAATTATTGCTTGGCGGGAAAAAGAAGCTGCGGCGAAGCCTGCCTTAATTGTTATTACGGCCCCGAAGGATGCAGCGATACGTACTGCGGCGAATGGGGCAAATGCAAAGAAGACAGGGACGAGTGTTATGGCGAATGCGATTCCTGCTGTTTTTCGGTTTGCCGCTACGATTCCGCTTCGGGCTGTTCAAGAACGATGGAATGCGGCGACCCTAACGCCGACATTGATGATTTTGACGTTGCCGGCTGCCAAGCGAGCCGCAGCAACAACGTTTATTACAATTTGGAAAACAGCTGCAAGTGCCAGAACAAATACAGGAAGTTGCGCAGCGACGAGCTTACGGCTTTGAACCGAAAATGCGGATTGTTCACCGAGCTTTTTGACGGTTTCATCCTCGGTTCCATCACCCGGAACAACGGAACATGGAACAGCAGTTTGATAAAGAACGGCGTCAACGTTCTCGCGGTCGTGCAGAAGTTTAAGGATAAATTCGCTGTTTTGCAAAACAAGTTAAAGGAATTGCGGGATATCTGGTGGAACTCCGATCCGGCTTATTTGCAGGCGCAGGGGCTTTCGCTGGACTCCGCTTCGTTGTCTCCCCAAAGCGATATGGCCGCAGCGTATCTTAAAAGGATTATTTTAACCAGAAACATTGCCCGATACATAAACAACGATATAATGCCCGGCATTAAAAGCGGCCTGGGGGAGCTGGCGGACGTTTCGGAATTTGAAAGTTTTGTCAGGAACGGCTACCAAACTTTATCGAGCGATCCCCAGGACGTCCAAAATGAAACCAACGCGATAAACCGGACGTTTCTGGGAGAAGACGGCCAGGGCGGCATTTTGGGCGAGTTTAACGCGGGCATACAATCAGCCCAGGATAACATTGTCAAACCCATAGAAAGCAAAATGGGCAATGATGAAAGAGGCTGTCCCGACGGCATCGGTCAGAAAGGATTTTTAAACCGCGTAAATTGCCTGGAAACGAAAATAAGCCGCGATTTGCAGGATGTTTCGGACAATTTCATTCCGGTTGCCAAAAATCTGGAAAAATCAGCCAATGTTTTTCCCCAAATCAAAGAAAATCTTAACGCTCTGAAACCCGAAATCAGGAGCGAGGATTTGTCGTTGCTCACCGAAGAAGAGAAATCAGGCGGGCTTTTGAGCAGTTTTTTGCCCTGGCAGGAAAAGAAAATCGGGCTTTACGCCGGAGGCAAAAAAATCACTTCAATAAACTTCGTTGCA
>JAMCXQ010000008.1:0-31964 GCA_023474835.1 Patescibacteria group bacterium | reverse complement strand
CTGGGGATCGCTCGATAAAAGAATTAAAAGAAGCGTTTTCGCAAAATCCCCTGCTTTTCCTGTCGGAAAAATTTGAAACAATCCAAAAAAACGTCAACGCGGCCGAGCAGGCGTTAACCGATGTTCAAACGAAAATCAGCTCCCCTGGTGTCTTTGACAACAGCCCCAAAGCCGATGTCTACCAAACCGCCATTAAAGAGCAGTCAAACGGCCTGGCTGACATGCAGGGCTTGATTTTCGGCTCGGGCGACATCGGCGCGGCCTGTCGGGACTTAAAACCAGTTTTGGACTTGGAAAACGCAACCGCTATTGAAGCGAAAAAAACAGAATGCGCCGGACGGCTTATTGATTTGCTCATCGATAATATAGTCAATTATCGCTGCGGGCTTTTGAACAGGGCGCAAATAACCGACGCAGGCCAGTTCGTTGCCGAGCGTGCCAGCATTGATAACCAGCGAAAAAACATTGCCCAGGAAAATTGCAGTTATGGCAGTGTTTCGGGCGTTAAAAATCCTCCGATTGCCTGTCCAACGCATTTTTGTTTGGACCCAAGCGACCCGACTCATTGGGGCGCAACCAATGACGCTTTGGACCCGATTTGTGCGAAAGAAACAGGCAAAACCGGGCCCGACGGCCAGGATACCGACGGGAACGGGCTTGTTTTGTTCAACCATATTGTTTGGGATACAACGGATTATCCGGAAGTGGGCAGCCGGCAATGGCCGCCCCAAACCAGATGCCTTGACAGCCAGGCCGGTCTTTTGCAGGGCTACGCGCAAAAATACCAGGGAGCCCAGCAATTGTGCATTGCCACCCAGGCAAGGGCCGGCGCTTTGGACGATTTGAAAGTTGAATTGGAAAAAATTGACGTTGACCCGAATAAAGCCCTGCAAATATTGCAAACAAAGTGCAGCGAGCTGGAAAAACAAAGAAGCATCAAAGCCGATTGCGAAAATTTTGAACTGGTGGAAAAAGCCCTGCAAAACAAATGCATTGGCGTGGGCAAATGCTCGGGGTGCGAGGACCCGCAGTGCTCGGAAGACGGAATTTGCAAATGCGGCAATGATATTGATACGGGCAGCCAAACTGCTTTTGCCTGTTTCCGGCAAATGGGGAATTATTATTGCCGGGAGTGCTGCGAAGCAATACGGGCAAGGGCGGCGCAGGGGCTTTGCAAAAAAACGGAAAACGGAATTGAAAGAGGGGTGCTGGGCTGCCGGGGCAATCCTTTCGCTTTGCTGCCTTCGCTCAAAAACGGCTTTGGTGCTTATTGGGACAACCTTGCCAAGTGGGCGAAGGGCGAGTATGTGCCCGACCTGACAAACGAAGACAACAGCGAAGATCTTGTCAAAGTCAAAGATGCCTGCGAAAATAGGGTGCAGGATTTGAAAACTTCGCTTGACGGCGTGATGAAAGTCTATTCGATTTTAATGGGTATAAAATCGGCCTATGGAATTTACCAGGGAATTGAAAACATACAAACAAGTTATTTCGGTGTAATGGAACAGATTGACGGTTTTGTGCGCTCGCTGCAAAATGCCCAGGAAGACATTAGCCGCATCTGGAACGAAGATAACGCCGGCTGGCAGGAAACAACCGGCGGGTTTGACGTCAAGCCATTGGCGTGCGTTTCGCATCCGGCAGTGAGTTACAACAACAATCAAAAACTGACCGGGCCGGCCGGCGGGCCGGTTTGTCCGGCAGTTGACGGTTTGTATTTGAATTTGCAGGATAAGTTTACCAGTGTGCGCCAGGCGGTTTTGCAGCTGGATTTGAGCCGCAAAACAACCAAAACCCAGTATTTGCAAAGCATCGCGGGCATTGATTTGCCTTTCAGCGTAAAACTTTGGCAGAAACAGGCGGTCAGATACCATGACATCGATCCGCTTTACGACAAGGCAACCCGCATCAGATGGCAAAGTTCGTTTGTCTGGGCATTGGCCACAATGGTTGATTTCGCCAGCCAAAACTGCACTTGCGGGGAAAGCTGGTGCAAAATGCCCCTTTGCATTTCCGGCATTCCCCTAACCCTGGCTCCAATGAAAAACGCCAACTGTTATTTAACCTGGATAATGAGATACCCGATGATGGCTGTGGCGGATAAACTGGGGGAAGACCTTGAAGAATACTATAAATAATTTTCAATATGCAGCACAAGAAAACATTTATTAGAATTACTCCCGCGGTTTCAGTAATTATTGTATTGGCCGGTTTGCTGCTTTTCGGTTTTTATCAGAAAGACCTTAAAAAGCCCGCTTATGCCAAGCTGTTCGGCGGGCCTTTGTGCGATATGCCCATACCAACCAGCGCGTCTTTGATGGAAAGCAACAAATTGAGAGACGAAGTTTTAGCTCCCTATCAGAATGCCGTTGACATTATTGACGACGCTTCCGCTAAAATCCAGGGGATTTTATCCGCTCTGGACAGCAATGAAAAAGCAACGGGTAAGGCCTGCGATTTTTCCAAGTGCAACCCCCAGGCGGCTTTTGAAGAAAACGGCGCCAGCCCCGGCCAGACAACAAACATCGGGCCCCAATTTTCTTTGAAAATTGAGGCCTACATCGCCAGGGCCGAAGCGGGCATCCGGCCTCCTTTTTGCGTGGCCGGCCAGTGCGAGGGCGACCCCTGCTCGCTGTCGCAAATTCAAACATCGATTACCGGCTTGAAGGGCAACCAGTTGCCGGGCAACAACGCTCAGGCCGTGAGGGGAGCGCTGGAAAAAATTCAGGGCGAGCGCATTGCCCTGCACGACGCTTTTTCCAAACCAACCGAACAGGTGACCGAGGATACCCGCGTTAAGGCCGGAGACGCGTTCGGCCGGCCCGAGGAAGGCGAAGGCCAGCTGATCACCAAACAGGAAATGGTTGTTCGCCAGGCGGACTGGGCCGCCTCGATGGTTAACCTTTGCTCTTTGACTTATTTGGAGCAAAAGAGGGCGGAAGCTGGCAAATACGGATTCCGTTTTCCGATGAGATGCCAGGAAGCCATTGACCAGGGCATTTACTGGCCCAAGCCCTGGTCGGAAAAATGCCAGAAACAATGCTATCAGGGGAGCGGCGAGGAATGCGCGGTTTGTCTGGGAAAATGCGAAGGCAATTCCGTTCTGGCGAACATCAACTGCAAAATTTTCAGCTCTGGCCAGAACGAAAAATGCGCCCCCAATCCCAACAGCCAGTGCTGTGGGGAACAGTGCTCGGAGGGCATCGGCAGCAAGGAATGCCAGCAGTGCCTGTGCCAGGGTTTGACCAAAGAACAGTGCCGCGACTGGCTTTGCGCGGGCAGCAAGAATAATTTCGTTTGCTGCGACGAAAACACCTCCCCGCAGTTTGAGAGTTATTATGTTTCAATGTATGATTATAACGCGGACTATGAATCCGGCGGCGTGGATAAAACCGAAACGAATTTTACTGGCGGCTCAAACAGCGACTGGCAGAAATGTTTGTATAAAGGAAACAATGCTTTTATGACCAACGCCGGCCAGCAGCTTGGCGAAAGCTCCGATGCCTTGAAAAACCTTTTGTTGGACTGCATTGCCGGAAAGCTGGACCCCGGCAAAACCGGCAGCAACGGCCTGTGCGCCAACTGGTTCGTCACTTCCTTGTCCGATTCCAACGGCATTGCCACCCGCGACAAGCACAGCAAAACGTCCTGCCATTACGGCGGGCCCCAGGGCACAGCCGAAAAACCGAACACCTGCAACAATATGTCTTTTGCGGCTGATTTGGATGTTATCGGCGATAATTTCCAGGCGCTGGAACAGGCGGCCTTGGCTTGCAAGCAAAACGAATTAGCAGACAGGGGGGTTTGCGTTTACGAGGAAGAAAACCATTTGCACGTGAGCATAAACACGCAAAATTGCCTGTGCGACGTTAAATGCGGCAAAGCAAGCGGGGTTTGCCATAAAACCTGGCTTGGCTATATGTCCTGCGATTAGAATGAAAATTAAACCACTTTTTATTTTATTGGCGGCTTTGTTCGTTTTGTCGGCCCCGTTTTTCGTTCGGGCTGATTTGCAGTTGGAACAAACGTATCCGTCGGTCGGCGATGAGCAGCTGGAGCAAACGGTTATAAAACCGGGTTCAGACGACCCCACGCCCGTTATCAAATACTATGCCACCTGGGCAATGATTATTATGGGTTTGGCCGCTTTGTTTTCTTTGATTTACGGGGGGGTGTTGTATCTGACCGCGGCGGGCAGGCCGGCAAAGGCGGCAAGCGGCAGAAAGCGTATTGTCGGCTCATTCGTCGGCCTGGCGATTTTGGGGTTGGCGTATTTGGCTTTGAATTTAATCAACCCAAGGCTGAACATAATGACCATAAAAAAAGAGCAGATACCCAACACTGTTTTGCTCATTAGCCAGGAAGGCATAGCCGCTTTGAAAGCAACCCCGGCCCCGTCGGTTAAAGAACTGATTGACACCGGCAAGGCGCGGTATTTGAGTTTTGACGTGGCCGACGCAACCAAATTCGTCAGCGCTTTGGAGGTTGTTGCCCGCGATGCCGGCGGCGCGCCGACCAAAGCTGATTTCCAGAATTTCCATTTCGGGGGCTTGGGATTTTTCAGCGCAAACAGCGAGAACTTGAAAGTGAAAGTTTTTGCCGAAAAGAATTTCCAGGGAGCGGGCAAAACCTTCGGCATAAAAGGGCTTTTGAATGATCAGGGCGAGCCGGTTGCGACTTTGGACAAACAGCCCGTCCAGCTGGGCAGCGACAAAATCTGGGTTATTGGCCAGGCCCAAAACGACAACAAGCCGTTTGGCGAATTCGGCAATTCGGCGGTTGAATGCATTGACCCGCAAAAAAACAATGCTCTGTGGAATAAAAACGACCAGGGCAATCAACTAGTTGACCACCCGCCCCTTTCTTTCAGAATACAGGGCATTGGCGCCGGGCTTTACCTTTATGCCAGCGATGGTTCGCAGATATATGCGTCGCCAAATGAATCCGGCATAGTCAATGTGCCCGAAGGCACTGAAATAACGCACTTAAAACTGCAAAATCAGGTTAAAAAGAACGGCAAAATTGAAACCGTTGACTCGCTGGCCGTTGTGGCGAGCGGGCCGAACTTGCAGGGCAATGTGCGGATGTTTTTCGGGGTAAGGGAAATATGGTTTCCCAAGTTATACCTTGACGAAAAAATAAAAATGTCGGCGTTTAATCGTACGCCGTACAGTTATGACGACGAATTATTGAATGCCAACAAAGGATTTTATGTTTGCGACACGGAGAATAATTGTAGCTGGAACATAGCTAATGTATGCAAAAACGGGATGTCCTGCCGGGTCGGCAACGTCCCGGAATCCGCTGACCCGTTGTCAACGCTCGGTTTTTCCGGAACCATATTGTTCAGTTCCGACGCTTACGGCGGGGGCGTGAAAAAAATCGCTTCCAGCAAGATATTTGAGTTGGCGGGCAAAGAATTTGCGAAAGTTTCCGGCGGTTCTGTTTGCCAGGAAGTAAGGTTGTGCACGCAAAATAATCTCGGGGGAATTTGCATTTCTTATACTCCCTTGGGCATAAAAAAACTGGGGCTGTCAAATGTATTCACTTTACCGATGCCCTGGTACCAGCCCGAACCGATTCCTTACGCTTTGTATGGTTCTGTTGATGGCGCAAACAATTCCAAAGACCCGGCCCGTTTCTCTGAAAACATCAAATCAATGAAAATTGAAGGCGACTGTTTGGTGGCTCTTTTTTCCGAGCATCCGGCCAGCGTGGAATCCTGCGTGGAAACTATGGATAGTTTTGATTGGACCAATTGGAGTGTGTCGCACCAGATTCCGACTGCCGGCGATTGCTGGCACGACAAGCCCGCCTCAATAACCGAGTTTTTCACCAAAGCGGACAATCAGGACTTGCTTGATTTAAGCGAAAACAGGATTAGCCGCTGCTCTGGTGGCGGACGGGGTTTGAATTTAGCCGGAGGCCAGTCCTGCGCCAAGGGCATTGTTGTTTTTCCGCTCGCCCCGAATAAGTAATTCCAGAGGGGTCCTCTCTGGGGCTGGAAATTCCCAGAGAGGACCCCTCTGGAGCTATTTCAATGGCAGTAAAATATTTTACAATTTGTTGTTTTGTTTTGACAATCGCAATGATTTTGGCGCCCGGTTTTATGTTTGGGGCAGTGGATCTTGAACAGCAATATCCGAGCGTGGGCAATGTTCCTTCGCCCAACCAGTTTGTTGAACAACAGCAGCTTGTTTCGGGCAAGCAGCAGATGATCGGCCTGATAAAATATTTTTCCAACTGGGCGATTATCATTGCCGCCCTGTCCGCGATTTTTTCTTTGATTTACGCGGGCGTGATGTATTTGACTTCAACGGGTAAGCCGGAAAAAGCCCGAGCCGCCAAAAGCAGGTTTTACAATGCTTTGGTCGGTTTAACCATAATAGCGGGCGCTTATCTGGTGATGGTTTTTATCAACCCCAAACTGACAATTTTGGACATTAAAAAAGTGCCTGTGTCAGCGGGCATTGTGCTGTTCACCCGGCAGGGTCTGGAAGATTTCAAAAAAGTCGGCGACGAATACGACATCAAGGATTTGGTGGATGCTCGCGAAGCGTATCTTTTAACTTACAGCATTCCGGACTTAACGCAGGAAAAAGCATTCGGAAAATTGAAACCTGATGTCAGCCAGCCGGGCCGTTTGGATTTTGAAAATTTTCCCCTGTATGCCATTGGCTTTTGGGGCCAGGATGAAAAATCAAGCAGCCAGGTGGAATTTTATTCCCAACCCGGATTTGTTTTTGATCCGAGAAATCCGCAAGCGCAAAATCTTACCGGTCCCCTTGTCGCTCCGACCAACCGGTTTGTGTTGAGTGCCGTTGGCCTCTTAAAAAATGACGGCTCTTTAAGCGACCAGGTGCCGGTGGACGACAGTTATGGTTTGGGGATTAAGGTTATAAAAATATCCGGCGGTTATTTCAAGTCGCCAATTGAAGGATATGCTTCCGATATTATTCACCCGCCTCTTTCCATCAAAATAAAACGCAATATCCCCGGTATTTATCTGTCTTCTTCGGACGGCAAAGAAATATTTTTCAATAACAGCGTTTCTGATTTGGGCCAAGTCGGCTTTGATTTTGACAAAAAAGCCAGCCAAATTAAAATTGTCAACGAACGGAAGATTCCTATGACGGAGGGCGGCTGGCGCACAATTGACTCGCGCAATTTTCTGGCAATTTTGCGCAGTGCGGACACTTATTCTGGCACTCTACGGATGTTTTTTGAAAAGCAGGACGATGTTAGCGGGGCTATCCCGAAAATTGGAGCTGACGATCAGTCAACGGCTGTTAATGGTCTCGGTGAGTGTACAAAACCAGCGGAAGGAAATCCAGAAAATAATCCCTGCACATTGGCTACTTACAAAAAAATGATGAGTTTCCATTATTACGATACAGGAGAGGTTCCGGCTGGGGCGCCCGCTGATAAAGGCACTGTTGGCAATGTAAAAATAGACCCGGATACCGGTCAGCCCCAAGCCCTTAACATTGCCGAACAAGACAGATACGGCAACTTAAAAACAGTTTCTTCGGCCCAGGTTTTTGATATTTTGCCCGCTCCCGGCGCCTGCCAGGAAGTGCGGCTTTGCACTGAAAAGCAGTTCGGGGGCAAGTGTTTGGTTTATTCGGTAAAAGATTTTAATGCCAAGTCCGGAGAGCCGACTTTAAAAAATTATCAGGCGAAAATCAACGAGGCAAAACAGCCAATGCCTTTGTATGTGCCGGTGAACATTCCGAAAAAAGCGCTGGTTGTCAAAGAAATCACGGGCACAAACTCTAACCAAACAATTACTTTTGAAGAACAGGATTTTGAAGATAATTTTAAGTCAGTTAAAATCACGCCCGAAGGCGTTTGCGCCGTGGTTTTGCTGGAAAACGGGATGGAATTTGATGTCGATGGCTCGTTCAAAAAATGGAAATCCGATTCTCCCGGGGATAATTCCGAGGTTTTAATCCAGTCGGAGCCGGATTTGGGTCGGCATCCCATAAGCTTGTGCGGTAGCGGCGGAGGAACGCTTATGGGCACTTATGGAAATCACGCTTGCGCTTCAGCCATTGCTGTTTTTCCGATTGTCAGAGAGCAAGTTGAGCCAAGAACCGGCGAGTATGTGTTTGTCGGCGGGCCGCAAAGCGGAGCCGGCTTGCCGGCTTCAGGGCAAGCATCATACAACAACCTTTTTATCAGCGGTTATTCAGATACAGGATCTACTGCTTGCGGCGTGCAGGTGCAAAATGGCGTGATTGCCACCGACCCGAACTACATTCCGCTTGGTTCTGTTGTTTCCATTGAGTTGCCGGCGAGCTTTGGAGGAACTAGGCAATTTCACGCTTGCGATATTGGCGGGGCAATTTGTGTTGCAAAAACAAGAAGGGTCGCTGATATCTGGTTTTCAACTGATCAACAGGCAAATTCTTGGGGTGTGAGGCCGGCAAAAATCACAATTACCGGCACTGATTATGACTGGTGCAGCAAGGCAACGGCAGACGCAAAACTAAAAATATGCCAGCAAGGCTATACCGTTTCCAGCCGCGGCTCAACATATCAAATTACTCCTTGTTTGCCTCCGTCCCAATAAAAGGGAAAACCGCAAGGAGTAAAATCCTCTGCGAAACTATTTATAATAATTTTTACCTATGTCCCAACAAAAAACATTTGACAATTTCGCGCCATTTTATTTGAACCGCTTTTGGCAGCCATTTTATAAACGGTATTACAAGCAGTGCCGCAGTTATGTTAAAAAATATCTGGCAAACCGCAGCCGGGTTTTGGAAATAGGGTGCGGAGTCGGTCATTTTTTAAACTCGCTTTTCGGGCTCAACAGAAACCTGGTTTTGTTCGGTTTGGACCAGAGCCAAAAAATGCTGGAACTGGGCAGGAAAAAACATCCGGTTTTTCATTTTAACCAGGGAGCGGCCGAAAATTTGCCCTATGCCAACACTGACTTTGACTTTGTCTTTATGATTGACAGTTTTTATTATTTCAGCGACAAGCAAAAAGCAGTTGGGGAGGCGTCGCGGGTTTTGAAGCCGGGTGGCTATTTGTTCATTTACACGCCCTGCGTGGACCGGCTGTTTACGCGCTTTTTGGCCTGGCTGACAAAGTGGCATTACACCGAGCAAAATTCCAGCCATCTGCCTCTTGAAAAAATGGAAAAACTCGCTTTACAAAACGGCCTAAAACTGGTAAAAAAGAAGATAGAGGGTTTTCCGAATTTATTTTGTTTTAAGTATTGGTTCCTGCTTTTTCAAAAGGGGTTATGAAAACAAAAGACATTTTTAATCTGGCGGTTGAAATGGGCATTGCCGCTGATTTTCGCGGCAAGGCCGGCGTTGAAAAATTTTTGGCTAAAAAGAAAAAGGCCTTTGAAGCGATGTCCGAAAAATCAAAAGCTGATTTTGACCAGGAGGCCTTAAATAATCCATATCTGGATTCGCGGATTTTGCACATTGCCAACGACAAGGAAATCAGAAAGGTTTTGGTTGGCATTGACATTGAGGCCGCTGAAATTTTAATCGCCAAGGAATTGGGCGGCATTGATTTGATAATCGCCCATCACCCGCGGGGCCGCGGCCTGGCAAGCCTGTCCGACGTGATGAGTTTGCAGTGCGATGTTTTGAATATTTATGGCGTGCCCATAAACGTGGCCGAGGGTTTGATGAAACAGAGAATTTCCGAAGTGGCGCGGGGCATAAATCCTTCCAACCACGAGCGGACCGTAGACGCGGCGCGGCTGTTGGGATTTAATTTGATTTGTCTGCATACCCCCTGCGACAATCTGGCGGCTGAATTTCTGCGGGACAACATTGAAAGCAGAAAAGACATTGAAACAGTGGGTGATTTGTCCGCCGCCTTAAAAGAAATTCCCGAATATAAAAAAGCGCAGGAGTTGGGGGCCGGCCCCAAAATTTTCGCGGGCAGCGAGGACAACAGATGCGGCAAAATCGTCATGAGCGAGATAACCGGCGGCACCGAAGGCAGCCCCAAACTATATGAAAAAATGGCGATGGCGGGCATCGGCACGGTTGTGGGCATGCACCAGTCCGAGGAGCACAGAAAAGAAGCGGAAGCGGCAAACATCAATGTGCTGGTTGCCGGCCATATGTCCAGCGATTCCCTGGGCCTGAACATTTTTTTGGACATGCTTGCGAAACAAGGCGTTGAAGTCGTTCCTTGCTCGGGTTTAATTCGCATTAAAAGAATATAATTTTTCAAAATTTATGCGCAAACAAAAAAAAGACAGTCCGGCTAGCCAAGCGAAAACACCGCGGGTCGGTGGGGCTATTAGCTCGGCTATCAAAAGGAAGATTTTAAAAGAAATTCTCCTTACTTTAACCGATCTTTCCCCGGCGAACCTTATCAGGGCCGTTGGCCTGGCGGAAAGATTTTTCATAAACAGGCCCGATATCAAAGAAAAAGCCGCGGCCATAAAAAAGGCTTTTCAGGAAAATCATCCCACCACCAGGCTTGTAATTGACGCGTTGTCGGGAATGAGCCCGAAAGCGAAAGAAAAATTCATCGGGAATTTTTTCGTCAACGCCGGAATCGTGGCGCACCAAAACCGGAAAAAACTTGAACAAAAACTCGGTTTTGAGCTGCCCTGGTTTTTTGTTGTAAGCCCCACGGCCCGATGCAACCTGAAATGCCTGGGCTGTTATGCCAGCGAATACAGCAAGACGGAAGATTTGTCTTTCGCCGAATTTGATCGCATTTTGAAAGAAGCGAAAAAACTGGGCATTCATTTCATAACCATTTCCGGCGGGGAGCCGTTTTCCTATCCGTTTTTGTTCAAAATTCTCAAAAAGCACGACGATATGTTTTTTCAGATTTACACCAATGGCACTTTAATCACCGATGAAACGGCGAAAAAGCTGGCTAGGCTTGGCAACGCGGCCCCGGCAATCTCGGTTGAAGGTCTTCAAAAAGAAACCGACGCAAGGCGGGGGGAAGGCACTTTCGCAAAAATACTGAAAGCAATGGATAACCTGAAAAGAAACGGGGTTTTGTTCGGGTTTTCAGCCACCTGCACCAGCAAAAATTCCGAAATACTGGGCTCGGACGAGTTTATCGATTTTTTCATCAAACAGGGCTGCCGGTTCGGCTGGTATTTTCAGTACGTGCCCATTGGCAGGAAGCCGGACGTGTCTTTGATGTCGAGCCCGCAACAGCGCAATAACTTGAGGCTGCGCATTACCCGGATAAGGAACAAAAAACCCATTTTCATCGGCGATTTCTGGAACGACGGGCCCAAAGTGCGGGGCTGCATGGCCGCAGCCAGGCCCGGCGGTTATTTTCACATTAACTGCCAGGGCGATGTCGAGCCCTGCGTTTTTTTCCAGTTTTCAGTTGACAACGCCAAAAACAAAAGCTTGCTGGAAATCATCAAATCGCCGTTTTTCCAGGCAATAAGAGATGCCCAGCCCTACTGCGACAATGAAAATTTGTTAAGCCCCTGCGCCATTATTGACAATCCCTGGGTGATGAGAGAAGTTGTCAAAAAATACAAAGCCAGGCCGTCTTACAACGGCGGCAATGATTTGATTGACGATCCGGAAGTTATCAAATTTTTGGACAATTATTCCAAAGAATACAAAAAAATCGTTGACCCGGTGTGGGAAAGGGAATGGAAGGGTAAGGCGCACTGCTGGAAGTGCGGAAGCGGCGGAGGGTGCCAGTAAGTTTGGTATAAAATTTCCCTTGTTGGCTGACAGCCCGGCTTAACATTTGTAAATAAATTAAGGAATCACCGGGAATTTTTTAACGGCAAAGCGCTCCGCTTCGCTCCGATACTTTGCCTAAAATTCCCGGCGAAACTCAATAAATTGAGTTTCGCCCTCATAGTTTAATTGGATAGAACATAGCCCTCCGGAGGCTAAGATGGAAGTTCGATCCTCCCTGAGGGCACCAGACGAATTTTTAATTTTTTATGCCTAATAAAAAACCGTTAAAACCGAAAAACATTTTCGGCGAACACAAGTATAAAATCGGCGTTTCCGGAGCCGCGGAAATAGGCTGCTGTTCTCCCGGCGCCACCAGGCTGGCCGAGGAAGTCGGCAAAGAAATTGTCAGGCAGGGCTGCATTTTGCTCACCGGAGCCACAACCGGCATTCCCCATTTTGCCGCCAAAGGAGCTAAGGCGGCTGGCGGGGTAAGCATCGGTTTTTCACCGGCCGGCAGCAAAAAAGAACACGTTAATACCTATAAGCTGCCCGTTGATTTTTGCGATTTGATTGTTTACACCGGGTTTGATTACGTGGGTCGCGATTTGATTTTAACCAAATCAGCCGACGGCGTGATTATCATCTGTGGCCGAACCGGCACTTTGCACGAGTTTACCGTTGCTTTTGAAACCAAAACTCCGGTTGGCGTTTTGCAGGGGTCGGGCGGCACAGCGGATTTAATAGAGCCGGTTTTGGCAAAGGGCTACCGGCCCAACACCAAAATCGTTTACGACACCGATCCCAAAAAATTGGTGGCGAAACTGATAAAAGCGATAAAAACAAACAATTAAGCGACATAAAAAACAATATGGCTATAAAAACAATCAGAAAAAAGACCATTCAAAAAAAAGTCAGTTCTGCCAAGCGAACCGTTAAAGAAGTATTGGCCGGCCAGATTACCCATTATTTTGACGGGCTTGGCGTGGCAGTGGTCAAATTAAAGGCTCCTTTGGCAGCCGGCGATAAAATCAGGATTGTCGGGGGAGAGGCAACCGATTTCAAACAAACAGTCGTTTCAATGGAAATTGAGCGCAAAAAAATCAAAAAAGCCGGCAAGGGCAAAGAAGTGGGAATGAAAATCAGGGAAAGGGCGAGAGAAGGATACAAATTGTATAAACTGCAATAAAGGGCGGCAATGAATAAAACATTTCTGGCATCGGTCAGTTTGGTGGGGACAATCGTGGGCGCTGGCGTTTTTGCCATTCCTTACGTGATGTCAAAAAGCGGAATTTTGCTTTCGCTTTTTTATTTTGTTTTAATCGGTTTGGTTGCCGTGCTCTTGCATTTGTTTTTCGGTGAAATTATTCTGCGCACGAAAGAAGAGGCAAGGCTGGCGGGGTTCGCCGGAAAATACCTCGGTAAAAAAGCCAAGCCGGTCGTGGCTTTTTTCGTGATTACCGGGGTGGCCGGTTCCTTGCTGGCTTACATTATATTAGGGGGCAATTTTTTAAGCCTGATTTTCCCCGGTCATTTTTCCGCTTTTGAATTTACGGTTTTGTTCTGGCTGGCGCTTTCTTTTTTGGTTTTTTGGGGCACCCGTTCAATCGCCTGGGCCGAGGTTCTGCTCACAGTTGTTTTTTTCGGGGCGATTTTGCTGGTTTTCGGCTTTTGCCTGCCTAAATTCCAGGCCGGCAATTTGATTTCAGCCGGCTGGCAGAATGTTTTTTTGCCTTTCGGGGTTTTCTTTTTCAGTTTGGTGGGCTGGTCCGCCATTGCCGAAGCCGAAGACATTTTAGACAAAAAAAAGAACCTTAAAAAAGCCGTTCTTTCTGCGCTGGCTTTCTGCGCCGTTTTTTATTTTGTTTTCGGCCTGGTTTTAAGCGCTGTTTCGGGCAAACAAACAAGCCCCGATGCGCTTACGGGCCTTCTGCCTTTTTTGGGGCAGAAAGTCATAATACTTGGCGGCATTTTCGGGCTTTTGGCGGTTGGCACTTCGTTTTTGACTTTGGCAAACTATCTGAAAAACACTTTTGTTTATGATTACAGATTGCCGCGTTTTTGGAGTTTTGCTCTGGCCTGCTGTTTGCCCCTGGTTTTATTTCTGGCCGGTATGAGGAATTTTTTGTTCGTCGTTTCCATTTTGGGCTCTTTGATTGGTTTGGTTGAGGGCGTGTCAATCGTTTTGATACACCGGCGGGCGAAAAAAGCGGGCAACAGGGAGCCCGAATACAGTTTGAAAATTCCCGGGTTTCTTTATTGGGTGATTATCGCTGTTTTGGTTGGCGGTTCTTTGTCACAGCTGATTTTTAGGTTATAATAAGCGCATAATACCTAATACTAGCAATAGAAATACGAATGGTGCCAATTTTATTCGTAGCATTCGTATATCATTTGTAGATTAGGATTAATTATTTTCTATGGAAAACAGCAAAAAAACGCTGGACCTTTCTTCGCGGCTCTATGTTTTAGCCATAGTGCTTGTGGCGGGCGCTTTCATTTTTTGGGGAACGCAGGCCTTAACCGGTTTAATGGGCTGGATTGTCGGCTACGGTCCCAGAGAAGTGAACATAACCGCCGAGGGCAAAGCAACCGCTTCGCCGGACGTGGCTTTGATAAGCCTGGGCGTTAAAACCGAAGGCCAAAAAGTTGCGACAATTGTTACGGAAAACAACAGCAAAATGAATTCCATTATTGCGGGGGTTGAGGATTTGGGGGTTGAGGCGAAAGACATTCAAACAACGAATTATTCGCTTACCCCGAGGTATGACTATCTGGAAAACCAGGGCCAGGTTTTCAGGGGTTATACGCTCAGCCAGCAAATCAAGGTTAAGGTGCGCGATTTTTCAAAAATAGGCGATGTTCTGGAAAAATCAACGGCTGAGGGCGCCAATATCGTGGGCGATTTGCAGTTTACCATTGACGATTTGACGAAAATAAAAGAACAGGCAATGGCGAACGCCATAGCCAAAGCCAAAGCCAAGGCCGCGGCGATTTCAACGGCGAGCGGTTTGAAGTTGAAAAAGCTGGTTAATGTTTACGAAAGCAACGGCGTTTATCCGCAAGTCTATGACAGCGCCGCGGGGATTGGCTATGCTGAAAGCGCGAAAGTAATGCCAACTGCGCCTGCCCCGCGCATACAATCGGGAGAGCAGGAAGTTACCGTTGATATAACTTTGACTTACAGGGTCAGGTAATATTTAATTGCTGCATATGGAAAGATTGCCGGCCAGTTATTTGTCAGCCAAAACAAAAGAATCGCTGGAAAATTCGGCAATTAGCGCCAGAGCTTTGTTTATGGGGCGTTTTTTGCCTTATTTCATAATGATTGAAAAAAAGGGGTTTGGGGCTGTGGCGGATTTTTGTCAGGAATTCCTCCGCGCTTCCGGCGTCAACGCCCGCTACCCCGACAGTTCTCCTTTTAACCGCGACAAATTAAACAAAAAGCCCGGCATCGTCATATCAAACCACCCCGGGTTTTGCGACGTGTTTTGCGTGCTTGGCGCCGTAAGCCGTTCCGACGCTTTGGTTATGGCAAGCAGCGAAGCGATAAAATATCTGAAAACGATTTTCAGGCGCGGCTTTGAAAACAAGCAGACAATCAACGGTTTTTTGAGCGAACACTTTATTGCGACTTCGGCCTGGGAAAGGGATAAGCGAATGAAAGCGGAAAAAACGAGGCGGGATATTCGAACGATAAAAAGCCATATTGACAGGGGCGGCGTTTTCGTTGTTTTCCCGAGCGGCGGTCCGGCCGAGGAGCAGACAGGAAATTCAAAAGTTAATTTTAAGCCGGTTTTCCGTCTGGCGCTGCAGGAAATCAGCCCCGAATCAATGATTTATTGTTTTAATGTAAGCCCGCAGGATATTTCGGATATCCAAAAAAGAAAACGCAGGTTTTCCAGGGCGATTGGTCTTGATTTTAGTGACTTTTTGCGGGCGTTGACGCCGGAAGCGCGGGTTATAATAAAAGAAAAATACACCGAAGCGAACGAATGGCTGGAAGCATTAAAAACAGGCGATAGCCACAGGGAACAGGATTCAATTTTAACCAAACATTATTGGGAGCTGTTTGGCAGGCAGTTTCAGTGAATTTATGGATCAGGCCCGTTTTTTAAAACCAAACAAACCGAATAACGGCGGCGTTTTTGTGGTAAACTCCAAAGGGGAGCAGGAGCCTTTTTCTTTTAAGAAAGTTTCGCGCAGCGCGCAAAGAGCCGGGGCAAACAGACAGCTGGCGCAAAAAATAGCCGCAGAAATTGAAAAGAGGGTTTACCCGGGAGCGGCCACATCGGTTATTTTTAACGAGGTGCGGAAATTGCTTCGCGGAGAAAACCCCGCGGCGTCTTTGAGGTTTAACTTAAAGCAGGCGATGAAGGACTTGGGGCCGACCGGGTTTCCGTTTGAAAAATACGTGGCCGCTGTCTTGGGCAGGCTTGGCTATCAGGTGAAAATCAACCAGTTTATCAGCGGCGCCTGGCTGAAAAATTATGAAATCGATTTTATTGCCAAAAAAGGCGATGTTTTGAAAATAGGCGAGTGCAAATACCGCCGCGAAGCGGGCGGTTCCGTTGACCAGGAAATCGCTTTGGCGAATTTCGCCCGTTTCCTGGATATTCAAAACAACCTACCGGCAAAACGGAAAAATCCATTGCAATTGCGAAGTTTTTTAATCACCAACGCCAAGTTCACTTCCCGCGCCGCAAAATACTGCCGGGCCGCCGGAGTGGAGCTTTTGGGCTGGAATTATCCCAAAAACCGCGGCTTGGAATATTTGATTGAAGAAAACGGTCTTTATCCCATCACTATTTTGCCGTCGCTGAAAAGATATTTTTCCTGCGTTATGGCAAGATGCGATTTAATGCTGGCAACGGATGTTTTGAAATTAAACGTTGAGCAGTTCAGCCGAACCAATAATCTTGATATCCGCCAATTAGCCAAACTGGTTCAAGAGGCGGAAATCCTTTTGCAATGACAAATAAATTCGCTGTCAGTTTGGGCGGGTCAACGGCTTTTCCGAACGGACCCGATGTTTTATTTTTGCGAAAGTTCTGTTCCATAATCAAAAACCAGATTAAAAAAGGGAAAAAGTTTGTGGTTGTGGCCGGGGGCGGCCGGCTTTGCCGCGAGTATCAGGCGTTTGCCGCCAAAGCGGGCAATGTGCCGCCGTCGCAACTGGACTGGGTGGGCATTGATTCGGTGCGGCTCAACACCCGCGTTTTGCAGTCGTTTTTCACGAACGTTCCTTTGTTTTTCAGCGCTGACCAACGAATAAAAAGTTTCGGCGAACATTCTTTGATTTTAGGAGGCAAGGGCATCCCCGGGCATTCAACCGACTTTGGCGCTGTGGCAAGCGCCGTTGATTTGAAAATCCCTTTGGTTATAAACCTGGGCAAGCCCGATTACGTTTACACGGCAAATCCCGACAAGAACAAAAATGCCAAGCCGATTGAAAATTTAACCTGGCAGGAGTATTTTAAGATTATTCCCACAAAATGGAGCCCGGGTATGCATACGCCCTTTGACCCGGTGGCCAGCCGCCTGGCGCAAAAACATAAATTGAAGGTGATTGTGGCGGGCGGGGCTGATTTGAAAAATTTCCAGAATATTCTGCAAGGCAGGAAGTTTAAGGGCACGATTTTAGGCAATAAGTCATAATATGTTTAAGAACGCTAAAGAAAGCGGGAAAAATGGCGGAGAAGAAAAAGGGGCAGGCGAATCACAGCCTTCTGCCGGAGAGGGTTATCGCTGTTTTCTTTTTAATGAAAATAAGGGTTTGAAACAAGAATTCATCGATGGCATCAGGTTTGTTATCAGCCAGTTAATCGCGCAGAGAGAATATACTATCGGTGAATGTCAAGGCGAGAAAACACTTGGAGAAAACTTGCCGGCGGCTTTAATATTTACCGATAATTCGGCTGTGCCTTTTGGCTATGCGATTCGGGAGGGATTAAAGGTTGTGCTTGACGCAATCTTGCCGAATAATGTTGAAGAATCCTTGCCGAGATGTTTGCGCATTAATGTAAAGCCCCACGTCTTTAGATTCGCCCTAAGTAAAGAGGATGAAAATGAAAGGACCGTTCTTTATAGGGAAGCGGTTGAAAGGTGGCAGAAAAAGATAGAAAAATTTGGTTTAGAAAATAAAAAACTGGCTATTTTTGACGAGTATTATTTAAAGGGCAGCACCATATACAAATCATCTGAGATATTGAAAGCCGCAGGGGCATTGCCTGAAAATATAATCATTTTAAACGGATTTTTGAAAGATTATCCTTTTTGGAAGTTAAGCCCGGACGATTTTGACGCTCGCAGCCCGGTTGAGATAAAAACGGGCAAAAGGAATGGCCAAGAGGTTTTGCGCGGGGAAACGGGCGTTGTGTTTGGTTTTTCTGAAGAAGGACAATCTAAAATACAACAGGCTCGAAATCTTATCCACGATATGGAGCTTTTGGGGCAAGAGGCGGGCCGGCAATTTCTCCGGGAAAGAAGGGTGCAAAACACGAGCAAAGCAAAGATGTAAGATTAAATTCGGACGGGTATACCGTTTGGTTTAAGGAAATTTTCAAAACTGCGGAAATTTACCAAGCACTATGCAAAGCAAAGAAAAAGGCAATTTAATCGTTTGCCGGCTTTTTTCCGGCGAAGATGTTTTCGCGGCGTTGCAGGAGGTTTGCGAAAAGCACGGGGTTAAAGCCGCCGTTATTGTTTCGGCTGCCGGACAAATAGCCGAATTTGAACTGGGATTTTTCAAAGAAAAAGGCGATTATTTGCCTGAAAAATTCGCCGAACCCGCCGAACTCTTAAGCTTGAACGGCCTGGTTTCGCAGCAAGAAGGCAAATGGGAGTTTCATTTGCACGGTGTTTTCAGCAGGCCGGACAAGTCCGTTACCGGCGGCCATTTTATTGCCGGCAAAGTATCCATTACCGCGGAAATTGTTTTAATGAAAACAGGCATTGCGATTCAGCGAAAAACCGAAGAAACAACCGGTTTAAGAGGATTGTTTGTAAACAAATAAGCAGTAAGTCTTATGGAGAGACAAAATCTGAAACAAATTTGTCAGACATTGGGATTGGCGAAAGCCGATTTGCACATTCATCCGGGCAAAACAAAGCCGCAAAAGTTTTTGCATTACGTTGAAAACAAAACCGATTTGGACGTTATCGCCATAACCGAGCACGACACCATTGAGCCGGCTCTGAAAATAAAAGAGCTTCACCAAAAAGGGAAATTCCGTTTTGAAATAATCACTGGCGAGGAAATTACCACCGCAGATGGCCACCTCGTTGGCCTTTTTTTGGAAAAAACAGTGCCGGCCGGGCTTTCAGCCAAAGAAACAATTCGACTGATAAAAAAGCAGGGCGGTTTGGCAATGGCTGTTCATCCCCTGGCTTCTTCCGTATTACAGAGCCCAACTGACCCGGCAATGTGCGGTATTGGCCTTGGCTCTTTAATCCTGCTTAAAAACGATTTGGATATTGTCGAAGTTTTTAACGCCAATATGCGCCAGAAACAAAACAACTATTTAACCGGCGTTTCCAACAAAACCTGTTTGAACAAAGCCGGTTTCGGCTCAAGCGACGCGCATTTTTTAAGTTTCATCGGCAGGGGTTATACTTTATTTCCGGCGCCGCAAAAGCGCGCGGCTGGCAGTGTTATTGACGATTTATTGAGAGCAATTGAAAACAGACAAACAGCCATTGGCGAAAAAGAATGGACGTTTCTTCTTTTTATCCGCTACGGCCTTTATTTCTTTTTGCCAATAAGCCGATTGCTTCTTTATACTTTATTGCATGGCCGAAGAAAAAATAAAAAAGAAAATTGACGAAAAGATTGTTGAAATTGTCAAAAACAACGGGGTTGGCGTTTTGCCAACCGATACAATTTACGGTTTGGTCGGTTCGGCTTTGAGCAAAAAAGCGGTGGAGAGGATTTATAAATTAAAAAAAAGAAGCGCTAATAGTCCGTTTATTATTTTAATTTCTAAAATTAAGGATCTTAAAATTTTTGGAATTGGGGACAGTCCGGGGACAGTCCCGGGACTGTCCCCGAAAAGGATTTGGCCGGGGCAGGTAAGCGTTATTTTAGATTGTTCTAATCTGCCAAAAGAAATGTCCTATTTGCGGCCGCTTAATAACACTTTGGCATTCCGTTTGCCCGAGTCAAAATGGATAAGAAACTTTTTGAAGCAAACCGGACCCCTGGTTGCTCCAAGCGCCAATCCGGAAAATGAAAAGCCGGCTGAAACCGTAAAACAGGCCAAAGATTATTTCCAAAACAAAGTTGACTTTTATGTTGACGGAGGCTGGCTGGCCGGCCAGCCGTCCACCCTAATCAGGCTTAACGGGAATAAAATTGAAATAAGGAGGCAGGGAGCAGTAAAAATAAAAGGCAAGCAGTAGGCAGTAAGCGGTAAGCGATATGATAAATAAAAATACAAAAATAAATAAGGGGCAATTATTAGCTTCAATAACCACTTTAAGCGCGAAGTTTAACGTCAAGGGCAATTCCTGGCAGGAGAAAATAAAGGAAATCGACGAATTGGGCTTGCAAAAAGTCGCTGTTTTTCCCACTTGTCTGGACGCGCAACAAAGGCGGGAATTTTTCAAAATATTGGAGAAAACAGGGATTAAGGAAATTCCCTTCGTGCATTTAAGAAGCGATATGTCGCTGCACGAGCTGGAGTATCTGATAAAAAGATTCAAAACAAAAGTTTTTAACATTCACACGGAAAGGCAGTGGCCCTTAAGCTATGATTTATCAAAATTTAAACCGGTGATTTTTGTGGAAAACGCCGGTTTTCCCCTGCAGGCGCAAGAAATTGAAAAGTTCGGCGGGATTTGTTTGGATTTTTCCCATTTGGAAAACGACCGGCTTTTGCACATTGAAAGGTTTGAAGAACAGAACAATCTGCTGTCGCAGTATAAAATCGGCTGCAATCATGTTGCCGCCATTGGCAAAGAAAAACAATTGACCGAGGACGGGGGCAACGTAGCTTTTGACAAGCATGTTTTTGATGACTTAAGCGAGTTTGATTATTTGAAAAATTATCCCCGGGAATTTTTTTCTCCTTTTTGCGCCATGGAGCTTGAAAATTCCTTGGCTGAGCAGTTAAAAGCCATTGACTACATTTATGAAATTTGTCGCTGATTTTCACATTCACTCAAAATATTCCCGCGCCACTTCCCCTGATTTGAATTTGGAAAATTTGGACAAAGCCGCCAAAACCAAAGGCATTGACGTTTTGGCTACGGGCGACTTCACGCATCCTTTGTGGCTGCGCGAAATAAAAGAAAAATTGGCGCCGGTCGAGCCCGGGCTTTTTCGGCTGAAACAGGGCGGTGTGGGCGCGCGGTTCATTTTAAGCTCTGAAATAAGCTGCATTTATTCCAAAAACAACAAAACCCGCAAAATCCACGTTTTGATTCTGGCTCCGGACATCGCCACGGTTGAGAAGATAAACGCCCACCTGGGCTGGATTGGCAATTTGAAATCCGACGGCCGGCCTATTTTGGGCTTGGATGCCAAAGAGCTGGCAAAAATCGCTTTGAATGCAAATCCGGATTGTTTGGTGGTGCCCTGTCATATTTGGACTCCGTGGTTTTCTTTGTTCGGCTCAAAATCCGGGTTTGATTCCATTGAAGAATGTTTTGAGGAATTTTCGCCTTACATTTATGCCGTGGAAACCGGCCTCAGCTCGGACCCGGCGATGAACTGGCGTTTGTCCGCTTTGGACAAATTAAGCATTATCAGCTGCTCGGACGCCCACAGCGCAGCCAAGCTGGGCAGAGAGGCCTGCGTTTTTGACGCGGAAATGAATTATCCAGCGATTATGCAGGCATTAAAACAAAAAGACCAAACAAAATTTTTGAGCACCATTGAATTTTTCCCCGAAGAAGGCAAATACCATTTTGACGGGCATCGGGACTGCAAAATAAGCTTTTCGCCAAAGGAAACAAAAAAACACAACGGCATTTGTCCGGTTTGCGCCAAGCCCCTAACCCTGGGGGTTTTATACCGGGTTGAAGAACTGGCTGACCGGCCCGAGGGCTTTGTGCCCGCAAACGCCATACCGTTCAAAAATCTGATTCCTTTGGCGGAAATAATCGGCGAAGCGATGAACGTGGGGCCGGCGAGCAAGGCGGTTGAAAAAGAATATAAATTGCTCATTGGAAAATTCGGCTCGGAGTTCAATATTTTGCTGGATGTTCCGGAAACGGAATTGCAATCGGCCGCCTTACCCGAAATCGCCGAAGCGATTTCTTTGATGAGGCAGGGCAAAGTGAACATTGAGCCGGGTTTTGACGGGGTTTTCGGCAAAATCAGCATTTTTCAGGAAAGCCAGAGAGCGCAAGCCGCCAAGCAAAACTCCTTATTTTAGGCGGTTTTTTGGCGGTTGACAAATATCCTGCAAGATGTATGCTAGAATAACTTATGGCAAGAAACGCAAAAATTTATCTGACAAAAGACGGCCTGGCAAAGTTCAAGAGGGAATACGAAAAGTTAAAAGCATTAAGGGCGAGAAAACTGGAGGATGAGGCGCCCAATGCTTTGCATTCAGACGAAATAGACGTTGAATTCGCCGCTTTCAAAGACGACATTGATTTTTTGAATTTGCGGCTTGAAGAACTGGAATACATTTTGCGCAATTACGAGCCGATTGTTCCGCCGGCAAAAAACAGGCAAAATGAAATTCATTTGGGCGCTCAGGTCGAAGTTGAGGTTGATGGCGACAAAGATGAGTTTGTTATCGTCGGTACTTTGGAGGCTGGCCCTGCCGACGGAAAGCTTTCTAATGAATCACCAATAGGTCAGCTTTTGATTGGCAGAAAAACAGGTGAAGAGGTTGTTATCAATTCCAAATCCCCCACTATTTATAAAATCAAGTCAATAAAATACAGCAAGTGAAGTTATGGACAATTTTTTAAATTTTTTCATAAACATCGGCAAACTAAAAGACAAGAAACGGAGGGGCTGGCTGACCCATCAGATTGATAATTGCGAAACAACGGCCAGCCATACTTTTCGTTTGGCTGTTCTGGCTTGGATGTTTGGCAAAAGAAAACGATTTAACACGGAAAAGATGATAAAAATGGCTTTAGCGCATGATTTGTGCGAAGTTTTTGCCAAAGATGAAACTCCGTACGATCCGCTTCTGCCCGCTAATTTTAATTCTCTCCAAGACAAAAAAAAGACCGAAATGATTTTGTCAAAGTGGCCGAAATTTTCATTAGTCCAGAAACAAAAAAAATCAGAATTGAAGCACAAAAGAGAATGTGCGGCATTAAAAAAGCTGACCGCCAAGCTGCCTCTGCATTGGGGGAAAGAAATTATGGATTTATGGAATGATTTTGAATTCGGTTTGTCCAGAGAGGGCAGGTTTATGAAGCAATTAGACAAGGCAGAGAATTTTTTGCAGGGCATGGAGTACTGGAAAAAATACGGCAGAATAAAAAAAGATTTGTGGGTAAGGTGGATAAAAGAAATCTTTGACGATCCGGTTTTGCTTGAGTTTGAAAAGTCAATTGAAAAAAAGTTGATAAAAAAATAGGAAAACGGCAATGAAACGTTTTCTAAAATTCATTTTGTCATTGGCAATCGGTTTGATTGTTTTTTTGGTTATTTTGTACAAAACCGGTTTTGACGATTTGCAGAGGGCCTGGGGGCTCTTTTTTAATTGGCAGGGTTTGATGCTGGCGGTTTTGGTTTTTTTGTCGGCTTTTGTGGGAATTTGGAAGTGGAAAGCGATTATCAAAGCAACGGGCTATGATTGCTCGTGGAGCGATTTGACCCATTTATGGCTGTCCAGTTTTGCTGTCGGCTATTTGACTCCTTTGACTGTTGTGGGCGGAGAGATGCTTCGCATTTACGCCGCAAACAAAAAATGCCCTCATTTGCCCTTGGAAAAAAACATCGCTTCGGTTTTTGCCGACCGCATTTTGAACGCCACCGTTCTTTTTTTTCTGCTCTTTATCGGTTTTGTCGTTTTTGCCTGGCGGGGCTATGGCTTCGCTTCGCTTTTGAACATCAGTTTTCTGGCGGTTTTCGGTTTGATTCTGTTCGCTTTGTTTCTTTTTTATTTCAAAAAGCTCAAAAAGGAAAGCGTCGTGGAGTGGGTCTTGCGTTTTTTCGG
Organism: Patescibacteria group bacterium; assembly: GCA_023474835.1. Classification (GTDB taxonomy): domain Bacteria; phylum Patescibacteriota; class Minisyncoccia; order Minisyncoccales; family CG1-02-41-26; genus JAMCXQ01. The sequence goes on along the minus strand of JAMCXQ010000008.1, from coordinate 8,179 downwards.
CGTCAAGAAAGACAGGCTTCTTGGCGCCAAAAACGGTCAGATTGCCCTGGGTGCGGAAGCGGAAATTTTTTCTTTTTTCTCGGGGCGGAGCATGGTTTTTTGGCGAACTGTCGGGCTTACGGTTTTGTATTACGCCATCTGGTGGCTGATGGCTTTTATTTTGTTTGTCGCTTTAATCGGCCGCTTTGACTTTTTGGGCAGTTTCGTGGTTTTCGCTTTTGTCAATTTAGCCGGCTTAACCCCCTTGCCCGCCAATCTTGGAGCGCTGGAGCTGGGCGGCGGTTTGGCTTTCAGCAACCTGGGCTTCGGTTTTGCCAATGGCGTTGTTTTTGCCATAGTTTTTCGGGCGGCTTATCTGCTTTTATGTTTGGCAAGCGTCTATTCTTTCGTGAAAATAAGCGTCAAGCTGGCTGATCTGAAAATAGGCGGGATTTTTTCCAAAAACAGCAAAAAGTTTTGACTTATTGAGGCTTTTTTGCTAAAATCGCTTATATGAACGATAAAAAAGCCAATCTTGCCGCCACTCTGTTTTTGACCGGCAGAAAGCTCCGGGTTTTTTGGATTTTCAGGAAAAGCAGATTGCGAAGCGAGATTGTTATGACTTATGTTTTTATTAGAAAATACTTTGCTTTTGTCTTTATCCGTTGCAATCATATGTTTGATAGCGGGTTCGGTTCTCGGCTATTATGTTCGCCAGTCCATTGTTAAAAAGCGGAAAGGCACCATTGAGGCCAGGCTGCAGAAAAAAATAGCCCAGGTAAAACAGGAAAGCGAGGAAATAACGGCCCAGGCGAAAACGAAAGCCGGCCAGATCGTGACGCAGGCCCAGCAGGAAAGCGACGAAAGGCGCAAGGAACTGCTGCAAAGCGAAAGAATGCTTTTCAAGAGGGAACACCAGCTCGATGAAAAAAGCTCTGTTTTTGAAAAAAAGGAGCGCGATTTCGAAGAAAAGGTGAAAAAGCTCAAGCAGGTGAAAGACCGGCTGGACTCAATGCATAAAGAAGCCACGGACAAGCTTGAGGCAATGGCCGGCCTTTCAAGAGAAGAAGCGAAAAAAGAGCTTTTGAACAACGTTGAAAAAGAATACGGGCAGGACATTTTGCTTAGAATGAAAAAAGTAAAGCAGGAGGGCGAAGAAAAATACAGCCACCAGGTGAAAGAAATAATGGCCACTGCCATGCAAAGATACGCCATTTCCCAGGCCCAGGATATCACCACCACCACCATTGCCCTGCCTTCCGAGGAAGCGAAAGGCAGGATTATCGGCAAAGAAGGAAGGAACATCAAAACCTTTGAAAAGATTACCGGCGTTGACGTTTTGGTTGACGAAACGCCCGAGTCCGTGGTCATTTCCGGTTTCAACCCCATCAGAAGGCAAATTGCCAAGGTGGCTCTGGAGCGGCTGATAAAAGACGGCAGAATCCAGCCCGCCAGGATCGAAGAGCAGGTGAAGAGGGCGGAGGATGAAATTGTGCAGCAAATAAAAGAAGCGGGCGAAAAAGCGGTTTTTGAGGCGGGCATTGTTGATTTGCCGCCCAAACTGATTGAGCTTTTAGGCCGGCTTTATTTCAGGACAAGCTACGGCCAGAATGTTTTGATGCATTCTTTGGAAGTGGCTTATTTGTCTTCTGTTTTGGCCGAGGAATTGGGGGCTAACCCCAAGATAGCGAAAAAAGCCGGGCTTTTGCACGACATCGGCAAGGCGGTAGACCATCAGGTGCAGGGCTCTCACACTGACATCGGCATTAAAATTTTGGAAAAGTTCGGCCAGGAAAAGGACATTATTTCAGCGATGAAGTCGCACCACGAAGACTACGAACCGGAGAATTTGGAAGCGGTTTTGGTGAAAGTGGCCGACCAGGTTTCCGGCGCCCGGCCCGGAGCCAGGAAAGACACGGTGGAAAATTATTTGCGAAGGTTGCAGGAGCTGGAAGAAGCGGCAACCGGCTTCCCCGGCGTTAATTCCGCTTACGCCATACAGGCGGGCAGGGAAGTGAGGGTTTTCGTCAAACCCGAGGAAATCGGGGATTTGGAGGCGTACAAGCTGGCGCGCGACGTTGCCGGAAAAATTCAGGAAGAATTGAATTACCCGGGCGAAATAAAAATTACGGTTATCAGGGAAACGAGAGTGGTGGAATACGCGAAGTAAAAAACCCTTTATTTTCCGGCAAATCCGGCTTATAATGATTTAAACATTAAAGGTCGTTAAATATTTTCAAATAAAACTATGGCAAAAATCACCAAAGAAGACATTATCGCAGCCGTGGCAAAAGCCACCGAGTGCACCAAGAAGTGCGCTGACATTTCAGTAAATACCGTGATGAACGAAATTGAAAAGTCGCTGAAAACAGGCAAGGACGTTGTTTTGACCGGCTTTGGCACTTTTTCGGTCGGCAAAAGAGCGGCCCGTGTCGGCAGAAATCCGCAGACCGGGGCTTCCATTAAAATTCCTGCCCGAAAAGTTCCAAAATTCAAAGCGGGCAAGGGCCTAAAAGACGCAGTCAGGTAGTTTGTTTTACGCCGCGGCGTGAAACATATTTGTTTGATTTCGCACACAACCTAAAACCCCTATGCGCAAAGCACCGGGGTTTTTGGTTTGGCATTATTTGAGCCTAGTGTTGGCTTATGGGCTTGACATATTTTTGAAAATGATTATACTTTGTCTTAATAAACCACTTTACTTTGATAAACCAATCCCGCATCGAGTGCGATCGCACTTGATGCGGGATTGGAGGTAGTTGTGAGTTATTTTCTTATTTAGATGTCTTTAAATATGTTTTCAGACAAATGGGACACGAAAACAACCGAAGAACTGTTCAGGGCGGTTTTGCAGCTGGAAAATATCAGCGAGGCGAAAAAGTTTTTTAGAGACCTGCTCACCGAGCAGGAAATTATTGAGTTTGCTAAAAGATGGCAGGTCGCCAAAATGTTGAGTCAAAAAACTCCGTATTCTGAAATTGAGCAAAAAACCGGCTTGAGCTCCACCACTGTGGCGCGCATTTCCAAGTGGCTCAACAAAGGCATGGGCGGGTATAAGCTGATGATTAACCGTTTGCGCCATAACCCTTTTCCGACTGGGAGAGGGTTGCATTAAAGCAATGGTTCGGTCGTACTCACCACCTTTGGTTTTCAATTTTTAATCCAGCCCCCTCCCAATCGGGAGGGGGCTGTTCTTTTTAACTTTTTTTCATTTGAAAGGAGGTGATAAAAATGTATCACCTTTTGTTTCAATGTTTTGCTCACGGCGGCTGCAGCCGTGAGCATTGTTGGGAACAGTGGGACAGATTGTCCCCGCTCCCTTTCTGCTTCGAGGGTTGCGAGCAGAAAGACGAGTGGTGGACGAAATGTCCACACTACGAACCAACACTCGTGGTTACGCGAGTGTTGGAAGTCCGCCGCGTAAGTAAGGCGGACTAATCAAGAATGGCAAAGCAGTGAAGCGGGACCTGCTTTGCCATTCATCCTAAAAATATGTACAAACAACAATTAAAAAATGTTCAAAAAATTATAAAAGATGTTAGATCGAGCGGCGACTTGGCGGTTCAAAGATACGCGAAAAAGTTTGATGGGTTAAATATAAAAGATTTTCAGGTGGGCAAGGAGGAAATAAAAAAAGCGTATCAGCAAACAGACAGAAAAACTTTTGCGGCTGTCAAGGCCGCGGGAAAAAGAATAAAGGATTTCGCCGCGAAGCAAATGGCGCAATACAAAGATTTTGGATACGCAAGAAACGGCGTTACTGTTGGCCAGAAAATTGTTCCGATAAAAAAGATCGGCGTTTATGTGCCGGGCGGCAAATACCCTTTGGTTTCCAGCGCCCTAATGGGAATTATTCCGGCCAAAGTTGCCGGCGTAAGAGAGATTGTTGTTTGCTCGCCGAAAATTTGCCCCGCGGTTATAGCGGCGGCTGATTGGGCCGGGGCAAACTCAATTTTTAATATAGGCGGCGTTCAGGCCATTGCGGCAATGGCTTATGGCACGAAAAGTATTCCAAAAGTTGATAAAATAGTTGGGCCTGGGAATATCTATGTTACTTTAGCCAAAAAAGAAATTTACGGGCAATGCGGGATTGATATGTTGGCTGGTCCAAGCGAAGTGCTAATAATAGCCGATAATACAGCTAGCCCCAAATTTTTAAAAGCCGATCTTTTGGCCCAATTGGAACACGACCCATTGGCAAAAGCCACTCTAATTAGTGTTGATGAAAAAATCTTATTAAAAACTAAAAAGGAAATAGGCAAGCCAGTTAAAAACCTAAAAATAATTGGAGCAAAGAGTTTAAGTCAAGCATTTAATCTTGCCAATAATGAGGCACCCGAACATTTAGTTTTGGCTATAGAAAATCCTAAAAAATATCTTTCAAAATTAAAAAATTTTGGTTCTTTGTTTTTAGGCAATTATTCGGCGGTAGCTTTTGGAGATTATTGCTCGGGCACAAACCACATCTTGCCAACCAACCAAAACGCTAAATTTGCCAGCGGGCTTTCCGTAAGGGATTTTGTGAAGATCCAAACCTATCAACAGATTAGTAGGGTGGGTGTTAAACAAATTGCCGAAACAGCGAGCCAACTGGCCCGGGCTGAAGGGTTATTTTGGCACGAAAAATCCATTGTTATCAGGAAAAAATAATAAATATTTTTGTGAAAACCTGGCTGGGGTAATTGGAAAAACAAAAAACCCTGAGCTTGTCGAAGGGTTTTTTGTTTTGGAGCGGGTAAGGGGAGTCGGACCCCTGTCAACAGGTTGGAAACCTGTGGTAATGCCATTATACGATACCCGCAATTTATAAGTCGTTTTCGGATAATCTTGCTTGCCGCATAATTGATTTGAAAGTGCCCATAGGAATTTCTTTTTTGTTGGCAGGCACAATTACATTTAGGGTTTGAATGCCGTATTTGCGCAATTTAACATGGCTGCCTTTTTGTGAGATATAAACAAAGCCCTTTTTTTGAAGGGCTTTGACAATTTGTTGAGATGAAAAAAGTTTAGGCATAGCAGGCCTTCATTTCCACAACCTCCGGTTTTTCAATTTTAAGCAACCTGGGCTTTTCGTCTTCAAAATAAAGTTCCAAAGCCTCGTTTAAGTTGGATAAGGCCTCCTTTTTTGTCTTGCCAAAACTGGATACGTCAATATTTAGACATTGGGCAACGAAAAATTTGCCCTCTTTCCAAACAACGGTTTGTAAATTGTTTTTATTCATAGTTGTTTTCTAATCATAACAAACATTCTTTACAAGTCAATTCTTGTCGGAGTGCTGGGAATCGAACCCAGGTCACGCGCTCCCAAAGCGCGAATACTACCGTTGTACTACACTCCGTCTTTACTTACTGCTTACCGCTTACTGCTTATGGCTTACTCACAACTTACATCTTTTTTCCCCTATTTACAAGAGTTGCTGTTTTTATGCTATAATAAATAATAATCAAGGTATATGCCTGAGAAACCGGAAAAAAAAGATTATTTCCCCGCGCTCAATCCTTTCAAACCGTGCAAAAAGTACGGCATTCCCACCTGGCGGTGTCCGCAGTTTTTGTTTTTGATAATGGGCGTGATTATCGTGGTGGCGATGCTTTTGACTTACTATGTCGCCGCGCTCAATATTAACGACCCGGTGGCCGTGGTTTTGTTGGTTTTTGCCGTGGCAGCGGTTTTATTGATTATAAGCTTCGCCATTACCCAGAGTTTTGAGCGGATAGCCGAGGCTTCGCGCCTGAAAACGGAATTTATCGGCATTATTTCCCACCAGTTGCGCTCGCCCCTTACCAATTTGAAATTCGCCCTGGACTTTTTGGCTTCCGACGAGGCAACCCTAAACGACGCGCAAAAGCGCAATGAATACTTCGTTGTCTTAAACGAAAATATCGGCCGCATGGGCGGCCTGATTGACAATTTAATCACTGTTTCCAAGCTTGACAGCGGAAATTTCCCCTTAAAAAAAGAACCGGTTTCTTTGCTGGAAATTATCCAGGGTCTGCTTGCGAAATTCACGCCTTTTGCCGCGGCGTCAAACGTACGCATATCCTTTATTCCTTCCGGCAATTTGTCTCTTGTTGTGGCCGACCATCTGTGGCTAGAGCAGGTGGTGGAAAACCTGATTGACAACAGCGTGAAATACACGGTTGCCGGAGGCAAAGTTGACATTCGTGTTTTTGAGAGTCAAAAAAAACTGCGTTTTGAAATCCAGGATACGGGCTGCGGCATTCCCAAGGAAGACCAAAAATATATTTTCGGAAAATTCTTTCGTTCCCGCAATGCCATGCGAAAGCAAACGCTTGGCTCGGGTTTGGGGCTTTACATCAACAAAAAAGTCATCAATCTTTTAGGAGGAGACATCGGGTTCAGGTCCGAGGAGGGAAAGGGCACGATGTTTTATTTCACTGTTCCCATATTAAAATCTTAGGCCATAATTCTTGAAATCGCCAAGATTTAAGAATAATGACTTTGGGATTGAAGTTTTTATGCAAAAAATTTTATTGGTTGAAGACGAGGAAACCCTGCAAAAAACACTGGGCGATTCTTTAAGGGCAGCCGGTTTTGAGGTTTTAAGCGCCTTTGACGGCGAAGCGGGGCTGGCGCTGGCAAAGGAGCAAAAACCCGATTTAATCCTGCTTGATTTGATTTTGCCCAAAAAAGACGGTTTTGAAGTTTTTGACGGCCTCAAAGGCGCTCCGGAAACAGAAAGCATTCCGGTGATTATTTTAACAAATCTGGAACAGATGCAGGACGTTGAAAGGGCAATGTCTTTGGGGGCTAAAACATATCTGGTTAAGGCGAACTATTCGCTTGGAGAAGTGGTGGAAAAAGTGAAAAAGGTTTTGTCGTAAATAAAAAATATGATTGTTGAACCCGAACAACTCAAAAAGTTCTTGCTTGATGCCGGCTTAATCAACGCCGCCCAGTTTGATGCCGCCCTGAAAAAATCCCAAAAGCAGAATTTAAGGGTTGAAGACGTTTTACTGGCGGAAAAACTGATAAATCAGGACGAGCTTATCCGTTCGGAGGCGTATGTTACGGGGATTCCTTTCGTCAATCTGGAAGGAGAGGTTGCCTCTCCCGAAGTTCTGAAAATTATCCCCGAGCCCATTGCCCGGACGCACAACATCGTTTCTTTCAGAAAGCACGGCAATTCTCTTGAGGTGGCAATGCTTGATACCGATGATTTGCAAACTATCAGTTTTATCACAAAAAAAACCGGTTTGAAAATCCTGCCCCGCTTGACAACCACCCAGAGCATCAAGCATTTTTTATCCCAATACCACGAAAGTTTGCAGGCCGAATTCAGCGAAATCATCCAAAAAGAAGCGGGCGGCATCAAGGCAACGGGCATGACTGACGAGGAAATCGGCAAGGTAGAGCTGGAAAAGCAGGCCCAGGATTTGCCGATTATAAAAATCGTTGACGCTTTATTGAAACACGCCATTTTGCAGGGCGCTTCGGACATTCACATTGAGCCGGCCGAAAATTCCGTTTTGGTCAGGTACCGCATTGACGGCATACTTAAAGACGCCATGGTTTTGCCTTTGTCCGCCAAAACAGGAATTGTGGCCCGGCTGAAAGTTTTGAGCAATTTGCGGCTTGACGAACACCGCCTTCCCCAGGACGGCAGGTTCAAGGTGGAAAGCGACGATTATAAATATTCAGTAAGGGTTTCCATTTTGCCGGTTTTTAACGGCGAAAAAGTCGTTTTGCGCCTTTTGCCCGAAACCAGCCACGGTCTTTCTTTGGAGGCGCTGGGCCTTTCGGGCGGCGATTTGGAGAAAACAAAAATGGCCTTGAAAAAAACCGTGGGAATGGTTTTAATCACCGGACCGACCGGCTCGGGAAAAACCACAACTCTTTATTCAATGATGGAGCTTTTGAATTCTCCCCGGGTGAACATTTCCACGGTGGAAGACCCCATTGAATACCGTATGCCCAGAATAAACCAAACCCAGGTGAATTCCAAAATCGGCCTGAGTTTCGCCAATGGCTTAAGAGCTTTGTTGCGCCAGGACCCCAATATTATTATGGTGGGCGAAATCAGAGACAATGAAACGGCCGGGCTGGCCATAAACGCCGCTTTGACGGGCCATTTGGTGCTTTCAACGCTGCATACCAATTCGGCTGCGGGCGCCGTTCCCCGGCTGCTGGATATGCAGGTTGAACCGTTTTTGCTCACTTCAACTCTCAACATCATAA
>JAMCXQ010000030.1 GCA_023474835.1 Patescibacteria group bacterium | reverse complement strand
GTTCTCAACACTTCTTCCACCGCTTCCAAAGAACCCTGGAAATCAGCTTTTATGATTACGTTTAAAAACTTTTTGTCTGTTGCGTCCGGCGCGCCGCCGGCAATTTCCTTTTTTTGGAAAACGCCGCTTTTTTCATTTTTGATTATCGTTTTCGCCTGTTCCAAATCAGCAAAAACCGTTGCTGTTTCGCCGACCATCGGCGGTTTTTCGAAGCCGAATATTCTTACTGGCTGGCCCGGCAAAGCCTCACTCAATTCTTTGCCCCGAAAACCGAGCAGTTTTTTCGCTTTGCCGCTGGTTGACTGGGTGGCTAAAATGTCGTTGGTTTTCAAAATGCCTTCCTGTAAAATCAAAGTAGCCACGGGCCCCTTATGGCTGTCCAAAGAGCTTTCAATAACAATGGCTTTGGCGGGCGTGTCAATTTTTGCTTTTAACTCTTCCATTTCCGACACCAGTAAAATAGTTTCCAAAAGCTCGTTTATGCCCTGTTTGGTTTTTGCCGAAACTTTAACCGAAGGCGTTTTACCGCCCCAGGATTCAACCGCCACGTCCTCCTGCGACAATTCCTGTTTTGTTTTTTCCGCGTCAGCTCCCGGCTTGTCAATTTTATTCAAAGCAACCACCATGGGCACGTTTGCCTGTTTGATGAATTTTATCGCTTCTTTTGTTTGTGGCTTGACGCCCTCGGTGGCGTCAACCACCAAAACCGCCACATCGGCCACTTTTGCCCCGCGCTGTCGCATTGCGGAAAAAGCTTCGTGGCCCGGCGTGTCAATAAAAGTGATTCGCCTGTTCTTAAATTCCGCTTCATAAGCCCCGATGTGCTGGGTAATGCCGCCCGATTCTTTCGCGGTTATGGCAAAATCTTCCCTGATGGCTTCCAGAAGAGACGACTTGCCGTGGTCAACGTGGCCCATTATCACCACAACCGGCTGTTTTGCAGTTTGTTGGCTGTTTTCCGTAATCATATTTGCATCATAACCAATTTTGCTTTGGATTGCAACAAAAAACAGCCCCGCACCACGGCGTTGGGTGCGGGGCTGTTTTTATTTTTCGCAAAGTTAAATTTTATCCGCTTTTTCCATCTCTTTGATTTTGTTTTTTAGTTCAATCATTTTTAATTCTCTGCCAACTACAAGTTTCGCGAACTTCTCCAAATCCGCCAGCTTTTCCTGCAATTCTTTTGTTTTCCTGGCCACCTGGCCTTCTAAGTTCATCTGGAGATTTTTCAATTCCGTTATATCCGTCATAGCCACAAAATAACCAATAAAAACTCCTTTTTTGTCTTTTCTGGCGGCAATAGAAACAGTTGTTACGATTTTCCTGCCGTTTTTTGAAATAGCCGTAAGCTCTGTTTTGGAGATTCCTTTTTGTTTGGCTTTTTCCTCCATTTTGCCAACCGCTTCTTTTTCCAAAAAAACAACGCTTAACGGCTCCCTGACAATATCCAAAACACTATATCCGGTGAGCACCTCAAACGCCTTGTTAACATTGACGATAATTCCCAGGGGATTCAACGTGCAAACCGCCAAAGGCAAAAAAGTGGAAAAATCATCAATATACCACTCTAGTTCGTCTAAATCCGCTTGCAGAATTTTTGCCTCGTCCTTAACCGGTTTTTTTGAAATGTTTGTCTTTGCCATATAAATTTTACTGCCAACTTAATGCAAATTTATGAAATGGATCCCTTATGGCCGGCTCTTATTGCCAAGTCACCTTGAATTCGTGAAAAGGAGCTCCTTTGTGTGCGCATCTGGTTTCCTTTATTTTCACGTTCGGTTGCACATAACGGAACATCCCAAGAAAATATCCGGCCAGCGATAAACAAACTACCGGATGAAATACGTATTTTTTTAACCGCAAAATCGCAAATTTTTCTTTTTTGTTAAATTCATAACACTCCAGCTCCCCCACCGAAACATGCTTTCTCCAATAGCGAGAAACATTTTTTATCACTTGCTCAAAAGAAAGAAAAGTTCTCATAACCAGTTGGCCGAAAAAGGAGAGTTTGGAAGCGGCGAATGCCTGATTAAAAATGTCTTCGTCAGTGTAACCCAACAATTTTTGACAAAGCAGGGAAACAAGCGCTGTTTGGCCTTCCGGATATTCTCGCATTGATTTAATTTCCTGCAGTTTCAAAGGATAACCAAGGTCGCTCAACGCTTTTTCAATTTTCGCCAAGCTTTCCGTTCCGCCCCGTTCTTTAATGGCAGCTAAATGGGACTTTAAAACCGCTCCTTTTTGAACGCCGGGTATTTTCATTAAGCGATCTGCCTCCTCTTGTAAATAAGAAATGTCAAACATAATCATTTGCGGAGGAGGTGGGAATCGAACCCACAAGCCACCGAAGTGGCGCAGATTAGCAATCTGCTGCAATGCCGTTATGCGACTCCTCCTGATTGATTTTAATTTAGCACTAAAAATTGTTGAAATCAATTGCTCAAAAGCTGTTTTTATGGTATTTTGGAAGTGATGTTTATCGTGCGGCAAGGAAAAGTATTATATTCCGCGCGACCCTGGGCGATTTTTAACGGCTCCGCAGGAGCTCCGCCTAAATCGCCCGACAAAACCAATCAATTTGGTTTTGTCCCCGTAGTTTAACGGATAAAATTTCTGGTTGCGGACCAGACGACTGCAGGTTCGACTCCTGCCGGGGACACCAAAATCAAACCCCCCGCTATCTAGCGGGGGGTTTGATTTACTTTTTCTTCTTTTTTGCCGGTTTCTTTTTTGAACAGCATCCGCAAGCCATATTATTAAAATTTTAATTCTTGGGACTGACCTTTCAATTATTATACCACTTTTCTTTTACTCAAAAAAAGAGTACAATATGTATTTCAAGTTTGGTTTTGTTTAGAAATTAAAAATTATGGATAATAAAAAATCCCCGCAGGATTATATAAAAATAAGAGGGGCAAGAGTCCACAATTTAAAGAATATAGATTTGGACATTCCTAAAAACAAACTGGTGGTTATAACGGGCGTTTCGGGCTCGGGTAAAAGCAGTTTGGCTTTTGACACTTTGTACGCCGAAGGCCAAAGGCGGTACGTGGAAAGTTTGTCCGCTTACGCCCGGCAATTTTTGGGTGTTCAGCAAAAGCCGGACGTTGACAAAATTGAAGGCATTTCCCCGGCCATTTCCATTGACCAGAGAAAAGCCAGCCATAACCCCAGGTCAACCGTTGGCACGATGACCGAAATTTACGATTATTTGCGGGTTCTGTTCGCCAGAGTCGGCAACCGCACTGCCCCAAATGCGGCCGGCCCGTGGCGCGCCAGACAATCGACCAGATAGTGGAGCAAATTATAAAATTGCCGAAAGCTTCGGAGATTTTGGTTTTGGGGCCGGTTGTCAGAGCAAAAAAAGGCGAACACAAAGCGATTTTGCAGGAAGCGATGAAGGCCGGATTTAACCGGGTGAGAATCGACGGCGTTGTTTGCCGTTTGGACGAGGCAGTGGAAAAAGAAATCGACCCGCAAAAAAAACACAGTATTGAAATCGTGGTTGACCGGTTGGTATTGGACAATGATTTGGAGAAAAGCCGTTTGGTTGATTCGCTTGAAACCGGCTTGCGGCTGGGCAAGGGAACGGTAATAATTCAAAATTCAAAGTCAAAAATTAACAAGTCTAATGCTACCGACCTTATTTTCAGCGAGCGGTTCGCCTGCGATTACTGCGAAATTTCTTTGCCGGAAATTGAGCCCCGTTTATTTTCTTTCAATTCGCCTTTCGGCGCGTGCCCGGTCTGCCAGGGCCTGGGCAAGAAACTGGAAGTGTCTCCCGATCTGGTGATGCCCAGCAAAAATTTGTCGTTGGCTGAGGGCGCCATTTTCCCCTGGGCAAGGGCCAGCCACAAAATAGGCAGGCAGGGACACTTTTGGATTTTGCTGAGTGGATTGGCCCAGCAGCTTCATTTTTCTCTTGACACGCCAGTAAAAAACTTACCAGAAGAAATTATTTATTTGATTCTTTACGGTACAGAAGCGGCAAAATCCAAATTTTCAATTTGGGACAAGTTCCGCCAGGGGGCGAGCAATTTCCAATTTTCAAACAATTTTGAAGGCGTTATACCCAATCTGGAAAGAAGGTATTGGGAAACCGAGTCGGAATGGGCGCAGGAAGAAATAAAAAGATATATGACAACGAAACTGTGCGAAGTTTGTTCAGGTATGAGGCTAAAGCCCGAGGCGCTGGCGGTTAAAATCGCCGAAAACTCAATCGCGGACATCGGCGCCCTGCCGATTGTCAAAACAAAGGATTTTTTTATTGGATTGTCCAAAATATTGAAAGAAAACGAGCTGAAAATAGCCCAGCCGCTAATCAGGGAAATACTAAACCGGCTGGGGTTTCTGCTTGAAGTCGGTTTGGAGTACCTTACTTTGTCGCGCGAAGCCGAAACATTGTCGGGCGGAGAAGAGCAGAGGGCGCGTCTGGCCACGCAAATCGGTTCGCGCCTCACTGGCGTTTTGTATATTTTAGACGAACCGTCGGTCGGGCTTCACCCCCGAGACCAAAGTCGGCTTATTAAAACCCTCAAAGACCTAAGGGACATCGGCAACTCGGTTATCGTGGTGGAACATGACCCGCAAACCGTTAAAGAAGCGGACTTTGTAATCGACATCGGCCCGGGAGCGGGCAAGCATGGCGGGAAAGTGATGTTTGAAGGAACGCCCGGGCAGCTTATCCGTTCAAAAAATCTTACCGGCGAGTATGTTTCGGGAAGAAAAAAAATTCAAAGTCCAAACGTCAAACCAAATTCAAAATCAAAACCTCAAAACTTTTTGTTCATAAAAGGAGCGAAAGAAAACAATCTGAAAAACATTGACGCTAAGATTCCGTTGGGTAAGTTTGTTTGCGTTACCGGGGTGTCAGGCTCGGGCAAAAGCACTTTGGTTAACGACATTTTATCAAGGGCTTTATGCCAGAGATTTTACAAATCAAAAGAAACGCCCGGAAAACACGAAGTAATCTTGGGAGCGGAACATTTGGACAAAATTGTTTTGGTTGACCAGCAGCCCATTGGCCGAACCCCGCGGAGCAATCCGGCAACCTACACCGGCGCTTTTAACTTTGTGCGGGAAGTTTTTGCCAAAACAAAAGAGGCCAGAATCAGGGGCTATCGGTCCGGCAGATTCAGTTTTAACGTCAAGGGCGGCCGGTGCGAAGCGTGCGAGGGGCAGGGCGTGAAAAAAATAGAAATGTATTTTTTGCCCGACGTTTACGTACAGTGCCAGGAGTGCCACGGAAAAAGGTACAATCAGGAAACTCTGCAAATAACTTTCAAGGAAAAAAACATCGCCGACGTTCTTTTGATGACCGTTGAGGAAGCGCTGGAATTTTTCAAAAACATTCCGGCGCTTAAAAACAAGCTGCAAACTTTAAACGACGTGGGCATTTCCTATGTTGAGCTTGGCCAGCCCGCCACTTCGCTTTCGGGCGGGGAAGCGCAGAGAATAAAACTGGCGGCCGAGCTTTGCAAAAAATCAACCGGCAGAACCCTGTATGTTTTAGATGAACCCACAACCGGCCTTCACCCCGACGACATAAACAAGCTTTTATTTGTTTTGAAGCAATTGGTGGCAAAAGGCAACACTGTTTTGGTGATTGAGCATAACATTGATTTGATTAAAAATTCCGACTGGATTTTGGACTTGGGCCCCGAAGGAGGGGACGGAGGCGGCAACATCGTGGCCGAAGGGATTCCATTGGATATCAAAAAAAACAAAAAAAGCTACACCGGCAGGTATTTGTGATAACGCGCCTCTTGACTTCAAAACAAAGTTGGTTAGAATATAGTTTGAAAAATAAATAATCAATAACATAAACATATATGAATATAAAACCATTATCCGACCACGTTTTAATAGAACCGGTTTCCAATGAGGAAAAAACAAAAGCCGGCATTTTCTTGCCCCAGTCAGCCGATAAGGAAAGGCCGGAGCAGGGGAAGGTTATTGCCGTGGGTCCGGGCAAAATGCAAAAAACTGGCAAGCGAAGCGAAATGGAAGTAAAAGAGGGCGACAAAGTGCTTTTTACCAAATACGGGCCTAGTGAAATAAAGGTTGACGGAAAAGAATATTTAATCGCCAAACAGGACGATATTTTGGCGATTTTGTCGTAACATAAAATAAAACTATGGCTAAACAAATTTTATACTCCGAAGAAGCCCGGCAAAAGCTTAAAGCCGGGGTTGACAAGCTGGCAAGCGCGGTCAAGGTTACTTTGGGCCCGCGGGGCCGCAACGTGGTTTTGGACAAGGGCTATGGCGGTCCCACCATTACCAACGACGGTGTTACCATTGCCAAAGAAATTGAGCTGGAAGACAAAATCGAAAATATGGGCGCGGAAATCATTAAAGAGGTTTCCACTAAAACCAATGACGCGGCCGGGGACGGCACAACCACTGCCGTTGTTTTGGCGCAAATACTGGTGGCCTTGGGCTTTAAAAACGTGGCGGCCGGGGCCAACCCCTTGGCTTTGAGGCGGGGCATTGAAAAAGCGGCTGAAACAGTGGTGGCTGAATTAAAGAAAATTTCCAAGCCGGTTGCCGGCAAAGAAGAAATCAGCCAGGCTGCGACTATTTCCGCGGAAGACGCGGAGATGGGCAATTTAATCGCCGACGTCATCAACGAAGTGGGCAAGGACGGCGTGGTGACCGTTGAGGAATCAAAAACATTCGGGCTTTCCAAAGAGTTGGTGAGGGGCATGCAGTTTGACAAGGGCTACATCTCGCCCTATATGGTAACGAACGCGGAAAAAATGGAGTCAATCATTGAAGACGCGCAAATTTTAATCACCGACAAAAAAATCGTTTCCATTCAGGAAATTTTGCCGATTTTGGAGCAGGTGGCAAAAAGCGGCAGAAAGGAATTGGTTATAATCGCCGACGAAGTTGAAGGCGATGCTTTGGCTACTCTGGTAGTCAACAAATTACGGGGCGTTTTGAGCGTTTTGGCCATTAAGGCCCCGGGATTCGGCGACCGCAGGAAAGAAATGCTGGAGGATATCGCCGTTGTCACCGGCGGGCAGGTGGTGGCCGAGGAAAAAGGAATGACTTTGGAAAAAATCACAATGGATATGCTGGGCAAAGCCCGCAGAGTTGTGGCCAGCAAGGAAAAAACAGTTATTGTTGACGGTGAGGGCTCAAAAGAGGCCGTTGACAGGCGAATAAAACAAATCCGCAAGGAAATTGAAGCGACCGATTCGGATTTTGACAAAGAAAAATTGCAGGAACGGCTGGGCAAATTATCGGGCGGAGTAGCGGTGATTAAAGTGGGCGCTCCCACTGAAATAGAGCAAAAAGCCCGCCAGCACAAAGCCGAAGACGCCTTATCAGCAACCAAGGCGGCGGTGGAGGAAGGCATCGTGCCCGGGGGCGGAGTGGCTTTACTGAGGGCCGCCAAAGCCTTGGATAATTTGCAGCTTGACGCGGAAGAAAAGCTTGGCGTTGAAATTTTGGCCAAGGCCCTTGAAGAGCCGTTGCGCATGATTGCCAACAACGCGGGGGCCGAGGGCTCGGTGGTTGTTGAACAGGTGAGGCGTTTGGAATTCGGCCAGGGATTTAACGCCCAGGCAAGAAAATACGAGGATTTGCTCAAAGCGGGCATCATTGACCCGACGAAAGTTGTCCGAAGCGCCTTGGAAAACGCGGTATCCGGAGCTTCAATGCTTTTAACCACTGAAACCGTGGTCGCGGAAAAACCCAAAGAAAAAGACGACAAGCCGATGGGTATGCCCCAGATGGGCGGAATGGACTACTAATCAAAACCCGCCGAAAGGCGGGTTTTGAAATTTTCTCTTTTTAATTTCTAAATAAAAAGAAAAAACCAAAAAACAAAATATGCAAAAAAATTATCTCATTCTTTTAATAATTTTGGCGGTGATTGTGGCGGCCGCCTTGGTTTGGCAGATTGCTTTTCAAAAACCGTTGCCGCAGCCGTCTTCAGTGGAACAGAAAAGCCAAAATCAGGAAGAAGAAGCAGCCGTTAACAGCGTAAAAACCAATGAGTCAGGACTAAAAACGGAAATTATAAAGCCGGGTTCGGGCAGAGCGGCCCAAAATGGCGACACGGTTGAAGTGAACTACACCGGCTATCTGGAAAACGGAACGAAATTTGATTCAAGCATTGACCGGGGCGAGCCGTATAGTTTTGTTTTGGGAGAGGGCAGGGTTATAATGGGCTGGGATTTGGGAATTTTGGGAATGAAAATCGGCGAGAAAAGAAAACTTACGATTCCGCCTGATTTGGCTTACGGCCAGGCCGGCGCGGGCAACGGCGCCATACCGCCTAACTCTGTTTTGATTTTTGAAGTTGAGCTTCTGAACATTAAATAAGCGAATCTGGCTATGCCAAAAAAGCCGCCCTAGGCGGTTTTTTGATATTTTATCCGATAATACGCATTTTATGGCGCAAGGTTGAAATATTATGCTTTTTGTGGTTGTAATAAATGTATGAATGACTATTCTTTACTGAGCGACGAAAAAATCGTCGGGCTGGCGCAGGGGGGCGATTTTGACGGTTTTGGCTTTTTGGCGGAAAAATATCAGGAAAAAATCAAAAGATACATACGCCGGTTTGTCCAAAGCGAGGAAATAAACGACATAAGCCAGAATGTTTTTTTGAAGGCCTTTGAAAATATCCGGGGTTTTAACGTCAAGCTGAAATTCTCTTCCTGGATTTACAGGATAGCCCATAATGAAATAGTGAATTTTTTGAAAAAGAAAAAGGCTCTGCCCCTTTTTGATTTCGACGTTTTTTTGCCGCACCTGGATTTTGGCCGGGACGAAATGGAAAACGCCGCGGAAAGAAAAATTTTGCGGACTCATCTTGAGCAATGTTTTGAAAAATTGCCGATGAAATACAGGGAAGTGGTCTGGCTTTATTATTTTGACGAGTTTTCCTACCGGGAGATTTCCGACGTTCTGAAATTGCCGCCTGCCACAATCGGCACCCGGCTGAAAAGAGCCAGACAGGCCCTCAAAACAGTTTGCGCTGGCTTAAACAAAGTTTATGGATAAAACGAACAACAATTTTATCGAAAGCATTTTGGAAAAAGCTAAACTGAAAAATCTGAAAATGAAACCAAGGGCTTATTTTATAGCGCGGGCTTTCGGCTATGTTCTGTCGGTTGTCGGTATTGTCGTTTTGTCGGTTTTCCTGTCAAGCTTTACTTTTTTCGGCTTGAAAATGCAGGGGGAAATTTGGCTTTTGGCGGGGGTTTTGCTGGCCGGTTTGCTGCTTTTGGTTTTTGCCTGGATATTGGCTGAAAAATCGCCGTTTTTTTACAAGAGGCCTTTTGCCGTTGGTTTGGCTGTTTTTATACTGGTTGTTTTTTTGGCGAGCTGGGCGGTTTTAGCCACGCCTTTTCATCAGAAAGCGCTGGAATGGTCGCAGAAAAACAACGCGCCGGTTATCAGCCCTTTGTATAAATGCGGCTGCGGCTGCGGTTGCGGGCAAAAAAATTCTTCCTGCGGAGGCAGCTCAAAATGCGGTTGCGTGAAATAATTTTTCGGTTCGGTTGTATTAACAGATGAAAGGTCGTTAGAATTATTCGCGCAATTTATGGCAAAAACAATTATTTATTCTTTGGCAGTTTTGGTAATGGCGGTTCTGGTGTCAACCGGAATGGTTATGGCAAAACAGGCGCGCGTTGACGGCCAGCCGGTTTTACAGACGGCCGATGCCCTTTCCGCTTTGGCTGACCCGCCGGTTTGCCCGTGCCAGAAAGCCGGTCTTGCCTGTGAGTGCACGAAAAACGGTCAACCCTGCAATTGCAATGGGGGTGGTTGTGCCTGCCAGTCGGGGTGCCACGCTTCGTCTTTGCCCAACGAGCCGCCAGCAGTCCAGCAGTAAAGTGAGCGGTTTTCCAGCAAAATCCTGCCCAATCTTGCCAAAGGGCAGGATTTTTGTTTGTTGTTTTTATCCGTTTGGTTTGGTAAAATACATTTATAATAAAATAAATAAAATATGCAAAAAACAATTCAAAATCTGGCCCTTGCTTTTATCGGCGAAAGCCAGGCGAGAAACAGGTACACGTTTTATGGCTCCATTGCCCGCAAAGATGGTTACGAGCAAATGGCGGAAATTTTCATTTTGACCGCCGAGCAGGAAAAAGAGCACGCCAAGAAACTTTTTGAGGCAATTCAGGGCCTTAAAAAACAGGCCGGGGATTTGCCGGAAATTAAAGTTGAGGCGGTTTGCCCGACCGTTCACGGTCCAACCGCCCAAAATCTGAAAGCGGCTATTGAGGGCGAAAATTACGAACACTCGCAAATGTATCCTCGGTTTGCCGCCGTGGCCAGAGAGGAGGGGTTAAACGAAATCGCCGCCCGTTTGCTGGCAATCGCCGAGGCGGAAAAGCACCACGAAAAAAGATACCAAAAAATTCTGAAAGAGCTGGAAACGGGAACTTTGTTCAAAAAAGAAAAAGCGGTTTGGTGGGTTTGCCGCGAGTGCGGCTACCAGCATTTCGGCGCTGAACCGCCCGAGCAATGCCCGTCGTGCGAACACGCCCGCGGTTTTTACCAGCTAAAATGCGAGGAGTACTAATATGAAAAACGCAAGGTTGGGCGTTGATATCGGCGGGTCAAAAATAAGGATTGTCGTTTCCGACGGAAAGAAGATTTTTGGTTTTTGGGAAGAAACAAATCCAAGTTTGGCAAAATTAAAGCAGGGGATTGGATTTTTCGGAATTAAGAAACTCGGCGTTGCCCTGCCCGGCCTGGTTGATAAAAAAAACAACAGAATTTTGAAATGCCCAAACCTGAGGCAGTTTGACGGCGTTGACTTGAAAAAAGAGTTGAAGGGCTGCGAGGTTAAATTAGACAACGACGGAAAAGTGTTTTTTAAGGGCTGAGATGAAATTTGGCGCGGCAAAAAATTACGATTGCGTTTTGTTGGCTATTGTTTTTGGCACTGGCATCGGGGGAGCCATAGCGTCGTATGAAGGCAGAAACAATTGGGCGGGCGAATTCGGCAAAATGGTTATTGACAGAAACAAAACCTGGGAACAGCTTTATCAGGCAACAAAAAACAACAGCGGCGAGCAGGAAAAAATCAATGCCATTGGCTTGGCAAATTTAATCAACATTTTCAATCCCGAGGCGATTGTTTTGGGAGGGGGAGGAGCCAGGCCTTTTTCCAAAAGAGGAACCGGATTTCTCGCTAATCATTTGCTTTTGAAAAAGCAAATGCCGAAAATCTTTTTGTCGCATCTTGGCGAAAATGCCGTAGCTTTGGGCGCCGCGGCTCTTTGGCAATGAATCAGCGAGAGGCAATCTTCAATTTTTCCACCGCCTCGCTCAACATCTGGCAGTAAAGATTAAGCCCGACTTTGTTGACACTGCCGGACTGCTCTCTTCCCAGGATATTGCCCGCTCCTCTTATTTCCATGTCCTCAATGGCGATTTTATAACCGGAGCCGAGTTCCTCGGCCCGCTTTAATGCCTGCAACCGTTTTTTTGCCAGGCCTTTTAATTTTCGTTTTGGATACAAAAAATAGGCGAATCCCTGCCGGTGCGATCTGCCCACTCTGCCCCGAATTTGGTAGGCCTGTGCCAGGCCGAGTTTGGTGGAGTCGTCCACGATTAGCGTGTTGACATTGGGTATGTCCAGGCCGTTTTCAATGATTGTCGTGGCTAACAATATGTTTGTTTTGCCTTGCTGAAAATCGCCCATTGCTTGCACTATTTCGTTTTGTTTCAGCTTGGCGTGCAAAACGCCGATTGTAGCGCCGCAATTCAAGCCATTAAGCGCTTTTTTGACTGCCTCTATCGTGCCTATCCTGTTGTGCAAAAAATAAACCTGGCCGTTTCTCGCAAGTTCTTCAATAATAGCGTTTCTGACAATTTCTTTCGCAAAAGGCAAAACGAACGTTTTAATGGATTTTCTGCCCGGGGGCGCCGTTTGAATGAAGCTCATCTCTTTTAAAGAGGATAGGGCAAAATAAAGAGTTCGCGGTATGGGGGTGGCGGAAAGATACAAAACATCAAGACATGCGTTATTTTGGCGCAAAATTTCTTTTTGTTTGACGCCGAACTTCTGTTCGTCGTCAATAATCAGAAGTCCCAGGTTTTTAAACTCCACGTTCTTTGCAAGCAGGCTGTGCGTGCCAACGGCAATTTCAATCGCGCCTGTTTTCAATTCCGCCAGAATTTTTTTCTTTTCGGTTTCTTTGGTCAGCCGCGACAACATTACCGTTTTCAAGGGAAGGTTTTCCAAACGGCTTTTGAAGGTGGTGAAATGCTGGTCGGCCAGTATGGTTGTGGGGGCGATTATGGCCGTTTGTTTCCCGTTTTCCGCCGCTAGAACGGCCGCTCTTAGGGCAATTTCGGTTTTGCCGAAACCGACGTCCCCGCAAACTATTCTGTCCATTGGTTTTGTTTTGGCCAGATCGTTTTCAATTTCCGATAAAACCTGTTTTTGGTCGGGGGTCAGCTCAAAGGCGAAAGTTTGTTCCAATGACTCGCAAAATTCTTTGCGGCTGTAAGCAGGCCTTCTGGCGATTTCTTTTTCCGCGAAAACCGCCAGAAGCTCCCCGGCCAGCTTTTCCGCTTCTTCTTTGGTTTTCTTTTTTGTTTTTTGCCAAAGCCCGCCGCCCAATGGCGACAATTTCGGCTCAACGAAGCCGATGTAGCGCGTTAATTTTCTTTCCAAGCCAACCGGCACATAAAGTTTGCCGCCGGCCGCGTATTCTAAAACATAGAAGCTGCTCGGCAGCTTCCTGTCAGGAAGCTGCCGAGCAGCTTCCTGTTCCAATTTTTGGATTCCAACGAACCGGCCGATTCCGTGGTCCAAATGAACCAGATAATCGCCCTGTTTCAGCCCTTTCAGGTCCGAAAATATTTTTTGCGATTTTAATTTCTTTTTCAGTAGCTCGCGGCTTGTTTTTTCGTCGGAAATTTCAAGGGGCAGTTTCTCAATGTTTTCAAGGGTGTTGCCCAAAAAATCCAGCCGCAAAGCAGAAAGCGAGTTTATCGGGAAAATGTCAACCAGGCCGCCGGCCTGGGAAAATTCCCCTGGTTCTTTTGTCTGGAAAACTTTTTCATAGCCCATTTCGTCGATTTTGCGCAGAACCTCGGACAAGCCGATTTTTTGGTTTTTTTGCAGATACAAAACATTGTCCTGCCAGAACGACTGGGTTTTGATTGAACACAAAATCGTTTCTTTATTTTCCTGGAACCAAAAAACCTCCTTTTCCAGGAAGTAGGGGATTATCCCCGCGATAAAAACTTCTTGCAATGTCTTGATCGTATCCTGTTTTTTTTCCGCTGTATGAATTTTATCAGTTGTATGAATTTTGTCAGTAAACATATATTGTTGTGAATATTTATACCCCATTGCTTTACTTTGTCAAAATAAAACCGTGTCTTAATTCTTGCGATCGCCAAAATTAGGAGATATAATAGAATAAAGATAAGCAGGTTAAAACACAATTAAAATAAAACATAAAATGTATGGCGAGAAAATTTTCTCAGGTTTCAGTAGAAATTCTTAAAATATTGGCGGTTATGGGGATGTTTGCCATAGCGGCCGGCTCTCCTCATTTTTGGATTAAATTAAGCCGTAGCTTGCGGCAAAAAAACAAATACCTTAGGACTAATTATAGCCAAGCTCATATTAGCAGAATTCTTAGCCGTTTGAAAAGGACCCAGATGGTGGTGTTGAAAAAGAAGGATGGGGAGTTTATCGTGAGAATTAGTGATAAGGGGAAGAAAAGAATTCAACAAATAGTTATCGACGATTTGAAGAATAAAAAACCAAAACAATGGGATGGGGTTTGGCGGGTGGTGATTTTTGACATTCCCGAATGGCAAAGATACGGTCGAGCGGCCCTACGGTGGAAAATGAAAGATTTGGGATTTTATCAGTTGCAGAAAAGCGTTTGGGTTTTTCCCTATGATTGCGAAAAAGAAATTGAATTATTGGCTAATTTTTTTGCGGTTTATGAATATGTAAATTTTATTGAGGCAAAAAGAATTAGTGACAGCGAAAAATTAAAGAAATTTTTTTGCGTGTCCTAATTTACGCGATCGGCAGAAATTACGAGATGATTAATGGTTAATAATAGTTAACAACAGTTTGTGGTTATTAGTTAATAGTGGTTGTTAGGGCTTGAAAATTCCGCAGAGAGAGTAGCTTAAAAGCCAGCAGATTTTGCTGGTTTTTTATTTTTTACAAATCCCAAACCGGAAAGGAGGTGAGTTGTGTGGATGAGAAGAATGTTGTTTGTGTTTTTTCTCCTTCCTGACAAATTTAATACAAAAGCGACAGCAAATTTTCGTTGGCGGTTTTGAGAATTTGAGGCAAAAGTTTCTCCTCTTCCCGGGAGAATTTTTTTAGAACGAAATCCTTGGCTTTGAGTTCTTTGGATTCAAGTTTTGAGTTTTGAGTTTCAAGTTTTAAAATTGGCCGGGTGCCGACGCGCAAACGGGTGAAGTTTTGAGTTTTAAGGACGTCAATAATTGACTGGACTCCGTGGTGGCCGCCTGATGAGCCGCTTTGTTTTGTTTTTACTTCGCCAAAAGGCAAATCAAAGTCGTCGTGAACCACAATACAATTTCCAATTTCCAATTTCCAATTTCCAACCAGGGCTTTGACCGCAAAGCCCGAACTGTTCATAAATGTTTGGGGCTTGGCAAGCAAAATTTCTTGGTTGTTAACAATACCTTTTGAAATTTCCGCTCGGGATTTTTTATCTAACTTAAACTTGGGGAAATCGTTTTCCTTTTGAAAAACGTCTAAAACCCTAAAGCCGATATTGTGTCGGGTTTTGCGGTATTTTAAGCCCGGATTGCCCAGGCCGACAATTAAGAACATAATTACGGGGTGTTATTGTTATTTTTTGATTGTAGCACGACTTGCTCTTTTTTTGAATAATTGGTATGATAACAGAACATAAGCCAAAATATGAGCCAAAAAACAAAATCATTTTTCAGGTTTGTTTTGGAAATAGTCCAGGTGGCTGCCATTGCCGCGGCGATTGTTTTGCCGGTGCGGTTTTTTATTTTCCAGCCTTTTATTGTCAGAGGAGCTTCAATGGAGCCGAATTTCCAGGACGGCAATTATTTGATTATTGACGAGCTTTCTTACCATTTGCGCTCTCCTCAAAGAGGCGAGATCATAGTGTTTAAGTTTCCCCAGGACACTTCGCAAAGGTTCATTAAAAGAATAGTCGGCTTGCCTTTTGAGCAGGTAGAAATTAAAAACAGCCAAATTATTATCACCGAACCCGGGGGCGGGCAAATACGGCTGAACGAAATTTACTATCTTTCTTTTTTGCAGTCGCAGATGCCTGTTGACGACATCAAAATTTCTTTGGGCAAAGACGAGTATTTTGTTTTGGGCGACAATAGGGAACATTCCTATGATTCGCGCAAGTGGGGCGCTGTTCCGGAGAATGACATTGTCGGCCGGGTTGTTTTGCGCGCCTGGCCGCCGCAAAAAGCAGAAGGGTATTTCAAGGAAATTCAATACTGAAATTAATTTCATCATGTTATTATGTTAAAATTTCAAACCCCGAACGGCATGCACGATTTACTGTCTGATGATTTGACGGAATTTGAAAAAGCGAAAAAAACAGCCGCGAAAATCGCGGATTTTTACGGTTTTGAAATGATCGAAACGCCGATAATGGAATTTTCCGCTTTATTTGAAAAAGGCACCGGGCTTTCCACCGACATTGTCGAAAAAGAAATGTACACTTTGCAGACCAAGGGGGGCGACTCTTTGACTCTGAGGCCCGAATATACTCCCGGCATTGCCCGCGCTTACATTCAGCACGGCATGCAGGCGTTGCCCAAACCGGTGCGGCTTTGGTATTTCGGTCCGGTTTTCCGGCACGAAAGGCCCCAGGCCGGCCGTCTTCGGCAGTTTTACCAGCTTGGTTTTGAAAGTTTGGGCGTTAAAGAACCGGTGGTTGACGCCGTTATAATTTTGATGGCTTTTCAGTTTTTGAAATCATTAGGCTTCCGCAATTTGGCTATTGATATCAATACCATCGGGGACGCTCAATGCCGCCCCGCTTTCCGCAGATCTTTGTTGGGTTATTACCGCAACAAACAGGGGTCTTTGTGTCCCGACTGCAAAAGGCGGCTGAAAAAAAATCCTTTGCGCATTCTTGACTGCAAGGACGAGCGATGCTCGCGATTCAAAAAAAACGCCCCGCAAATTCTGGATTTTTTGTGCAAGGAGTGCCATAATTATTTCAAAGAGCTTTTGGAGTTTTTGGACGAGCTGGAATTGCCTTATAACTTAAACTCAAACCTGGTAAGGGGTTTGGATTATTACACAAAAACGGTTTTTGAAATTTACGAAGACACCGAAGAAGGCAGGGTCCAGGGCAGTTTGGCGGGCGGGGGCAGGTATGATGATTTGGTAAGGCTTTTGGGCGGCAAAGACACGCCGGCCTGCGGGGTGGCTTTGGGCATTGATCGGCTTTTAAACCTGCAAAAAGGGGGCAAGGAAGAAAACGAAGTCAAGGAGAAAGAAGAAAAAGCCGATGTTTTTCTGGCACAGGTGGGCGATTTGGCGCGCAAAAAGGGCTTAAAGCTTTTTTCGGATTTGAGAGGGTCGGGCGTTAAAATTGGAGAGGCTCTGCACAAAGATTCCTTGTCGGGTCAGTTGAAAATAGCTGAAAAACTGCAGGCGGACTATATTTTGATTATCGGCCAAAAAGAAGCCTTGTCCGGGGAAGTGATTGTCAGGGACAGCAAAACCAGCAACCAAAAAATTCTGCCGCTGGATAAGGCGTTGGAAGAAGTAAAAAAGAAAATAAAAAATAATTAATTGAATAAAAATATGCCAGTAGCTGTTCAAAAACAAGGCAGGGAAACGTCGCAGAATGTTTTGCGGAGATTTTCCCAAAGAATCAGGAAAAGCGGTTTGGTGCTGGAGGTGCGCGCAAGGCAGTTCAAAAGGAAGAAAAAAAGCGGTCCCCTGCAAAAGAGGTCGGCTTTAAGGCGTCAAGCCAAAAAAGCCGAGTATCTGCTGAAAGCGAAAATGTGCAAATAGCCCTAAAAGTTTTCCCCAGCCGTTTTCATTGCTTTGATTTTTTTGTTTTGCTAAAATACTTTAATTTATTATGACGGTGGAGGTCAGGAATTTAACTTCTTCGGCCGTTGACGAACAATGGCTTAAAAGAGCGGCCGGAGCGGCGGTCACGGGAGAGCAGTTTGACCGGTCGGCCGAAATTTCATTTGTCCTTTCCAAAGGAAGCGAAATAAAAACCCTTAACAGAAAATACAAACAAAGAAATTGTTCCACCGACGTTTTAACATTCGGTAACCTGGGTTTCGGGGAAAATTTCGTTGGTGAGGCAGTTGTCTGCCTGGATGAGGTAAAGAAAAACGGCAGGAAATTCGGAGACGGTTTTAAGAAAGAGTTGGCAAGGGTCGTTATCCACGGGGTTTTGCATCTGGCGGGATACGACGATAAAACGAACAAAGGCAGAGAAGCAATGAAAAAGAAAGAAAATTTTTATTTAAGCAAGTTGCCGGCATTTTAAGGCTCATCGTTAATTTTTGAAAACATATGTCCCGTCCCTTTTTCCTTTTCGCTTTAGACATCGGCAGTAATTCGGTTAAGGGGGTTTGCGCTTCCTCAGACCCGAAAACCGGAGAAATCGGTGTTTTGGCAAAAGCGGTTTTACCTTGTTTTGGCGTGCGAAACGGTGAAATCGTCGGGCCGGAAAAAGTGGCGCAAACCATTCAGTCGGTGAAAAACGAAATTGTCAAACAAACCGGCCAAAAACTCAAAGAAACAATGGTCAATGTGGGGGGCAGCCATATTTTTTCCATGGAATCGGCCGGCGTGGTTTCCGTGAGCAGGGCCGACAGGAAAATCGCTCCCGAAGATGTTACCAGGGTTTTGAAAGCGGCTGAGGCCGTTAATTTGCCTTCAAACAAAGAGGTAGTCGATGTTTTCCCAAGGGGGTTTGTCGTCGACGGGGAGCGCGGCATCAAAGAGCCGGTTGGGCTGGAGGGCATTCGCCTGGAAGCAAAAGTTTTGCTGGCTTGCATTTTTTCTCCGGTTTTGAATAATCTGGAAAAAGCCGTGGCAGCAGCCGGTTTGGAAATTGCCGAAGTGGTTATCACTCCTTTGGCCTGCTCGCAGGCGGTTTTGAGCCAGGAGCAAAAAGAACTGGGAGTTATTTTAATTGACATAGGAGCCGGGGATACTTCGGTGGCGGTTTTCGAAAAAGGCGATTTGGTTGATTTCGCCATTTTTCCTTTAGGTTCGGCGAACATCACCAGCGACATTGCCATTGGTTTACGCACGGAAATCGCCACGGCCGAAAATCTGAAAAAAGAGTTTGCCACTTTGAAAGCAGGCGCCGCGAAAGGCAAAAGCGAAAAGATAAAAGAAAGCGCCCGAGAAGGCCATACAGTGGAATTTTCCAGAAAATTTCTCAAAGACATTGTCGAAGCCCGCATAAATGAAATTTTCGCAGAGTCGCAAAAAGCCATCAAAAAAATTACCGGCGGTTCTCCTATGCCTTCGGGTATTGTTTTGACCGGCGGGGGCGCTTTGCTGCCCGGCATTGTTGATTTTGCCAAACAAAAATTCAAGCTGCCCTGCCGATTGGGCGCGGTGCAGGGCATTAAAGGATTGGTTGAGCCGGACTGGGCCACGGCAGCCGGTCTTTTGCTTGCCTGGAACGAAGGAACGGAAAACTACGGGGGAAAAACAGCATTCTTACAGAGCCACCGGACAGGTTTTGGCCAAAAAATAAAAGGCGTTTTCAAGGCATTTTTGCCGTAACAATACGGGCTGTTTTCCGAAAATAAGAACCCGACTTT